>VYCW01000039.1 GCA_009843735.1 Acidimicrobiaceae bacterium | reverse complement strand
ACGATCTGCAGCACCTGCGGTACCACCGAACTCGACAACACCGGCGGCGACATGGTGTTCCGGATCATCCCCTCCGACACCGACAACGGCATCGTCGGCGCCCAGGTGGCCCGCGACGAGGGCTACCGCAACGTGGCCATGCTGGTCGAGTTGAGCGAGGGCACTGAGAGCCCCGCAAATGTCTTCAAGGCTGTCTTCACCGAGCAGATGGGCGGCTCCGTCACCGCGGATGTCCGCTTCAACGCCGGGGAGACCACCTACGCGGCTCAGGTCGCGCAGGCCTTCGAGTCGGGCCCCGACGCCGTCTACATCGCGGCCGGCTTCGAGACGGGCGTGCCGCTCCTCAACGAGTGGCAGCGCCGTGGCTACTCCGACATTCCCCTGATCCTGACGACCGACCTTCTCAGCCCCGAGATCGCCGAGATCATCAGCGGTGTGGAGGGCGCGTCGGCCATCGTCGGAGCCACCGCCTACGACACCGAGAACAACCCGGCCTGGGACGCCTATGTGCCCCGGTTCGAGGCCAAGATCGGCGACCCGCCCGAGATCGCGTTCTACGACGCCTGGCAGTACGACCAGTACATCATCCTGGGGCTGGCCACGGCTAAGGCCGGCACCACCGACGGCGCGGCGGTGGCCGCCGCGATCCCCGAGATCGCCAACCCGCCGGGCGTGGAGGTATTCAGCTACGCCCAGGGTCTGGCCGAGCTCGAGGCCGGCAACGACATCGACTACCACGGCACCACCTCCAACATGAACCTGAACAGCGTGGGCAACCTGCTGTCGCCGGTGATGGCGGTGATCCACGTGCAGGACGGGGACTGGGCCGTCCGGGAGAACATCGAGCTCGACCCGACGCTGGTCAAGCCGTCCTAATCCGAACACGAGCCTGACCACGACGGCCGGCCCGGGCACACCGGGTCGGCCGTCGGGGTCTGACCCGGGGAGTCCGCGGTGCAGAACGTCGTCTTCGGGATCGTCACCGGCAGCATCCTGGCCGTGGCGACCCTCGGCTTCGCGCTGGTGCGGCAGACCGAGAACTTCCTAAACATCGCCCACGCCCAGATGATGGCGCTGGGCGCCTTCGTCGGCGTGGTGCTGGTGGACACCTACGGCATGAACATCTTCCTGGCCGGCGCCATCACCGTGATCGGGCTCGGTGCACTGGGGGTTGTGCTGTCCGCGGTCTTTTTCCAGCCGGTGCGCCACCAGGGCGGCACCGTGCTGCTGTTCACCTCCATCGGGCTGGCGCTGATGATGTATGCCGCGATCCTCGCGCTGTTCGGAACCCAGGCCCGCTTCTACCCCGACGTGTCGGGCGGCCTGCACCGCTTCGCAGGCATCGGTATCGCCACCAACGAGCTGGTCATCATCGGGCTGGCGTTTGGCAGCATCGCCGCGCTCCAGATCTTCCTCAACTCCACCGGACTTGGCCGGGCCATCCGGGCCGTGGCCAGCAACGACGACCTGGCCCGGGTGAGGGGCGTGCCGGTGCGCACCGTGTCCAACACGATCTGGTTCATCAGCTCGGCCTTCGGAGCCATGGCCGGGGTGATGCTCGGCGTGCTCGGCGCGGTCAACACCGAGATCGGCTGGCACAACATCCTGATCGTGCTGGCCGCCGCGGTGCTGGGCGGCCTGCGCAGCATCACCGGTGTGATCCTGGCCGGGCTGCTGCTGGGGATCATGATGGACGTCTCGGCGCTGTTCATCCCCACCGCCTACCGGCCGGTGGTGGCCTTCGGGGTGCTGGTCGCGGTGCTGATACTCCGGCCCGAGGGAATCCTCTCCGTCCAGCGTCGTAAGGACGCGGTGGTGGCATGATCGCCACCATCAGACCCGGGGCGGCAACGCTATGACCAATCCCATCTTCTGGGTGGGCGTGCTGACGCTGGCGGCGATCTACGCCAGCCTGGCCATGGCGCTCAACGTCGAGTCCGGCTGGGGCGGCATGTGGGATCTCGGCATCGCCGGGCTGCTGGCCGCCGGCAGCTACTGCTACGTAATCCTCACCGCCGACCCGGATCTCGGCATGAGGTTCGCGCCCGGATTGTCGATGTGGGTGGCCTGGCCGCTGTCGGCGCTGTTCACCGGTCTGGTGGCCTTCGCCATCGGCGCGCCCGCGCTCCGATTAAGGCGCGAGTACTTCCTGATCACCACGTTGGCCTTCGCCGAGATCATCCGCCAGCTGGTGGTCATCCAGGCCGATTTCACCCGGGGCACGCTGGGGATACCCAACATCAACCGCCCCTTCGACAGCTTCGTCACTGGCCGCGACTACAACTACGTGCTGCTCGGCATCGCGGTGGTGGCCGCGGCCGTCATGTATCTCGTCACCCGCCAGGTCGGGATCTCGCCGTTCGGCCGGACGCTGCGGGCCGCCCGCGACAACGAGGCGGTCGCCCTCGCGCTGGGCAAGCGGGTCAACCGGATGAGGATCAAGACCTTCATACTGGCCGGAGTCCTCATCGGGGCCACCGCCCCGGTGTACCTCTTCTACATCCGGGCCATCTCACCGCAGCTGTTCGCGCCGGGCATCACCTTCACGGTGTGGACCGCGCTGGTCATCGGGGGCCTGGGCAGCATCAGGGGAGGCCTCGCCGGAGCCTTCGTGCTGATCGTGTTCACCGAGGCGGTGGGCCTCATCGAGGTCGATCCGTCCCACATCAACATCCTGGTCGCCATCGAGCCGTTCCTGGTGGGCCTGCTGCTGGTGCTGGTGCTGCGCTTCCGTCCCGACGGGCTGTTCTCGGAGCGGAGTGCCTTCGGGGCCGGCAACCGCGCGGCCGGACGCTCCGCAGGAGACTCGCGCCCGGCCGGAGCCGCTCAAGGCTCGGGCGGATAGGGGCAGGCATGGAGCTCGTGCTCGACACGGTCCGCAAGACCTTCGGCGGCGTGGTCGCAGTCGACGACGTGTCGGCGGTGATGCCCCAGGACAGGGTCACCGCGCTGATCGGGCCCAACGGCGCGGGAAAGACCACCCTCTTCAACGCCATCACCGGCTTCGACCCCCCGGATCGGGGGTCGATCAGCTTCGGCGACCAGCGCATCGACGGGCTGCCGCCGTGGCGGGTAGCCGAGCTGGGGCTCATCAGGACGTTCCAGACCCCGGTCGGATTCACCACCCTCACCGTGCGCGAGAGCCTGCTGGCCGCGGCAACCCCCCACTTCGCCGAGACCCCAGTCGGGGCTCTCGGACTGAGCCGCAAGGCCCGGGACCATGAGCGGGCGTCCGGGGACCGTGCCGAGGAGATCACCGCAGAGTTGGGCATGGCCGAGCTACTTGACGTCCGTACCGACGAGCTGTCAGCCGGCGACCGCAAGCTTCTCGAGTTCGCCCGCTCGCTGATGGCCGAGCCCAAGATGCTGCTGCTCGACGAGCCGGCCGCCGCGGTCGCCCCGGCCAACATCGGACGGCTGTCGCAGCTCGTGCGGCGGCTCTGCGACGAGCGGGGGCTGGGCAGCCTGATCATCGACCACAACCTCTCGTTCCTCATGCAGATCGCCGACGAGGTCCATGTGCTCGATCGGGGCGCGCTGCTGGCCTCGGGGCCTCCGGCCGAGATCGCCGCCAACCCCGACGTCATGCGGGTGTACCTCGGCGAGGACGGTGCGGAGGGCGAGGGAGCATGAGCGAGGCCGTCCTTCGCGTCGAGGCCCTCGAGGCCGGCTACGGCGGCTTCCCGGTGCTGCACGGCGTCGACCTCGAGGTGGCCGCCGGTGAGATCGTGGCCGTGGTGGGTCCCAACGGCGCCGGCAAGTCCACGCTGCTGAAGACGATCTTCCGCCTGCTGCCGCCGGCGGGCGGGTCGGTGAGCTTCGAGGGCGCCGACCTGCGGCGCCACCCCGCGCACAGCCTGGCCGAACTCGGCATGGGCTACGTGCCCCAGGAGAACAACACGTTCCCCGACCTGAGCGTGCGCGACAACCTGTCGGTGGCGCTGCGGGGATCCAGCCCGGTCGAGATCCGCCGGCGCGTGAGCGAGGTGGCTGAGTCGTACCCGGCCCTGAGCGACCGCATGGGTCAGAACGCCAGCACGCTGTCGGGCGGCGAGCGCCAGATGCTGGCCCTGGCCAGCGCCATGATCACCGGACCCCGCTTCCTAGCCCTCGACGAGCCCACCACGGGACTGGCTCCCGCCATAGTTCGGGAGCGGATCGACGACATCCTGCGCATCCGCGACTCGGGCACGACCCTTATGTGGGTGATCGAGGAGAGCCCGCTCATCTGCCTGCCCCACTGCGACCGGGTGTACGTGATGCAGGCCGGCGTGCTCGGCCAGCCCGTGTCGAGCCAGGAGGTCCTGGAGGACGCGGCGCTGCAGTCGCTCTTCTTCGGAGTCGACCACGCTGGCGGCGGCGGTTAGACCCCTAGAGTCCCCGGTACTGCCAATCCCCCACAGCGAGACCACAGGAGCCACTTGATGCCCATCGTCGTACGCAAGATCCCCTTCGAGTTCGTGAGCGACATGAGCGGCTTGCTGGCCGAGATCGAGGCCGGCTCGTTCACCGCCGATCAGATCCTCGGCGTGATAGGCAAGACCGAGGGCAACGGCGGGGTCAACGACTTCTCCCGGATCCTGGCCGACCGCGTATTCCGCGACTTTCTCAACACGCATGGAACCCGGTCGCCGTCGGAGATCGACCGCATGCCCATCGTGTGGTCCGGCGGCACCGACGGCGTGATCGCGCCCCACATGAACGTCTTCGCCCGGGTCCCGGGCAATGGCAGCGCTGGCGACGAGAAGCGGCTGGCGGTGGGCGTGACCATGTCCGAGGCGATCCTGCCCGAGGAGATCGGCCGGCTGCCGATGGTGGAGAAGGTGGCCGAGGGCGTGCGCGCGGCGATGGCCGACGCGGGCATCACCGATCCCGCCGATGTCCATTTCGTGCAGTCCAAGACCCCGCTGCTGACCCGGGAGCGCATCGAAGACGCCCGCAGCCGGGGCAAGGATGTGGTGATGACCGACACCATGGAGTCGATGGCGGTGTCCAACGCAACGGCTGCGCTCGGCATCGGGTACGCCGTCGGCGAGTTCGATCTGCCTCGCCCCGAGCAGATCGCCAGCGACCTCGACCTGTACTCGTCGGTGGCGTCCTGCTCCTCGGGGGTCGAGCAGGATCCCGCCCAGATCGTGGTAGTCGGCAACAAGGCCGGCGCGGGCGGCGACTTCCGCATCGGCCACTCGGTCATGCGCGACGCCCTCGACTTCGACGGCATCTACGACGCCATCCGCTCAGCCGGTCTTGACCTGCCCGACCGGCCCCATCCCAGTGACCTGGGCGATGCCGTCGTGAACTGCTTCATCAAGTGCGAGACCGACCCGTCGGGCCGGCTGCGGGGTCGCCGGCTCGTGTCGATCAACGACTCCGACATCCACCACACCCACCACACCAAGGGCGCCGTTGGTGCGGTGGCGGCCGCCGCCATCGGGGATCCGGCCGTGTACTGCTCGGTGGCGGCCCTCCAGCAGGGTCCCGCCGGGGGTGGCATGGTCGCCGCCATCGTCGACATGTCGAAAGCGCCCTGACATAGACACAGGAGGGGGAACGCCGATGCTTGATCAGGCACTGAGGAACTACTGGCATCCGGTCGCGGTCTCCGAAGAGGTCACCACCGAGCCCATGCAGGTGAGGCTGCTGGGCGAGACCATCGTGCTGTACCGCGACGACGAGGGCCTGGTGGCGCTGCGCGACAAGTGCGTGCACCGGGGGGTGGCGCTGTCGGGCGGGTGCATCCGCGACGGGCGCCTGATGTGCCCCTATCACGGCTGGCAGTACGACCGCACCGGCAAAGTGGCCTTCATCCCCGCTCTGGGAGCCGGCGGCGCGATCCCGAGCCAGGCCAGAGTCCACCGCTACCACGTACGCGAGGACCACGGCGCGGTGTGGATCGCGCCCGACGAACCAGTGGCCGATCTTCCGCCGTGGCCCGACGACGACTGGCACAGCGACGACTGGCACGTGTTCCTGGTGGGCACGTGGTGCTGGCAGTCGTCCGCGGGACGGATGCTGGAGAACGCCATCGACTTCGCCCACTTCAACTTCGTGCACGAGGGGTTCACCGAACTGGCTGACGGCGCGTTCATTAAGCCCTTCGATGTCGAGGTCACCGGCGACGGCATGAGGTACGCCTATGACGACAGCGTGCTGTTGCGCGACTACACGCTGCACCTGCCGTTCACCCTGCACGACCGCAAGTCGGTAGTGGCCGTCAGCGGCGGCGTGACCTGGTCCGAGCAGGGTGAGTCGAAGGCGGGAGACATCACCACCATCACGTTCATCGCCTCACCCACCGACCGGGCCGAGACCCGCATCTTCTCGTGGCTGTCGCGCAACCACTCCTTCGACACCCCCGACGCCGACTTCGGGGCCGGGTTCGGTGAGGTGATGGAGCAGGACCGCCTCGTGGTCGAGGCCCAGGACCCGGCCGAGCTGCCCCTCGACCCCCGCGAGGAGCTCCACCTCAAGCTGGCCGACTCCGGGTCGATCGTCTACCGGAGACTCCTGCGGGAGCTCGCGGAACCCGCCGCCGCCTCCGTGTGACCGCCCCATGGCTGGATGGCTCGACCCCCATGAGTCGGTTGCCGTCGCCCTGACCGTAAACGGCGCGCCGCGGGAGGTTCGCGTCCCGCCCAGGCGGACCCTGGCCGACGCTCTGCGCGACGCCGGCCTCACCAGCGTGCGCCTCGGCTGCGAGCACGGCGTGTGCGGATCCTGCACGATCCTGCTGGACGGCGCCGCCGTCCGCTCGTGCCTGATGCTGGCCGTCCAAGGGCAGGGCCACGACATAGAGACGGTCGAGAGCCTCGCTGACGGCGACGAGCTCAGCACCCTGCAGCAGGCCTTCGATGACAACGACGCCCTGCAGTGCGGGTTCTGCTCACCCGGCTTCCTCATGCTGATCGAGGGCCTGATGCGCTCCGAACCAGAGGCGGGACGGGACCGGATCCTGGAGGTGGTCTCCTCGAATCTGTGCCGCTGCACCGGTGCGGTGCCCGTGCTCCAGGCTGCGTTGGACTGCCGGGCCACCAGCCGGCGCTCCGGATGAAGCCCCCGCCCTTTGCCTACGCGGCGGCAGGCACGCTCGACGAAGCCGTCGCGCTTCTCGATGAGGCCGGGGAGGACGCCAAGCTGCTGGCCGGCGGCCAGAGCCTGCTGCCGCTGCTGGCCTTCAGGCTGGCCCGGCCCAGCCACCTCATCGACATCGGGGGGGTGCAGGAACTCGACGCCCTCGACGAACAGGACGGCTGCCTGCGGGTCGGAGCGCTCGTCCGGCACGCAACCCTCGAGCGAGCCGATCTCAGCGGCCCCTGGCAGGCCCTCCGGGAGGCGGCCTCGCTCATAGGCCACCTGCCGATAAGGGTCCGGGGCACCTTCGGCGGGAGCCTGGCCCATGCCGACCCTGCCGGCGAGCTTGGCGTGGTCGCCTCCGCCCTCAACGCGGAGATCGTCCTGAGGAGCGTCCGGGGTGTCCGCACGGTGCCCGCCGGTGACTTCTTCCGGGCCCCGCTGACCACCGCGGCCACCTCCGACGAGGTCCTGGTCGAGGCCCGGTTCCCAACGCCGGGCGCTGGGTTCCGGTCGGTGTTCGAGGAGTTCAGCCCCCGAGTCGGCGACTTCGCCTACGCCTCGGTGGCCGCCGGATGCCGGCTGGCCAATGACGGATCGGCCCACGATGTGAGGATCGCCCTCGGGAGCGTCGGCCCGACGCCGGTGCGGGCCCTCCACGCCGAAGCGGCCCTGTCAGGCTCAGCCCTAGACGACGACACCGTCGTCGAGGGCGGCCGGCTGGCCGCGGAGACCTGCGACCCGGGCGCCGGCGACTGGCACGCCGACGGCACCTACCGCAGAGCGCTCGTATCGCACCTGGTCGAGCGCGCCTTGAGAAGACTGCGAGGCGGCCCGTGAGCGCGCCCCGCGGTGGGCTCATCGGGAGCCCCGCGCCCAGGCGCAAGAATCGGGAGCTGCTCACCGGCGGAGGAACCTACGTGGCCGACATCCGGCTCGAGGGCCAGGTGTACGCCCGAGTGGTGCGGAGCCCGTCGGCCCACGCCCGGCTGCTCGGCGTCGACACCTCCGAAGCCCTCAGGGTCGGTGGCGTCGTGGCGGCCATCACCGCCAAGGACATCGACGACATCCGGATACCGATCCGGCTCCCGTTCGCCGAGTCGCCCGAGGCGAACGCGGTGCTGCAGGCACCCCTGGCCGCCGATGTCGTCCGCTACGTCGGCGAACCGGTCGCGGTGGTCGTGGCCTACGACCCCTATGTGGCCGAGGACGCGGCCGAACTCGTCTCCGTCGACCTCGAGGAGCTGGAGCCGGTCCTCGACCCAAGAGAAGCGACGGAGTCCTCCCAGCCGTCGGTGCATGAGAGCTTCGGAAGCAACGCCATCGGCCGGCTCGCCTACCGCTACGGGGACGTCGACGAGGCGTTCGCGCGGGCCGATGTGGTGGTTCGCCGCCGGCTGCGGGTCCATCGCCTGGCCGCGGCGCCGATGGAGACCCGCGGGCTGGTGGCCGACTACGACCCCGGATCAGGCGTGCTAACGGTGTGGGGCGGCGCCAAGGTCAAGCACTTCACCCGGGCCCTGCTGAGCCGCGTGCTGGGGCTCGAGTTGACCGCCGTCCGCGTCATCGAGGTGGAGGTGGG
>VYCW01000110.1 GCA_009843735.1 Acidimicrobiaceae bacterium | reverse complement strand
GTGGCACCACGCCGCCCACACCGTCGACCTGTTCCAGTACCAGACCGGCAGCCCCGTCGTCGCCGCCCAGGCCATGCAGGGACCCACCCACCCCGAGCTCGGCATCGCCATGGACATGTCGATCCAGCTGCTCACCGAGGCCGGCCAGCTGTGCACCCTGGCCCTGTCGTTCAACAACGACGGACCCTTCGGGACGTTCTTCCGCTACATCGGCGACACCGGCACCTACATCGCCCGCTACGACGATCTGGTGACCGGCAGCGAAGAGCCCGTAGACGTCTCCGGCGTGGACGTCTCGATGAACGGCATCGAGCTACAGGACCGCGATTTCATCGCAGCCATCGTCGAGGGGCGCGAGCCGGTCGCCGGCGTGGCCTCAGTGCTGCCCTGCTACGAGGTGCTCCACCAGATCGAACAGCAACTTCTGGACGGCTGACGGCGGGCTAGTGCACAGCCGCAGCCGGTGCGCAACGGCTCCCGGACCTCACCGTTCGGCCAGGGTGCCGACGGACGGCACCTAGACTGGGTTGCATGTCCCGGGACCGGATCGAGCGCCGTCTGCGGGGAATCGGACGGCAGTTGAGCACCTTGCGGACCGACTTGCTCGTGTGCGAGGAGCAGCTCCTGCAGGTCACCGACGAGGCCGACGAGAGCCGCCTGCGAGCACTGGTGTCGGAGACGCCCATCGCGGAGCGCGAGTACCGGGAGGCCAGCCGGCACGCCGAGCGGCTGCGACGCCACCGCGACGAGATCGCGGAGCGCATCGTCCGCCTCGAAGCCGACCAGGACGCCCTGCTGGATCGGTTCAGCGCACCGTGAGCGCCGGCTCACCGGACGCGGTCCGGGTGGTGGTGGCCGAGGACGAGTCCATCATCCGGCTCGACCTGGTCGAGACCCTGCGCGAGGAGGGCTTCGACGTGGTGGCCGACACCGGCCGGGGCGACGAGGCGGTGGCGCTGGTGGCCGAGCACCGTCCCGACGTGGCCATCCTCGATGTGAAGATGCCCGGTCTCGACGGGATCGAGGCGGCCCGGCAGATCGCGCCGCAGCGGGGAACGGCGGTAGTGATCCTCACCGCCTTCAGCCAGCGCGAGCTGATCGAGCAGGCCCGGGAGGCCGGAGCCATGACCTATCTCGTGAAGCCGTACCGGCGCGACGCGCTGGTACCCGCGGTGGATCTGGCCCTGGCCCGCTTCAAGGAGATGGAAGCACTCGAAGGCCGGGTCGGCGACCTCGAGGGCCGGTTGGAGGTGCGCAAGCTCCTAGATCGGGCCAAGGGACGGCTGATCGACGGCCACGGGATGAGCGAGCAGGACGCCTACGTGTTCATCCAGCGCACTGCCATGTCGCAGCGCCGCACCATGCAAGATGTGGCCGGCGACGTGCTCGAGGACCGCATCGCACCGTGACCCTACGGCCGTCGCGCCGATTGCCGTAGATTCTCTGCCATGGCCAAGGTGATGCTGATCGACGGCAACTCGCTGGCCTACCGGGCCTTCTTCGCCCTGCCCACCGACATGGCCACCGCCTCGGGCCAGATCACCAACGCGGTGTTCGGCTTCACGTCGATGCTGATCAACCTGTGGCGCGACCACCAGCCCGACAAGGTCGTGGTCGCGTTCGACCGGCCCGAGCCGACCTTCCGGCACGAGATGGTCCCCACCTACAAGGGGACCCGCGACTCGGCGCCTGACATCCTGCGCCAGCAGATGGGACTGGTCAGGGAGGTGCTCGAGGCTCTGGCCGTGCCCACCGTCGACGCTCCCGGGTTCGAGGCCGACGACGTGATCGCCACCCTGGCCACCGAAGGCCGCGACGCCGGCGACGACGTCATCGTGGTCACCGGCGACCGAGACACCTACCAGCTGGTGGAGGACCCCCAGGTGAAGGTGCTCTACAACGTGCGCGGCGTCTCCGACTACAAGCTGTACGACGAGGCCGGGATCCTGGGCCGCACCGGCGTGAAGCCCGCCGACTACGTGCAGTATGCGGCGCTGAGGGGCGACAACAGCGACAACCTCCCCGGAGTGCCCGGGGTGGGGGAGAAGACCGCGGCCAAGCTGATCAACACCAAGGGCGACCTCGACGGCATATTCGCCTCCCTCGATGAGCTCACGCCCAAGCTGCGAGAGAACCTCGCGGCTGCAGAGGACCAGGTCCGCACCAACGCGGAGGTCATGCTGCTGGTGCGCGATGTGCCGCTGGAGGCCCGACTCGACGATCTCACCCTCGGCGAAGTGGACGCCCAGGCGGTGCGCAAGCTGTTCGACTTCCTGGAGTTCCGCACCCTGCACACTCGCCTGGCCGAGGCTCTCGGCGACTCGCTCGGCACCGACGCCGCAGAGGGTCCATCGACCAGGGCGCTTACGCCCGAGGTGGAGGTGGTGGAAACGCCTGCGGCGGCCGCCGAGGCCCTGCGGGCTGCGGCCGCACAGGGTGCGTCGGCCCCGCCCCTGGCGCTGACCGCTCCGACCGCGGGACTCGAGGGTGGCCTGGCCTGGGTGGTCGACGGAGCCGCCAGCCGGGTGGCCTTCGTCGGTGGCCCCCTCCTCGACAACGCCACCGTGTCGGCTGCGCTGGCCGATCTCCTGTCCGGTCCGGCCGGCAGCGCCGACCGAGGCTCCAGCCGGCCGCTGGCCGCTCACGGGGCCAAGGCCCTCATGCGCTCGCTGCTGGACCGCGGCATCGAGATGCGCGACCCGCTGATCGACACGATGCTGGCGGCCTACCTGCTCGACCCGGCCGACGCCCGCTACGACCTGAGCGACCTGGCCGGCCGGTATGCCGGCATCGACCCGCCCTCCAACGCGCCCGAGGAGGGGCGGCTGGACCTCGACGGCGACTCCATCGAGCCCCACGAGCAGGCCGGATGGGCCGCGCTGGCCATCGACCGCCTGGTCACGCCGTTGCGGGAGGCGCTGGTCGCGCAGGGCCTGGAGAGCCTCAACGACGACGTGGAGGTGCCGCTGGTGCGGGTGCTGGCCCGCATGGAGCACATCGGGATCGCGGTGGACCGTTCGGTTCTGGAGAGGATCCGCGACGAGCTCGACACCGAGGCTGAACAACTGCGCGAGCAGGTGCTGACCGACGCGGGACGGCCCATCAACGTCAACTCGCCCAAGCAGCTGGCCGAGGTTCTCTTCGAAGATCTCGGACTGACCCCCACCAAGCGCACCAAGACCGGCTACTCCACCGACGCGCAGTCCCTGGAGAAGCTCCGGGGTGAGCATCCCATCGTGGACCATCTGCTCGGCTACCGAGAGGTGGAGAAGCTGCGCTCCACCTACGGGGTCGGCCTGCTGGCCGAGATCGGCCCGGACGAGCGCATCCGGGCCACGTTCAACCAGACCGTGGCCCGCACCGGCCGGCTCAGCTCCGACGCGCCCAACCTCCACAACATCCCAGTGCGGTCCGAGCGGGGCCGGGTGTTCCGCACCGCCTTCGTGGCCCCTGGCGGCTGCAGGCTGCTGGTCGCCGACTACGACCAGATCGAGCTTCGATGCATCGCCCACCTGGCCGAGGATCCCGGGCTGATCGCGGCCTTCGAGGCCGGGGACGACATCCACACCGCCACCGCGGCCCGGGTCTTCGATGTCGACGCTTCCGAGGTCGGGGTGGAGAAGCGGTCCACCGCCAAGATGGTGTCCTACGGGCTGGCCTACGGGATGGAGGCGTACGGCCTGGCCCAGCGGCTCAACATCGCAACCGGCGAGGCCGCCGAGATCCTCGACGCCTACTTCGAGGCCTTCCCCGCAGTGCGCGACTACATGGACCGCACCGTGGCCGAGGCTCGCAGCAAGGGCTACACGGAGACCCTCTTCGGGCGGCGCAGGCAGATCCCCGAGCTGGCCAGCCCAAACGTGCGGCTGCGCCAGGCCGGCGAGCGCCAGGCCATGAACGCGGGCATCCAGGGACTGGCCGCCGACATCTTCAAGGTCGCGCTGGTGCGTCTCCACCGGGCCCTGGAGGCAGAGCGGCTCGAGTCGCGCATAGTGCTGCAGGTCCACGACGAGATCATCCTCGAGTCTCCTGACGCCGAGGTCGGACCGGCCTCTGAGCTGACCCGAGAGGTGATGCGGGGCGCTTTCGAACTGCGGGTTCCGCTGGAGGTCGACCTCCAGGTGGCCAGCACTTGGGCCGGCGCCAAAGGCTGAACCGGTCCGGCGCTTCCGCCGGTAGCCTCACTGGGTCCCATCCGCCTATCAGACCTGCCCGGAAAGACACCGTGACCGACACTGCTACCGCCATCCTCGAGCCGGCCCCGCCCGCCGACATGGGCACCTTCGCCGAGGACGGCACCTACATCCCGCGCCAGATCGTCGAGGACGACCTGGGCGACATCAGCCTCGACGACGCCTACGCCTCAACCATGGTGGTCGTCGAGGACGGCCAGATCGTGGAGGGCACGGTCGTCCGTATCGACAAGGAAGAAGTCCTGCTCGACATCGGGTACAAGTCCGAGGGCGTCATCCCGGCCCGGGAGCTGAGCATCCGCCACGACATCGACCCCGGCGAGGTGGTCGCGCTGGGAGAGGTGATCGAGGCCCTGGTAATCACCCGCGAGGACAAGGAGGGCCGGCTGGTCCTGTCCAAGAAGCGGGCCCAGTACGAGCGGGCCTGGGGTCGCATCGAGGAGCTCCGGGAATCCAACGCCGCGGTGAAGGGCATGGTCATCGAGGTCGTGAAGGGCGGGCTGATCGTCGACATCGGCCTGCGGGGCTTCCTGCCTGCCTCGCTGGTGGAGCTGCGCCGGGTGCGTGACCTTCAGCCGTACGTGGGCCGCGAGCTCGACGCCAAGATCATCGAGCTCGACAAGAACCGCAACAATGTGGTGCTGAGCCGCCGGGCGTGGCTGGAGGAGACCCAGCGAGAGCAGCGCGAGGCGTTCCTCGACAACCTCCGGCCCGGCGAGATCCGCAGCGGCGTGGTGTCGTCGGTGGTGAACTTCGGCGCTTTCGTCGACCTCGGCGGCATGGACGGACTCGTCCACGTGTCGGAGCTGTCGTGGAAGCATGTCGACCACCCGAGCGCGGTGGTATCGGCCGGCGACCGCATCGACGTGCAGGTGCTGGAGGTGGACTTGGAGCGGGAGCGGATCAGCTTGTCGCTCAAGGCCACCCAGCAGGATCCCTGGCAGGAGTTCGCGGCCAGCCACAGGGTGGGGGAACTGGTCTACGGGCGCATCACCAAGCTGGTGCCGTTCGGGTCGTTCGTGCAGGTCGGCGACGGCATCGAGGGCCTGGTGCACATCTCGGAGATGTCCGCGCACCATGTGGAGCTGCCCGAGCAGGTCGTGACCCCCGGCGAGGAGCTGTGGGTGAAGATCATCGACCTCGACCTGCAGCGCCGCCGCATCAGCCTGTCGATCAAGCAGGCCGCCGAGGGCGGTGTGGTCGCGGCCGAGTACCAGGAGCACTTCGGCGACCACGCCTACGACGAAGAGGGCAACTACATCGGCGCCGGCGATTCCGAGGGTCAGCAGGCCTGGGAGGACTACTACTCCGAGGCCGGCGAGGACTACGCCGACGACGAGGGCGAGGACGCCGATCCGGGATCAGCGGGCGAAGAGGTCGCGGCCGTGGCCGACGAGGCTTCCGATGTCCCCGCCGACGAGACCTGACCTCTGCCTGAGATCGCGCTGACGGGGGGTATCGGCGCCGGCAAGTCGACGGTGGGCGCCGGATTGGTCGAGAGGGGCGCGATCCTCATCGACGCCGACGAGATCGTGCGGGACCTCCAGCAGCCCGGTGAGCCGGTGTTCGACGCCATCGTGCGCCGGTGGGGACCGACCGTGGTGGCCGCCGACGGCACCCTCGACCGGGCCGCGGTGGCCGCAGTCGTGTTCAAGGACGCCGGCGAGTTGGCTGCTCTCAATTCCATCGTCCATCCGGCGGTGGGCGAGGAGATGGCCAGGCGCAGGGCCGCAGCCGCCGAGCAGTCGCCCGGCGCGGTGGTGGTGCTCGACATCCCGCTGCTGGTCCGCCCCGGCGGGGAGCCGATCGCAGAGCGCTACCGCGACCTGGCCGGCATTGTGGTGGTGGACGCCGACCCCGAGGCGGCGGTGCAGCGTCTCGTGGCCCAACGGGGCCTGTCCGACGACGACGCCCGGGCCCGTATCGCCAACCAGGCCGGCCGCGAGTCGCGCCTGGAGGTGGCCGACTTCGTGATCGACAACAACGGCACCGTCGAGGAACTGGAGCCCCAGATCGACGCCTGCTACCGCTGGGCCTGCTCTCTGGGCGATCAGCCCGGCTAGCCGTCCACCGCCGGGGAGCCCGGCGGGTGCGGGTAGGTCAGGCTCCGCCAATCGTCGGTGCTCAGATCCAGCATCGCGTCGATCTCGGCCTTCTCGGGCAGTGGCCCCACGTCCAACTCCGAGACCATCGCGCTCATGGCCACCACGTGGCCGAGCCGCTGACATCGCTTCAGGTCCTCGGGATGGGTCAGGTAGCCGGACAGGAACCCCGCCGCGAAGGCGTCGCCGGCTCCCCGGGGACCCACGATCGGGCCTCGCAGTGCGGGTTCGAAGTGCGCCGTGGCGCCCGAGAAGGCGTAGGCGCCGTTCGCGGCGTCCTTGACGACCACAATCCTCGGACCCGGCAGCGCCGACCTGACCGCCTGCGGCTCACCGAGGCCCCAGACGGCCGAGGCCTCGTCCAGCCCGACGAAGACGATGTCGGCGCGGTTCGCAAGATCCAGGAACAGCTGGCGCGGCGGCCCGTCGGGCCAGAGGGCGGGACGCCAGTTGAGATCGAACGATCTCAAGGCGTCGGAGGGCTCCAACAGGAGTGTCTCGACCAGTCTGCGGCATCCGTCCGACAGCGCCGGTGTTATTCCGGTGAGATGAAGCGCCCTGGTCTCCAGGCACGCCTCGACGGGGACCGCCTCAGGGGACATTCCAGACGCGGCCGACCCCCTGCGGTAGTAGTCGACCCGCTGGGCGCGCTCCGGCGAATCCCTGAGCATCATGCCGGTGGGTGCGCCATCGCAGAACTCGACCAAGGATGTGTCGACGCCACTGCCGGCGACCTCGTCATGCACCAGCGACCCGGCCATGCCGGTGCCCAGCCGGCTGATCCAGCCGCTCTTCAGGCCCAGCGCGGCGCAGTAGCGGGCGGTGTTCGACTCGGCCCCGCAGACATCCCAGGCGAAGGCGTGAGGAGCGCCGGCGTCGCGGTACAGGGTGAGCATCGACTCGCCCAGCGCGAGCACGTCGAAACGGGGGGAATCCTGACTCGGGCCGTCAGGTCTCAAGCAGCTTCCCCACCCAGTCTGCCGCCAAGTCGGCCGACTGCCCGTCGTGCTCGGCTGCCTGCAGCATCCGTTGCAGGTGGTCGTTGACCGAGACCTCGATCAACTCGGTCATGACCCGGGCAGCCTCGTCCTCGTCCCGGCTCTCGATGGCCCGGGCCACCTGAGAGTGGAGATCCAACGTGGTCGCAGGGCCGCCGGGAACGTGCACCGTCAATCGCCGGCTCCCCTCGAGGGCGACCCGGACCATCTCCGCCATCTGGGACAGCATGGGATTGGCGGCCGCGTGGAACACGGCGTCGTGGAAGGCCAGGTCGGCTGCGATGTAGCGGGGATAGTCGCTAACCACCTCGGTCATCGCCTCATAGAGCTCGACGATCTCGGCGGCCGCCTCGTCGCTTCGACGGCGGGCAGCCAGCCTCGCGGCCTCAGGTTCGATTATCCGGCGCACTTCGCCGACATGCGTGAGCGTCGTAGGGGCTGAGCGTGAAGCGATGCTCCAGCGGAGGACGTCGGCGTCGAGCAGGTTCCAGGAGCGGTAGGCAGCCACGACCGTGCCGGCCTTCGGACGAGACTCGATCAGTCCCTTGTCCCGCAGCAGTCCGAGAGCCTCGCGCAGAACCGTGCGGGAGACCCCGAGTTCCACCGACAGGTCATCCTGGTTCTTGAAGCGGTGCCCGGGAGGGTAGGTGCCATCGATTATCCGGTACCCGATGCTCTCGACCGTGCGCTGGCGCAGACCGGTACCGGTGCGGACATCGAAGTCCATGCATCGAGCCTACCTGAGCCCTTGTCAGCTTACTAATCGTATGATACTATGAATAGGTGACGGCGTGATGAGCGGGTCAGTGAGGGCTGCTCGGAATGCGCTGTCCACGCGAGTCCCCAACAACCCGACCAGGATCCCAGGAGGGAGACATGACTGACGACTCCAAGACTGCGCTGAGGCTCCCCGGACTCAGCCGCCGCAACTTCGTGATCGGCAGCGGCGCTGCCGCCGTCGGCGGTGCTGCTCTGCTCGCAGCCTGTGGCGATGACGAAGCTCCGGCGCCGACGACCACCGCGGCTCCGGCCACAACCGCTGCGCCGACAACCACCGCCGCGGCGGAGACCGGTGTGGGCACGACGACGCTCGGCTCCAACTACTCCGACGAGAAGCCCAGGGCCGCCCTGGCCGCGGCCGTCGCCGCGACCGGTGTCGACACCATGATCAACACCATCGACCACAACACCTACCAAGAGAACTTCAACACCTACATCCAGCAGCCCGACGATGTGGTGGCGTGGTTCGCCGGCTACCGCATGAGGGCCTTCGCCAGCAAGGGCGTCGTCGGCGACATCTCCGACGTGTGGGACAACCTCCCCGGCATGTCCGACGGCTTCCGGAGCGCCGCTTCGGGCCTCGACGGCAAGCAGTACTTCGTGCCGTTGTACTTCTATCCCTGGGCGGTCCACTACCGCAAGAGCGTCTTCGCCGACAACGGCTACTCCATCCCCACCACCTGGGATGAGTTCAAGGCGCTGTGCGACACGATGGCGGCCGACGGGATCACCCCGCTGTGCGCGGCCAACGACGGCCGCTGGCCGCAGATGGGCATGTTCGACATGCTCAACATGCGAGTCAACGGCTACGACTTCCACGTCAGCCTGATGGGCGGCCGGGAGAACTGGGAGGA
>VYCW01000070.1 GCA_009843735.1 Acidimicrobiaceae bacterium | reverse complement strand
GGGCACCCCCCGAGGCCCCGCCTCGCACCGACTCCATCAGCCCACTCCGCGAGGCCGGGCCCCGATCCCCCGACGCGCCACAGGGCAGGGACCAGACCCGATCCGACGAGGGTGACATGACACTCGCACCCTGCGGTCCCAGCATCCGGCGGGCCGCATCGCCCGACCCGGACGTGAGTCTCGGCCCCTTGGGATGGCTCGCGGTGCTGCTCGTCGCCGTACTGCTGGTAGTGCTTGCCCACGCCGCCAGCGTGCGCTCCGACCTGAGACAGCACCGCGAGCCACCCAGCGTCGCGGAACCGGCGATCGTGCTCGTCGAGTAGCTCGCGGAACAACTCGTGGAATAGCGGCCACAGCCGGCCGTCGGCGAGAGCTAGCCGATCGGCTCGATGAACAGCTCGTGGGCGCACTCGCCGGAGGCGGTGCGGGTGAGGATCTCCGCTCCGTCGGCGGTGCAGGCCAGAGTGTGCTCGAACTGGGCGGTCCGGCGGCCGTCGAGGGTCACCGCCGTCCACCCGTCGTCCCACATGGCGGCCTCGGGCGAGCCCAGCGTGAGCATCGGCTCGATGGTGAAGGTCATGGCCTCCTCCAGCACGGTGGCGGCCCGCCGGTCGTAGTAGTGGGGCACCTGCAGGCCGGAGTGGAACTCGGTGCCCACGCCGTGCCCAATGAACTCCCGCACCACCCCGAGGCGGTGCCTGGAGGCGTGGGTCTCGATGGCCCGGCCGATCTCCGACACCGGCACGCCCGCACGCACCGCGCTGATGCCCTTGTAGAGGGCGGTGCGGGTCTCGTCCACCAGCCGGCGGGAGTGGTCGTCCACCTCCCCCACCATCAGCGTCACCGAGGTGTCGCCGTGGACGCCCTCGCGGTACACGGTCACGTCGATGTTGACGATGTCGCCGGCAGCCAGCCGGCGGGAGTCGGGGATCCCGTGGCAGATCACCTCGTTGACCGATGTGCACACCGACTTCGGGAAGCCCCGGTACCCGAGCGGGCTGGGATAGGAGCCCGCGGCCACCGCGGTGTCGTGCACGAACCGGTCGATGGCGTCGGTGGTGATCCCCTCGGTCACCCGGCCGCAGGCCGCGATCAGCACCTCGGCGGCCAGGGCCCCGGTCCGGCGCATGGCCGCCAGCTCCTCCGACGTGCGGACCACGGACGACACCGACGGCCCGGGCTCACCGCCCGGCAGCCGGGTATAGGGCGGGCGGTTGATGCCCGCGGGCACGGACCGCTGGGAGCTGACCAGCCCGGCCCGCACCGGTGGACTCGACACAGGGGCGCGGCCCGCTCCCACCCCGGCAGGGACCCGCCGCTTGCGCTTGGCCATCACCGCACAGGCTAGAGGCTCGGTGAGGGCGCCCTTCCCTCAGTTGAGATAGTTGCGGACCCGCTCGAGGAGCAGCGCCATCTGCACCCGGCTGGTGGCCTGCTCTGGGCAGAAGCGCATCGGCTCGGTGGAGCAGCCCGCGGTGATCCCGGCGCGGTGCAGGGAGTCGATGTTGGCCTCGTGGACGCTGCCGCCCGTGTCCTCGAACCCCCGGGGGGCGGCCGCGGGGAAGGAGAAGGCCCGCCTCAGGAACGTGGCCATCTGGCCCCGGGTCACCGGATCGTCGGGGCAGTACTGGGCCGGCTCGCGCCTGCAGCCGCCGGTGACGCCCAACTCCGCGAGGCGCTCCACGTGGGCGGCCCACCACAGGTCGCCGTCCACATCCGCGAACCTGGAGGCGCTGACCGGCTCGGGATCCTGGCCGTCGAGCACACGCACAAGCCACACCGCCATCACCCACCGTGCGATGGGATCATCGGGACAGAAGAGACCCGGCGCGCATTCCGTGCCTGTGAAGACGCCGTCCTCGGTGAGGGCCTTCACCGCGTCGTAGCGCTCGCCCGCCAGGTCGATGTCGGCCGGAAGCACACCGGGCAACCCGGCCGCGGCCGCAACCTGGCGAGCCAGCGCGATCGGATGCCAGCAGGCGGCGAGATCGAGCTCGACGTCGGGCTGGATGCCTCCCGCGGCACTCTCGCCCTCGGGACCCAACCACCTGAACAAGGTCACCCGAGCGCCCCCCAGCAGCGTGCCGTCACGCGAATACAGGGGCTGAGTTATCTGTCCCGTGTTCTTGCCGAAGGTGATGGTGCCGACCACTGTGGCTCGGCCGTGATCCCGCAGGGCCAGCGCCAGCACCTCCGACGCCGAGGCCGATCCTGCGTCCACCACCATCGTTATGGGAAGCACCGACGGGTCCGGGCGGCTGTTGTCCCCGCTGACCAGATGCAGCAGGGTCTGCCGCCTGGACACCTCCTGTATGACGACCTGCCGGTTCTCGAGGAACATGCTGGCAATGTTGATGACGGTCTGCAGGAAGCCCCCGGGATTGTCCCGCAGGTCCACGACCAGGTTGTCGACACCCGCATCGAGGAGGGCCTGAAGCTCTCGCTCGGCCAACTCGTCGGTTTGGGATCCGAACGAGCTGAGCCGCAGATAGCCGATGTTGCCGGCCACCGTCCTGCCGTCAACCGTCGGGATCTGCACCGGTTCGACATCGACGGCAAAGGACCTCTGGCGGCCGTTCCGTTCGACGACGACCCTCACCACACTGCCCAGCTCGAAGGGATGCAGACCGCCCAGACCGCACTCCGGGCCCGACGGGACGTAACCGTCGAGCGACACCACGATGTCGTCGGCCATTAGCCCGGCCCGCTCGGCCGGGCTGCTCGCGAATACCTCGGCCACCACCGCCCGGCAGCTCTCCGACAGAGCGTGGCAGTGCTTGGCGCCGTCCAGCAGGCCCAGGCTGATGCCGATGCCCACGTAGGGGACCCCGCCCTCCATGCGCGCCAGCATCTGCTGATACTCCGAGCGGTTCATCAAGAAGTTGTTGGGATCCCCCCGGGAAGCGAATATCGCCTTGGAGGCCGCCCAGACCGCGGCCTCGGTGTCGTCGACGGCATCGATCTCGACGCAGGCCTCCTCGAACGCCGGCGCAGGCAGCGCACACGCCGGTGCCGGCTCGTCGCCGCGCGGGGCCAGCCCGGCCTCGCGCACTCCGCGCGCCGCGGCCGCAGCCCAGTCCTCATCGGGGACGTCGTCCACGTAGTACTCCGACAGCAGTTCGTAGCTCTGGCACAGCACTTCGAAGACCGCGGGAGCCTCTTCGCATGCCACCCGCTCGGCCCTGGTCTCGACCCCGGGCGGGTCCTCGGCCCCGGGCTCAGCCACAGGCTCCTGGGCGAGGGCGACGGTCGGCCACACCACCAGCGCGGCCAGCGCCGCGGCGACAGCCCGTCTGGCTAGCCGCATGGCCGGCACCGGGCAGCGAGGGCTGTCAGCAGGGATCCGAACACAACTGTCAGCGAAGGTACCGGCTGACCGACTCGACGACGCAGGCCGGCTTGGCCTGGCCCTCGATCTCCACGGTGATGGTGATAACCGTCTGGACGCCCGCCCCGCCGGGCAGCTCCTCGGCGGACGTGAGCGTGGCCGAGCCCCGCAGCCGCGAACCGGTCAGGACGGGCTGCGGGAACCGCACCCGGTTGACGCCGTAGTTGATGCCCATCGAGATGCCCTCCACCCGCACGATCTGGGGCAGCATCATGTTGGTCACCGCCAGGGTGAGGTAGCCGTGCGCGATCGTGCCTCCGAACGGGCCGGCCGCGGCTCTCTCAGGATCGACGTGGATCCACTGATGGTCGCCGGTGGCCTCGGCGAACATGTCGATGCGGGCCTGGTCGACGGTCATCCAGTCGCTGTGGCCGAGGTGCTGCCCCACCGCGTCCAGGAGATCGTCGGGAGCGGCGAAGACAGTGGCCATACCGCCGCGAACCTATCGGCACGCCGTCGCTCACTGCACCGTTAGCCTTGCCGCCCATGGCAGCCGGCGGCGGAACCAAAGCGATCCTGGCCGCATTCTTCGCCAACCTCGGCCTCGCCATCGCCAAGTTCGTGGCCTTCGTGTTCACCGGGGCGTCGTCGATGCTGGCCGAGGCCATCCACAGCGTGGCCGACACCAGCAACCAGGCCCTGCTGCTGCTGGGGGGACGCCTCGCCCGTCGCGACGCCACCGAGCAGCATCCGTTCGGCTACGGGCGGGAGCGCTACTTCTGGTCGTTCGTGGTGGCCCTGGTGCTGTTCGCCATCGGATCGCTGTACGCCCTGTACGAAGGCATCGAGAAGATCCGCCACCCCCACGACATCAGCTCGCCGGCGTGGGCCTTCGTGGTGCTCAGCGTGGGCATCGTGCTGGAGAGCCTGTCGATGCGGACCGCGGTGATCGAGTCCAACCGGGTGCGGGGCGACGCCTCCTGGGCGCGCTTCGTGCGCCACTCCCGCACTCCGGAGCTGCCGGTGGTGCTGCTCGAGGATCTGGGCGCGCTGCTGGGCCTAGTGCTCGCCCTGGGGGCGCTGATGATCGCAGTGGTGTTCGACGCGCCGGTGTGGGACGGCATCGGCACCCTGTCGATCGGGGTGCTGCTCGGCCTGATCGCGGTGGTGCTGGCGCTGGAGATGCGCAGCCTGCTGCTGGGCGAGGGCGCCACTCGGGCCGACACCGGCAGGATCCGCGAGGCCATCGAGTCGACCGAGGGGGTCACCGGCCTGATCCACCTGCGGACCCAGCACATCGGCCCCGACGAGCTGCTGGTGGCGGCCAAGGTGTCGTTCGACCCCGCCTACACCACCGCCGAACTCGTCGCGGCCATCAACCGCGTGGAGGAGAACACCCGGGCCGCAGTGCCGATCGCCCGCCCCATGTACGTCGAACCCGACATCCGTTCGGACTCGTGAGCACGCAGCTGCACACCACCACCACCGGCGCCGGACCCGCAGTGGTGCTGGTGCACGGCTTCGCCAACGACTCGAGCGTCTGGGCCAGCACGGTGGAGGACCTCCGGGCCGACTGCACCTGCACCGCGGTGGACCTGCCCGCCCACGGCCGCTCCCCCGCCCCGACCGAGAGGTCCCCCTACGAGCGGGAGGCGCTGCTCGCTTCCATCGACGCGGTGCTGGCCGAGACCGGCCCAGCGGTGTACGTCGGGCACTCCCTCGGCGGCTACCTGGGGCTGGCCCACTGCATCACCAGGCCCGGGGTGCTCCGGGGGCTGGTGCTGGTGGCTGCCGGCCCCGGGTTCCGCGACGCGGCCTCGATGCAGCAATGGAACGACCAGGTCCACCTGACGATGCCCCGCCTCGACCTCCCGAAGGTGGCCGCCGCCGCCAGCCTCCACACCGACTCGATGGTGATCGACCGGCTGTCCGAGGTGACCGTTCCCGTCGGGCTGATCGTTGGCACCCGCGACAAGGCCTTCGTGGGGGCCAACGACTATATGGAGCGCAAGCTGGCCGATGTGCGGCGCCGCACCATCGCCGACGGCCGCCACAGGCTGATGAAGACCCACCCGGCCGAGATCGCCGACCTCGTGCGAGACGTCGTGTCAGCGGCGGACCTGGCTACCGGGAGGCAGTGATGGGCGGATTCGGGCCTCTGGTCGACGCGGCGTGGCTGGCCGGCCATTCCGGCGAGGTCGTGATCGCCGACGTGAGGTGGTACCTCGACGGTCGCTCCGGGCGGGAGGCCTACGACCAGGGCCACATACCGGCGGCCCGCTTCGTGGATCTCGACACCGAACTCTCCGGTCCGCCCACCCGCGCCGGGGGACGCCATCCGCTGCCGTCCCCCGACGACTTCGCCGCGGCTATGGGCCGCTTGGGGATCGGCGACGGCACAGTGGTGGTGGCCTACGACGACGTCGGCGGAATTGTCGCGTCGCGGCTGTGGTGGATGCTGGACTGCCTGGACATGCCTGCGGCCGTGCTCGACGGCGGTCTCGGGGCATGGTCGGGCGATCTCGAGACCGCAGCGTCCTCGTGGGAGGCGGCCCGGTTTACCGCCCGGCCCTGGCCCGCCGAGCGGTTCGCCACCATCGACGAGGTGGACGCGGCCCGGGTCGATCCGGGGTCGCTGGTGATCGATGCCCGCTCGATCGAGAGGTACCGGGGCGAGCCCAACCAGATCGATCCCCGCTTCGGGCACATCCCCGGAGCGGTGAGCATGCAGGTCGGAGACAACCTGAGCGGCGGGCGGCTGCTGCCGGCGGCCGGGATGCGCGACCGCTATGAGCGGGTAGGGGCCGCCGACCGGCAGGTCATCGCCTACTGCGGCAGCGGCGTGTCGGCCTGCCACGACCTGCTCGCCCTCCGCCACGCCGGGCTGGAGGACGGGCGGCTGTTCGTGGGGTCGTGGTCGGCCTGGGGGTCCGACCCCGACCGTCCGCTGGCCACCGCCTGACGCTGGCCCGTTCGGGCCGGCCGCTGCTGGGCCTGGCTCAGACGGTCCGGGCGTCGAGCTTGAGTTCCGGGAAGTCGATCTCGGGGTGGTCCAGCGCCACCGTGAAGGCCTCGGCCAGGGCCGCGCCCACGTCGTCGACGTGCATCATCCCGCCCGGGACGGCCTGGCGTTCCCAAGCCTCCATGGCCTCGCCTAGCAGGTCGAGGTTCATGTGGTCGCCGAACTCGGTCGGCAAGGTGTTGCCCATCACCACCCGCATGAAGCGGCGGTCGGGGTGCTCGGCCCGCCACACCCTTATGCACTGGTCGAGGGCAGCCTTGGAAGAGCTGTAGGAGCCGAACAGCGCGTTGGCGTCCTCCACCGTGCGAGACGACACGAAGGCGACCAGCCCGCCGCGCTCCATGTGCTCGAGGGCGGCCCCGGCAGCCAGGTTGGCCCCGATGACGTTCACCCGGTACACGTCGGACCAGACGTCGGGCTCGGTCCCGCTCAACGGCTGCAGCACGCCGTAGCCGGCCACGTACACCATCAGGTCGAGCCCGCCCATCGCCTCGGCGGCCTCGGCGGCCACCCGGCGGGCGTCGGCGGGGATGGTGGCATCACCCGGCGCCGCGTGGCCGGAACCCATCTCGTCCACCAGGGTCTCGAGCCTGTCCCGGCGCCGGGCCGACACCGTCACCGAACCGCCCCGGGCCACGACCGCCCGGGCCAGAGCCGCGCCGATTCCCGACGATGCGCCCACCACCAGCACCCGGCGCCCGGCCATCTCCCCGCTCACCGCGGCCACCGTAGCGTCACCCGAGGCACCTACCGGCGACAGGCATGAACTTCTGTTGATTTCCCACCTATGCGGTGATTTTTTGACAGAAGTTCGGCGGTGGGCGTCGCACAAGGTTGCAAGCCGGCCGGAATGCCGTGAGGCTTGCCCGCCGATGACGGGCTCGCGGGCGTTGGCTGCCATCGATGTGGGCACCAACTCGGTTCACATGGTGATCGCTCGGCCGGTTCCGGGCGGATCTCCCGACGTGGTGGTGCGGGAGCGGATGCCGGTGCGGCTGGGAAGCGGCGGCGCCGACATGAGGCGCCTGCTGCCCGACGCCATCGACCGGGCCATCTCCGCGCTCGTCGAGTGCCGCCACATCGCCGACGCCCACGACGCCGAGGTGGTGGCGGTGGCGACCAGCGCGGTCCGTGAGGCCGACAACCAGAGCGACTTCCTTCGCCGGGCCAACAGCGAGGCCCGCGTGACCGTGCAGGTGATCTCCGGCGTGGAGGAGGCCCGGCTGATCCACCTGGGAGCGATGAGCGCGGTGCCCATCGCGGGCCGGTCGCATGTGGTGATCGACATCGGCGGCGGCTCCACCGAGGTCATCGTGGGCAACGGCACCGCACCGGCGCTGGCCCGCAGCCTCAAGCTGGGCCACATCCGCCTCACCGACCGGTTCTTCCCGGCGGGCGTGATCGACGACGGCGCGGTGAAGGCCTGCCGCCGCCACATCCGGTCCTTCATCGCGCCGGTGGCCCAGGAGGCCAAGAGCATGGGATTCGAGGTCGCGGTGGGCTGCTCGGGCACCATCGCCGCGCTGGCGTACATGTGCGCGGCGAGGCGGGGCGAGACCCTTCGCACCCCGGCCAACGCCGTCATCGAGCGCTCCGATTTGACCGGCGTGGTGAACGATCTGATCTCCCGGCCCCGCCCCGCCGACCGCCTGAAGGTGCCCGGCCTCGACCCGGCCCGCAGCGACGTGATCATCGGGGGCGCCGTGCTGCTCAGGCAGCTGTTCAAGGCGTTGGAGATCGAGTCGATGGTGGTGTCGACCGGGGCCCTGCGCGAGGGTCTGCTGCTGGACCGGTTCAACCGCCGGGACCGTTCCCGCGACGACGGCCTCCACCATCTCAGCGACCTGAGAAGGTCGAGCGTGCTGGCCCTGGCCCGCAGCTACCACGAGGACCTGAACCATGCCGAGCACGCCACCGACCTTGCGCTCGAGCTGTTCGACGAGACCGCGGCCGCGCACGGCCTGGGCATCGCCGACAGCGAGGTGCTGGAGGCGGCCGGGCTGCTCCACAACATCGGGCGCTTCGTGGCCCACTCATCGCACCACAAACACTCCTACTACCTGATCCGCCACAGCGAGCGCCTGGCCGGCTTCACCGAGGGCGACCTGGAGCTCATCGCGCTGATTGCCCGCTACCACCGCAAGCGCGAGCCGGTGTCGTCGCACCGCGAGTTCACCGCGCTGGCCAAGCAGGACCGGTTCCGCGTGCGGGTGCTGGCCGGACTGCTGCGGATCGGGATCGCCCTGGACCGCACCTACCGGCGAGCCGTCGAACGGGTCCACGCTCACGTCGAGGACGACGTGGTGCGGATCGAGGTCGAGGTGGCCGAGGGCAGCGCCGTGGATATCGAGCTCTTCACCGCCGAGCGCAGCGCCGACCTGTTGGCCAAGACCCTCGGCCGGAGGCTCGAGTTCCGTGTCGTCGGGACGGGCGCGGCCCGCCACCGCCATCCCTCCAGCAACAATTCAAGGACCGTGCGCCCGTAGGCGTATAGTGTCGCTGACATGATACATGTAAGATTCGGGCGTCCATGCGGGTTAGGGCTGACCCTGACCCGCTACGCCCAGCCATCGGCATCTGCGGAGGGCCCCCAATGATCATCGATACGCATTTGCATCCGACGAATGTTGTGGATGAGGCTTGGCGT
>VYCW01000033.1:2212-9100 GCA_009843735.1 Acidimicrobiaceae bacterium | reverse complement strand
ACCGGGCCCTGCGCTACGCCGAGCACCACGACCTCTCCGACGAGGAGAAGAAGGCCCTCACCATGTGGGAGTACTGCCTGACCGCCATCGAGCAGGACCCTCTCACACTCGACCGCGAGATCGACTGGGTCATCAAGCATCATCTGGTGGAGGCCTACCGGGATCGCCACGATCTGGACCTGGCCGACGCGCGGGTGGCCCTCGTCGACCTCCAGTACCACGACGTGAGCCGCAGCCGCGGCCTCTACTACCGGATGCAGCGCCGCAGGCTGGTGGAGACGCTGGTTACCGACGCCGAGATCCAGCACGCCGTAGAGAACCCTCCCGACACCACCCGGGCCCGCCTCCGGGGCGAGTTCATCCGCCGGGCCAAGGAGCGCAGGCGCGACTACACCGTGGACTGGGTGCACCTGAAGCTCAACGACCAGTCGCAGCGCACAGTGCTGTGCAAGGATCCGTTCAAGTCCCAGGACGAGCGGGTGGAGAAGCTCATCGCGTCTCTGTAACGCCGGTAACGTCGAGGTCCCGGACCAACCTCGGACCCGATGGACAAGCTCGAACGGCTACTGAACCTCACCGCGGCGCTGCGCAACGCCGCGCAGCCGCTCAGCGCGGGCGAGCTGCGAGCCCGCATGGCCGGCGCCTACTCCGAGGACCTGGCCGCCTTCAGGCGCATGTTCGAGCGCGACAAGGCCGACCTGCGGGCCATAGGCGTTCCCGTCGAGGTGTCGACCCTTTACCGCCTGGACCCGCCGGTGGAGGGCTACCGGATCCCGGCCGGGGCCTACGCGGGGCGCGATGTGCGCTTCGATCCCGACGAGCTGGCCGCACTCCATCTGGCCACCAACCTGGTGCGCCTCGAGGGCGGTTCGGGCGCGGGCCTGGCCCGGCTGGGCGGCGCGGCCTCGGCCGGCGCGGCCTCCGAGGTGGAGGAGGTGGGCGAACTGCCCTTCCACGACTCCCTGGCGAAGCTGGTGGCCGCCGCGATCGGGCGACGGGCGGTCTCGTTCCCCTACCGCGACACCGGACGCCACGTCGAGCCGTGGCGCCTGTCGTTCCACCGGGGGCACTGGTATCTGGTGGGATGGGACGTCGGCCACAGCACCGAGCGCACGTACCGGGTCGATCGCATTGGCGGGCCGGTCGACGAACTGGGCCCGGCCGGCCACCCGGTGGGGGAGGGATCCGATCCCGGCACCGTCAAGCCCTGGGAATTCGGTGAGGGCGACCCGATCGAGGTCCGGGTGCTGGTGGACGCCGACCAGGCCAGCTGGGCCTGTCACCGCGCCGGCGTCGACGGCGAACCCCGCGAGGACGGCTCGATAGTGCTGACGCTCCAGGTGCGCGAGCCCGCCGCGCTCAGGTCGTTCGTCCTGGAATTCCTCGAGCATGCCGAGGTGCTCGACCCCGACTGGCTGCGCGCCGACGTAGCGGCTTGGCTGGAGGCGCTGGTCTGACTCCTATCTGGTGTGCCGTCCTAGGGTGGTGACGTGACCAAGCCGGCACACGCTGCGAGACCGCCCAGGCTGTCGGTGGCCGAGCGGATGGCCCGCCTGCTGGGGGTCGTGCCCTGGGTGGTCGAGCAGGACGGCGCCCACCTCGACGACATCGCGGCCCGCTTCGACTACCCCCGTGAGCAGTTGCTGGAAGACCTCGAGCAGAGGCTGTTCTTCGTGGGGGTGCACCCGTTCACGCCGGACACGCTGGTCGAGGTCCGCATCGAGGACGGGATCGTGGACATCCAATACGCGGACTGGTTCTCCCAGCCCATGCGCTTGTCCCCGGACGAGGCGACCCGGCTGCTGGCCGCGGGTCGCAGCGTTCTCGACATGACGGGGGAAAGCGGGCGGACCGCAACCGGCGACGAGGACGGGGCCGCCCCCCTGGTGCGAGCCCTGGCGAAGCTGACGCTGTCGCTCGGCTCGGAGAGAGCGGACGGCGCCGACTATGTCGAGGTGTGTCTGGGCCACGCCCCGTCTCACACCCTCACCGGCTTGCGCGGCGCCATCAGCGCAGGGCGCCAGATCGAGATCGAGTACTACTCGCAGGGCCGGGACGTCATGACGACCCGGACCGTCGATCCGGCCCGCCTGCTGAGCCATGACGGCGTGTGGTACCTGTTCGGATGGTGCCACCGGGCCGGTGCCGAGCGGGTCTTCCGCGTCGACCGGATCCGCACGCTGGCGGTGCTGGACTCCGACACGCAGGTCGACCTGCCGGCCGGTCCGCCACCGGTGCTGAAGGTCGACACCGTGGACCGCACCGTCACCATCCGGCTGGCGCCCGAGGCGGCATGGGCGGCCGACTACCACGGTGCGCGAGAGCGCACCGACCATCCCGACGGGTCCGTCGACGCGGTGTTCGCGGTAGCGAGTGAGTCGTGGCTGGCCCGTGTGCTGGTGCAGCTGGGACCGCAGGCCGAACTGCTGGACGGCGACCCCGGCATCGACCCGAACCTGCGGGCGGCCACCGCGGGACGGATGCTGGCCCGGTACCGGCAATGAACGCCGATCTGGGGCCGCGGCCCACCTCCTCACGGGGCGCCTCGCCTGCGGAGCGCGCACCGGAGGAACAGCTCCCGCTGGAGTGGCGCACGCCGCCGGACGCGCATCCCGGCAGCGATGGCACCGAGCAGACCCCTCAGACCGGGGCCCGGCGGGCCTGGAGCGTGCTGTCGGAGTGGCTGGTCGTGGGCGTCTGCGCCCTGGGGCTGGCCCTGCTGCTCAAGGCCTTCCTGGTGGAGGTGTTCGTGATCCCCTCGGGCTCGATGGAGCCCACCCTGATGGTCGACAACCGGGTGGTGGTCTACAAGCTCGGGTATCGCCTGCACGACGTCAACCGGGGCGACGTGATCGTCTTCCGCCAGCCGGGCCAGGCAGCCGACGCCGACGACCTGATCAAGCGGGTGGTAGCCCTGGGCGGTGAGATGTTCGAGATTCGGGGCACGCAGGTGTACATCGACGGCGCCGAACTGGAGGAGCCCTACCTCCCGCCGGCCGGATCGACGCATCCCACGGTGCCCATTCCCGGCTGCGTCAACGATCCTGAACCGGATCGCTGCGTGGTGCCCGAGGGCAAGCTCCTCGTGCTGGGCGACAATCGCCCGGACAGTCGCGACGGCCGCTACTTCGGCCCGATCGATGCGGACACGGTGGTGGGCCGGGCATTCTTCAAGCTCTGGCCCCCCAACGACCTGGGCGGCGTCTAGGCCCTCCTACGCTGCGCCTGCGTCGTGGTGGGGCGGGGGCAATGTCTGGCAGCAGATCAGTCGCTGGGGCGGGATCGCTGGAGGTTGAGGCGGTAGCGGACCCGGTCTCCGCGGTAGTGAAGGAACTCGTAGATGAGCGGTCGATTGTCACGCAGCGCGAATGCGGTGCGCTCGATCCGCAGGAGCGGTGAGCTGACGGCAACGTCGAGGTGGGTTGCGACATCGCTGTCGGCGCCCACCGACTCGAGGATGTACTGCCCGTGTCCCAGGGGCACGCCGAGCGTCTCCTCGAGGATGCTGTAGAAGGGGCGATCCTCGAGGTTCTCCTCCGCGACTGCCGCTCCGATGTCTTCGGGGAGATAGCTCACATCCAGAGAGATGGGCTGCTGGTTCGCGAGGCGCACGCGTTGAATGTGGAAGACCCGGTCCCCGAGTGCGACACCGAGGTGATCGGCCACGTCGGCCGATGCAGTCACAACCTCCACCAGCACGACCTTGGCCGTGGCGCTCAACCCCAGGGCATTCATGTCCTCCACGAAGCCGGTTAGCGCCTCGAGGTCCTGCTCGATGCGGAGCGCCTTGACGAAGCTCCCCCGACCCGACTGCCGTTCGGCGAGGCCCATGGCGGCGATGTCGTTGAGGGCCCGCTGGGCGGTTATGCGGCTGACCGAGAACCGCTCGGCCAGGGCCTTCTCGGTCGGCAGGCGGTCACCGGGCTGAAGGCGCTCGGCCTCGATCTCGCGTAGGAGGTGCTCGCGTATCTGGCGGTGCAGGGGTGCACCGCCATGATCGCGTGACGCCAGTTGCACGGCTCCTCTTGCCAGCATAGGTGCCATAATGTTATAACAGAAGCCACATCGAGCGGCGGGGGGTGTCAGTGAGGCCGCGGGTTGACTCATCAGCCGAGTCCAGCACGGATTTCGAGCATCCCGGCCCGGCTACCGATGCAGACCGCCGCGGGCTGGCCGGCATGTTGCGAAGGTGGCTGCGGAAGGGCGCGAAGTTCGTCATGCAGTGGGGCCCGTCCATCGCGCTGCTCCTGCTCGTGTGGGAGCTCATCGTTCGCAGCGGCACCGTGTCGCGCCGCCTCTTCCCGTCTCCCGTCGACACGTTCGAGGCGGGCCTGAGCCTGCTGGAAGCGGGCGTGTTGTTCACAGACTTCCGCTTCAGCCTTACCCGCAGCGTGGTCGGCTTCGTGCTGGGAGGCATCGCCGGTGTGCTGGTGGGACTGCTCACCGGGCGTCTGAAGCCGGTCGAGTTCATCCTCTCGCCGATGATCCTCCTCTTCCGGCCCATCCCCGCCATCGCGCTCGTGCCCGTGGCCACAGTCTGGTTCGGTATCGGGGAGAGCGCCAAGTACTTCGTTATCGCGTACTCCGTCTTTCTGGCGGTGTGGCTCAACGTTCATGCCGGTGCGTCGAGCGTGTCCGAGACGCACCTCCGGGTGGCCCGCTCGCTGGGGGCGTCCCGAACCCGCACCTTCCGTGAGGTTGTGGTGCCGGCGGCCGCGCCCGACATTGTCAACGGCCTCCGGTACGGCAGCGCCGTCGCGTTCATCGTGCTGATCGCGGCGGAACTGGCAGGCGCTCGCGCCGGCATGGGCTACCGCATCCAGATATCCGCCGAGTTCCTCCAGACCGACCGCATCTTCTTCGGACTGGTACAGCTGGGCGTGCTCGGCGCGATCCTCGACGCCCTGTTCGTGTTCACGTCGAGACGGATCATTCACTGGGGCGAGCGGTGATTGACGCACCGACCGGTACCCGCGGGCGCATCACGGTGGAGGGGCTCGAAGTCGTCTACGAGGGCCGCCGCGGCCGGAACCAGGCCCTTGTCTCCACTGACGCCATCTTCGAGGCCGGATCGTTCAACGCGCTCGTCGGCCCGACCGGCTGCGGGAAGTCGACCCTTCTGAACGTGATCGGGGGTTTCGTGCCCCCAACGGCCGGTCAGGTGCTCCTCGACGGCAAGCCGACCCGCAGCCCAGGACCGGATCGGGGAGTGGTGTTCCAGAGCTACGCCCTGATGCCGTGGTTCACTGCCAGCGGCAACATCGAGTTCGCGCTCAAGTCCCAGGGCATCCCCCGGGCCGAGCGGAAGGCTCGGGCCTCGGAGGCGCTCAGCAACGTCGGTCTGGCCGGGCGGGAGGCCCTCTACCCCTCGGAGCTATCCGGCGGCATGCAGCAGCGGGTCGCGATCGCACGGACCCTCGCCGTGAACCCCACTGTGCTGTTGATGGACGAGCCGTTCGGCGCGCTCGACGCCCAGACCCGCATGACCATGCAGCAGTTCCTGCTCGACCTCTGGGAGGCCGACAAGCTCACGGTGGTGTTCGTCACCCATGACGTGGACGAGGCCCTCGTGCTCGCGGACCGGGTCTTCGTGATGACGAGCAGTCCAGGGAAGATCGAGACCGTCATCGAAGTGTCAACCGACCGACCCCGTTCGGCCGAGGACTACGGAGGCGACCACGTCGAGCTCCGCAGACAGGTGATCAAGCTCCTCAAACACTGACCTACCAAAGAAGGGGGAATCATGAGGCAAAGAAACAAGAGGACTGGAGGGCTGGGGCTGTTGCTCGCCCTCATCGCCGCGGTGAGCCTGATCGCGGCTGCCTGCAGCGGCAGCTCTGAGTCGGCGGACGAGCCGGCCGAGTTGACCAGCATCACCCTCGGCGGTGGCGCGTACATGCAGACGGCACAGGCGACGCTGGCGCTGGTCCACGGGCTCTTTGAGGCCAACGGACTGGCAGTGGACGTGGCCGAGTTCGCGACGGGACGGGATGCCATGACCGCGCTCCTCGGCGGTCAGGTCGATCTGGCGTTCATGGCCGAGTTCCCGGCGGTGACGGCCGCGCTCCAGGGTGAGGAGTTCAGCGTCATTGCCGAGGTGAGCCGGTTCAGCGACTACAAGCTGCAGACGAGGACCGACGCAGGCATCGAGAGCCTTGGCGATCTGCCGGGCAAGTCGGTCGGGACCACGGTCGGAACCAACGTCCAGTACGCGCTTGAGACCGCGCTCAACAATGCCGGGTACGACTCGTCCGATGTCGAGATCGTCAACCTGCCACCGTCGGGGATCGCGGGCGCTCTCGACCAGGGCGATGTCGACGCGGGCATGCCGTTCGACTCCTTCTACATTCCCATCGCCGAGGTTCTGGGCGACCGGCACCTGGAGATACCGGTCGAGGGCTACTCCATCCACTGGATCCTGGCCGCTTCGGCTGAGATGTCCCAGAACACCGCCGTCCTGGAGGCATTCATGCGGTCCATGAAGGAGGCGGAGCCGTTCCTCGCCGACAGGGAGACGGCCAAGGCGGACATCATCGCCTACTCCGAGCGGGTGAACCCGGCTTACGCCGATGTCACCTTCCCCAAGTACATGTACGAACTGCAGCTCAACCAGGAGTTGCTGGACATCTTGGTGGAGGAAGGCAAGTGGCTGATTGAAGTGCAGGGGCTCGAGGGGGAGTCCACCGAGGAGCTCTTCCTCTCCGTGCTGGACCCGGGGCCGCTCAACGCGGTGGCGCCCGGCTCCAGTGATCTTGCGGGTTAGTCACTCGCCATCCATCTCCTGAGACACTCGGGGCGGGGGGGGGCGGGGGGGGGGGGGGGCCCCCCCCGCGGGGGGGGGCGGGGGGGGCCGGCGGGGGACGATCAAGCGAGGCGCGGGGGGGGCGG
>VYCW01000033.1:0-2202 GCA_009843735.1 Acidimicrobiaceae bacterium | reverse complement strand
CCCCCCCCCCCCGCGGCGCCCGCCGGCCGCCGGGGGGGGGGGGGGGGGGGGCGGGGGGGCCCCCCCCCCCCCCCCCCCCGGGGGGGGGGGGCGGGCGCCCCCCCCCCCCCCCCCGCCCCGATCAGAAGGACACGGGTTGACCGCGATCTACCTTCTCATCCTCGGCCTGCTGTCCGGCTCGTTCATCGGGGCTGTCGGGGTCGGCGGGGTGATACTGGCTCCGGCCCTGGCCTACCTGCTGGGCTATGAGCTCCAGGTCGCCCAGGCGGCCGCCAGCTTCAGCTTCCTGTTCACCGGGGTCGTCGGAACCGCGACCTACGCCCAGAGGGGAAGCATCGAGTGGCGCTTCGTCCGGTGGGCGTCGGTGGGGCTCATCCCCGGTGCGGTGCTCGGCGCGCTGGCCAACTCAGTCCTTCCCACCCGGCTGCTGGAGGTCGCGCTGGCCGCCATCTTGTTGCTCGCGGGCCGCAGGGTCTTCTCCCGGCGGGACCGCGGCCAGCAGTTCCGCTCGGAGTTCCGGTGGCGGACCGAGCTGATCGTGGGACTCGGCCTGGCGGTCGGGTTCGCCTCGGCGCTGACCGGCACCGGCGGGCCGGTGGTGCTGGTCCCGATCCTCGCCGCGCTGGGGATGAGGCCTCTCTCGGCGGTCGGCGCCAGCCAGGCGTCGCAGGTTCCCATCGCGGTGTTCGCGTCGCTCAGCTTCGCGATGTTCGGCGAGATCGACCTCCAGGCGGGGCTCCTGCTCGGCGTGTCGCAGGCCCTGGGGATCCTCGTGGGGGCGTCCATCGCTCATCGCGCTCCCCAGGCCCTGCTCTCCCGGGTGGTCTCGGGCGCGGTGCTGGGGGCCGGGCTGCTGATCGGCGGGCAGGTCGTGGCGGCGTCCCTAACATGATCGAGCACCCCGTTCCGAAAGGATGTAAACCGTGAGCAGCACGGTCTCTCTCGACAACCTCACGACGGGCCAGGACTGGATCGCGACACCCGATGTGCTGCTCGGCCCGGACGGCCCGCGCCAGGGGTGGTCCGCAAGCATCGTCGGCGGCATATTCTCGTCGGTAGGACCGACCGACCGGGTTCGGGAGCAGCATCCTGGGCTCGACGAAGTGGAACTGACCGGCCAACTCATGATGCCGGGGTTCGTCGACACCCACCAGCATCTGACCCAGGTGTTCGCCAAGGTGCTGATCGGTGCTCAGCCGGCTCAGATCTGGAAGCGGATGTGGCTGCCCCTGTATGGCGCCATGGATCCCCATGACGCCTACCTCGCGGCCAAGTGGACCGCCCTCGAGTCGCTGCGGGGCGGGTTCACGACCATCGTCACCGCCGGCGAGCGCGACCCGCTCAAGGTCGAGCCAATCGAACAGGCCATCGGCGAGACGGGTATCCGGTGCGTGATGGCCCACGACTTCTCGGACCTCAGCGGTGGCCCACCGTCGGCCGAGCCCGCCGACCGCGAGGCGGTCAGAGACTGCCTGCGCCGGGCCGGCGAGTACCTGTCACGACCCAGCCACAACAGCCGGCTCATCCGCGCCGTCACGTGCGCCTCCCACCAGTCGGCATCGCGCGAGCTCATAGCGGAACTGTCCCGACTCTCGGCCGAGGCGTCCGTCGTCTTCCAGATCCACTCGAACGAGCACACGCCGGAGGTGGAATGGTGTCTCGACACCTACGGCCGCCGGCCCATCGAGTTGCTGCACGACATCGGCGCGCTCGGGCCGCAGGCCCTGCTGGCCCACGCCACTCTGGTGTCGTCGACCGAGGTGGGCATGCTGCAGGACTCCGGAACCGGCGTGAGCTACAACCCGGTCGCCAGCGCCTGGAAGGGCAACGCGGTGGCACCGGCGCTCGAGTTCGCGAACCGGGGCATCCCGTTCGGGCTCGGCACGGACGCCACCCGCAACGACGGTTTCCGGCTGATGGACGCAGCCGAGACCGCGCAGCGGCTGGCGTTCGGCATGCGCACGATCGACTGGAGTAGCGGCGACGGGCGGCTGTGGCTGCACGCCGCCACTCGCAACGGTGCCGCTGCGGCCTGTCTTGGAGAGGTGACCGGTTCCATTGCTGAGGGTCTGCGGGCGGACTTCCTCATCGTTCGCTGCGAGGAACCCGAGGTGCTTCCCAGCTGGGACATCGAATGGGAGCTGGTGCGCCACTACGACCGCACGAACCTTCGAGCGGTCTTCGTCGACGGCGAGGCAACGG
>VYCW01000056.1:2840-9496 GCA_009843735.1 Acidimicrobiaceae bacterium | reverse complement strand
GAGCAGCCCGCCCGTTCCCCCCGACCCGAGACGCCCAAGCCGGCCGCGCCCGCATCGAAGGCGCAGAGCCCTCCAATCGACGAGGCCGTCGAGCCAGAGGCCGCGATGGCATTCCAGCGTCTGAGGCAGTGGCGTCTGGAACGCAGCAAGGCCGATCAAGTGCCGGCGTTCGTGGTGTTCTCCGATGCCACCCTGCGTGAACTGGCCCGCCGCCGCCCAACCACCGACGAGGGCTTGTTGGCAGTAAGCGGCATCGGCCCCGCCAAGCTCACCGCCTACGGCGAGTCCCTCAAGGACCTGATCGCCGACTTGTAGATCGTCCGCTCAGGCGAAGGTCTCGTCCAGGGCTTGGACGAGGGTGTTCCACGACAGGGTGGCGCACTTGATGCGCACCGGGAACTTCACCACCCCTTGCAGAGCCTCGAGGTCGCCGAGCTTCACGTCGCCGGCATCGTTGCCGCTGTCGGGCTCGTCGTCGAGTTCGTCGCCGGTGCCGCCGATGCCGCTGCCGTGGATCGACATCATCCGCTTGAAGGCCCAGACCAGTCGCCGCACCTCCGCGACCGTGCGGCCCTTGACCGCGGTGGACATCATCGACGCCGACGACTGGCTGATCGAGCATCCCTGGCCGCCGGTGGAAACGTCGGTGATCACACCGTCGCGCACCTCCACGTAGATGACCACCTCGTCCCCGCACAGCGGGTTGAAACCCACCGCCTGGACCGCGGGAGGGACCTCAAGCTCGCCGCGGTTGCGGGGGTTGCGGTAGTGGTCGAGGATGATCTCCCGGTAGAGGTCCTCCAGCCCGGCCACGACTGACCCCGCCTACCCGAAGAACTCGCCGGCCGCTCCGAGGGCGTCGGCGAGGGCGTCCACGTCGGACGTGTCGTTGTAGACGTACAGCGAGGCCCGGGTGGTGGCCGGTACCCCGAGGTGGCGCATGAGCGGCTTGGCGCAGTGGTGGCCCGCCCGCACGCACACGCCCCGGTCGTCGAGCACCTGGGAGAGGTCGTGGGGGTGGATGTCGCGGAAGCTCATCGACAGCACCCCGCCCCGGCAGGCCGGCTCCGACGGTCCGTGCACCGCCAGCTCCGGGCCGTAGCGGTCCTGGAGGGTGCGCAGCGCGTAGGCGGTGAGGCTCACCTCGTGCTCGCGCACCCGATCCATGCCCAGGCCCTCCAGATAGCGCACGGCCTCGCCGAGGCCGACGATCTCAGCAATGGGCGGGGTTCCCGCTTCGAACTTGTGGGGTATGTGGTTGGGCAGGAAGCCGTCCTTGCGCACGTCGAGGATCATCTCGCCGCCCCCGAGGAACGGCGGCATGGCCTCCAGCAGCTCGGCCCGGGCCCAGAGCACCCCGATCCCGGTGGGCCCGCACATCTTGTGGCCGGTGAAGCCCAGGAAGTCGGCGCCGAGCGCCTGCACGTCGGTGGGCAGGTGCGGGACGTACTGGGCTGCGTCGACCAGTACCAGCGCTCCGGCGTCGTGGGCGGCGTCGGCCAGCCGGCGGATCGGGTTGAGCGTGCCCAGCACGTTGCTCATGGCGGTGACGCCCAGCAGCTTGGCTCCGTCGAGGAGCCGGTCCAGGTTGCCGAGATCGAGCTGCCCGTCGGCGCCGACGTCGATCCAGCGAAGCTCGAAGCCCTTCTCGGCCGCCATGATGTGCCACGGGACGATGTTGGCGTGGTGCTCCATCTCGGTGATCACCACCGCGTCGCCGGGCCCGAGGTTGGCCCCGCCCCACGACCGGGCGACCAGGTTGATGGCCTCGGTGACGTTCTTGGTGAACACGATCTCGTCGGCCGAGGGCGCGTTGACGAACCGGGCCACGGCCGCCCGGGCCGCCTCCATAGCCTCGGTGGCCTGGGCTGCGATCTCGTAGGCGCCCCGGTGGACGTTGGCGTTGATCGTCTCGTAGTAGCTGTTCATGGCGTCGAGAACGCTCCGGGGCTTCTGCGACGACGCCGCCGAGTCGAGGTAGATGATGGGCCGGCCGCGCACCTCCCGCCCCAGCAGTGGGAAGTCGGCGCGGGTGCCTGCTCCGAGTTCGCCGCCGTCGCCACTCACGACGCGAACCGCTCGTAACCCTCGCGTTCGAGCTGATCGGCCAGCTCGGGGCCGCCGCTGGTGGTGATGCGGCCGCCCATGATCACATGCACCCGGTCGGGCTCGAGACCGGCGGTGAGGATGCGCTGGAAGTGGGTGATGGCCAGAACGCCCAGCTCCGGCCGCTCCGACCGGACCTCCTTCAGGCCGGTGGCGACGATGCGCAGGGCGTCGATGTCGAGGCCGGTGTCGGTCTCGTCGAGGATGGCCATCTCCGGTTCCAGCACCGCCATCTGGAGTATCTCGTTGCGCTTCTTCTCGCCGCCGGAGAACTTCTCGTTGAGGTGGCGGTCCATCAGCGCCGAGTCGATGGACAGGCGCTCCATCCACTCGACCATGGTCATGTAGGTCTCGATCGAGCTGACGTCGGTGCCCTTGCGGGCCTGGAGGGCCTGGGTGAGGAAGTTCCGCACCGACACGCCCGGGATCTCCTGGGGGTACTGGAAGGCGAGGAACAGGCCGGCCTTGCCCCGCACCTCCGGGGGCCAGGAGGTGATGTCCTCTCCCTTGAAGCGGATCGAGCCGCCGGTGACCTCGTACTCGGGGCTGCCGAGCAGGGCCGCGGCCAGGGTGGACTTCCCCGACCCGTTCGGCCCCATCAAGGCGTGAAGCTCGCCCGCGCCGACCACCAGGTCCACTCCGCGCAGGATCTCAATGCCGCCGTCGACAGTCGCTGCATGCAGGCCGTCGATCTCGAAGAGCGGTGCTGCGGCCACGCTTCAAATCCTACGGCCAGCGGCGGGCACTACGGCCCTTCGGCCCCGATAGCTTGGCGACCACATCCGATCCGCAGGAGAGTCCCACGTGAACTTCGCATTCACCGACGAGCAGGAGCAGCTCCGAGACTTCGTCCGCAGCTTCCTCGAGGAGAAGTCGCCAGAATCCGCGGTGCGCGACCAGATGGACACCGAGCGCGGCTTCGACCCCGACGTCTGGGAACAGATGTCCGATCAGATGGGCCTCCCCGCCCTGACGATCCCCGAGGCCTACGGCGGCCAGGGGTTCACCTGCGTGGAGCAGGTGGTCGTGCTGGAGGAGATGGGCCGGGCGTTGCTCTGCGCGCCGTACTTCTCCTCCGCCGTGCTGGCCGCCAACACGCTGATGCGCTCCGGCGACGAGGAGGCCAAGCAGGCCCATCTGCCCGGCATCGCCTCCGGTGAGACGAGGGCCGCGCTGGCCTTCACCGAGCAGAACGGCCGCTGGGACGAGCCGGGGATCACCATGGTGGCCTCGCCGGACGACGGTTCGTGGCGCCTCGACGGCGTCAAGATGTACGTCCTCGACGGCCATACCGCCGACCTGCTCATCGTGGCGGCCCGCACCGGCGGAGGCGTCTCGCTGTTCACCGTCGATCCGGACGCCGACGGGCTCACCCGCACCGCCCTGTCGACCATGGACCAGACCCGCAAGCAGGCCAAGCTCACCTTCGAGGGGGTGGAGGCCACCCTCGTCGGTGCCGAGGGGCAGGGCTGGCCGGTGCTGGAGACCGTGCTCGACCTGGCTGCGGTGGCTCTGGCGGCCGAGCAGGTGGGCGGCGCGCAGCGCTGCCTGGACATGTCGGTGGAGTACGCCAAGGTCCGGGTGCAGTTCGGCCGGCCGATCGGCTCGTTCCAGGCGATCAAGCACAAGTGCGCCGACATGCTGCTGGAGGTCGAGTCGGCCAAGTCGGCCGCCTACTACGCAGGCTGGTGCGCGGCCGAGATGAACGACGAGCTGCCCCAGGTGGCGTCGCTGGCCAAGAGCTACTGCTCGGAGGCCTACTTCCACGCCGCGGCCGAGAACATCCAGATCCACGGCGGGATCGGCTTCACCTGGGAGCACCCCGCGCACCTCTACTTCAAGCGGGCCAAGAGCTCCGAGCTCCTCTTCGGAGACCCCACCTACCACCGGGAGCTCCTGGCCCAGCGCATCGGCCTCTAGAGCGGTACGGCGGGCGCCGTGATCTGGCTGATCGCCGCGGTCGGCTTGGCCGCGGTGGTGGCCATCGCGTTCGTGTCGGTGGGGATCGCGGTCGGGCGCCTGGAGCACGAGACGGCCCCGTCGGTCTACCGGCTGGCCGCGGCCGTCGAGTATGTGGCTGACCACTTGCCCGATGAGGTGACCGCGAGGATTAGCTACGACGACGTCCAGACGGTGCTGGGCTGGCACCTCGACTGGTTCGCGGCGGTGGTCCTGGCCACGTCCCACGGCCAGGAGCTCGGCGACCCCGCGGTGGCCGTGGACGGCATGGCGGTGGCCGACACCGACGCGGCCACCGACGCGGTTGTGGCCCGATCGCTGGCGGAGGGCGGCCCGGACCCGGTCGACGTGGTGTGCATCCTCGAGGCCCAACTCGACTACCTGGCCGAGATAGGCGCCCTAAGCGCCGGCGAACCCCCCGCCTGATCGCAGGGGTGTGGGTGTAACCGGAGCGCCTATTGCGCTCAGGTGCTTCTTCGCTGTAAACCGCTCAGCGTCATCTACGGTCAAGCGCCGAGGTTAGAAGGAAAGGCGATGACGCGGTTACCCCTATTCGAATACGCAGACGTCATGGAGCCATTGGGTGGCTCCTGGGAACCCTGATACGTTGAAAGTGGCCGTGCCGATCACGTCGTCGTCGAAGTTCCAGGCTCTGAAGACCAGTTGGTCGGAGTTCCACATCTCTTCCCAGAAGGAGAGCACATCGTATGTGAGGGTGAACTCACTTGGTGAACCCTCCTCCCATGTGGCGGAACGAAGCGCCGAGTTGTCGAACCGGTAGCTGACCGGGATGCCGTAGATGAGTGGTGTGAAGGAGATCGCTTGGTCTGCGACATACTGGCCTCCCCACCAGATGCTGACGTACCACACGCCGTCGGACGTACAGGCGACGAACAGATACGGAGCTGCGTAGAGGCTCTGGTCAAGCGCCGATGAGTATGTGTAATCCGAAGCAGAAACTGCGAGGGCGAGTGCGCGCACACGTGTCAGGGGATCTGTTTCGTCGAAGCCGAGTGTCCATTCACCTGTGAAGGAATAGTCCGGCTTATCCTGCGTGACCGGGGGTTGCGCCGTGTCCCATCCGCACACATCTTGCAAGTGCGTGAGGGCATCGGTCGCTCCGTTCAGTTCGAAACGCGCTCGGATCGTTTCGCGGCCGCGGTGGTCATGACCTGTGAAGGAGAGTGAGTTAGATGTGCGGAGATTGGTGATGAACTCAACGGCAGCGTCACCGAAGAGATAAGAGCCCTCTGTGTCGAATGACGGCGTCCAAGACTCGCGAACCGCGGTTCGGCTGTCGAAGTTGTACCGAACGGACACAACAGCGTTGCTGTCACCCGTTACTCGGAGCCCGCTCCACCACACCCCGGCCCACAAGTGGCTGTCGGAGGGGTTCGTTGAGCAGCCCACATCGAGGAACGGGATGAAGTCGCAGCCTAGCGGGATCACGCTGTCATGGTCGTATAGGTCATGGGAGGTGGCATCAAGGAAGGCGCCTGCCGAATCCGCTGTGGTGGACGTCGTCGGGGTCCAGGTCACATGCAGCCACCCGGCGGTTCCGTCAGTCCACTTGGCATCCCACGCAGCGGCCTCGCCACCTGTTGAATCGGTGAAGCATTCGTCGTAAGTCTTGCGGACTGCGATGCTCTCGGGGCCACCTGTACGCATAGCGGGCATGCGCTCCTGAAGGGTGGTCTCGGCGATGGCGTAGTTGATGCCATCCACGATGTAGCCGCCGTATGCCTCCAGCTTGAAGACGACCATTCCGAGCACGTCACCGCACTCATCAACGAGCGGCCCGCCGCTGTTGCCGGGATTGACCGAAGCGTCGGTGAGGATGAGAGTTCCAAGATCCGGGTCGGACTCGGTGCGTGACAACACTCCCCGAACCACTGATGGATCGGACGCCTCAAACAGTGGAAACCCGACTGCGAACAGCGGCTCCCCAGCCTTCGCGTCCTGCAGCCTGCCGAAACGCAGTGCCCGAGTCCCGCTACCCGGTGCCCTCAGGACGGCCATGTCCGCATCAGCGTTGCCGCCGAGGATCGTGGCTTGAAGTTCCGCGTCACCGTTGTGGAGCGTGACACCGCTCACCCCGTCTACAACGTGAGCAGCAGTTAGCCATTCATCGCCGCCGACATAGAAGGCAGTGCCAATACCAAGATCGGTACGGACCTGGTAGACCGCTGAGCGCACTCGGTCAGAATGGTCAGAGAAATCGCAATCGACATCCGACACTTGCTTACCGTCGTTGATGGTCTTGAGCAGGACCATCATGTCGCCGCGGGTGAAGTCGTCTGATTGGTCGGCTTGGAGGATCGCGTCGTAGTAGCGCTCCATGAACACGACCGCGTGGCTCTTGTTGAGGGGTCGCTGGGGTTTGAAAGTGCCGTCGTTGTAGCCGGCCGTTACTCCGGCCTCGGCGGCCCACTCGATGGCCTCGAAGGCGTAGTGGTCTGCCGGCACGTCGGGGAACCGCTGGCTCTGAGCGACCCGGGAAGATCCCTGCGGCGCCACGGTGCCGTTGCGTAGGGTGCCGTCGTTGATGGTCTTGAGCAGGACCATCATGTCGCCGCGGGTGAAGTCGTCTG
>VYCW01000056.1:0-2830 GCA_009843735.1 Acidimicrobiaceae bacterium | reverse complement strand
CCGTCGTTGATGGTCTTGAGCAGGACCATCATGTCGCCGCGGGTGAAGTCGTCTGATTGGTCGGCTTGGAGGATCGCGTCGTAGTAGCGCTCCATGAACACGACCGCGTGGCTCTTGTTGAGGGGTCGCTGGGGTTTGAAAGTGCCGTCGTTGTAGCCGGCCGTTACTCCGGCCTCGGCGGCCCACTCGATGGCCTCGAAGGCGTAGTGGTCTGCCGGCACGTCGGGGAACCGCTGGCTCTGAGCGACCGCGGTTGAGACCGGGGCCGCGCCTAGCGCCACGACGCATGCGATGGCAGCCACAGCCCACTTCTTCATGCAATGGCTCCGGTTCTTGTGGCGGCCGCTTCAATCAGTGTGAGTGTTGCATCTGATTCAAGCAAGGCTCCGCCCCGGATGCAACCGCCACGCACCAGGAGCGCCCGAGGTCGGATCGCCGGGCACCGGCGAGTCCTCCGCTTGGGATGGCCGTCTTGAGTATTCTGGCTGTTTAGCCAGCGCTAGGGCCTGAGAGCGCTAATGGGGGACGATTTGTACTCCGTCAGGGCGTCGGTACGCGGGTACGAACGCGGTGAGGACGAGGAGGCCTGCTAGCGGCGCGCGGTGACCCTCACGCGCCAGCGCAACAGGCTCATGGCGACTCGGTCGACGGTGTCGCCGTGATGGCTGAGCTTGATCTCCGCGGCCATTCGGGCGTCGTCGCGGGAGATGATCGCGTCGCCCTTCGAGGCTTGCCGGCGCTGTCAGGATTCGAAGGGTCAGGCGCAGGCGTCGAGGCACTGGGGCGCAGTCCTCGCCGACGCCCAGTGGAGGATCTTGCGGTCAGAGGTGACCAGCGGACGCTTGGCGACCATCGCCGAAGCCGTGACGAGCTGATCGGCGGGGTCGGAGTGGAAGCCGTGGTTGGCGTGCAGCGAAGCGGCCAGCATGGCCGTCTCGGAGGTGACGGGAATCTCCCGCACCCCGGCCGCGAGCAGGTCGCGGTGCCACAACTCGGGCGCCGACGGCAGCTCGATCCTGCCGCTGTAGTGGAGGCGGGCGACCTCGAGCATCGATACGGCTGAGAATCTCAGGGAACCGTCTCGGGCGGCTGTCTCAAAGGCCGACGCGGCGCGGGGACCGAGCCTGGGGCTGCCCTGCGACATCCACAGCAAAGCGTCGGTGTCGAGTAGCAGGTCCATTCCAGCCGTGACCGTCGCCGGGTCAGGTGCCGAGGATGCTCGCCGGGTCCGACACGACGCTCCAGTCGTCTGCGGGCACGGCGGGCTCGCTCAAGTCATCGTGGATGCGGAGCCGCTCACACCATCCGACGATGCCCGTTGCGCCTTGCTCGGACACCGGAACGAGCGCGGCGACAGGCCGTCCGTGCTTGGTGACGATCAGCCTCGCGCCGGTGGCGTTCACCTCGTCCATGAGCCTCAGGCACTGCTCGCGGAACTGGCCCGCCGGAATAGTCCTCATCTCGTCCGTCATCGCTTCCCCATGCCGCTCGCAAATTTTGTACAGAATATTCTAGCAATATTCTCGGAGACTCCGTAAGGTCCTCGGCCGCCATCCGGTGCCTAGGTCGTCGTTCAAGGTCGGTGAGGCGAGGGATCACCGTCGCAGTGTCGCCGCTAATGGCGACGCCTGTCGGGGGGCGAAGCGAACTCCGTACCAGGCTGTGAGAAACGGCCTCACCCGGCTGTATTGGCAGGATCGGCCGTCTTGAGCACTGTGGCTGCCCAGCACTCGATAGCACCGTTAGTGCCACCGCCAGCAGGGATCGTTGCCAGCGCCGCGGCCGGGAGCGGCCAGTCTGTCGCCGCCTGCCAACGGATCCGATCCGCTGCCGCAGCCCCGTCTGCGTCGGTCATGCCCCGTCTACTCGTCTTGGTGTCTGGTCAGCACGAGTACCCAGTGCAGCCCCGGCGGTCCCTCCGTGGCCACGGTGACATACTTCGGCCCGGCACGGGGGCGGAACAGCGCATGGTCGGCGGGCCCCAGATAGAAGCCGCCGAAGCCGCGACCCATTCTCGGGGTGTGGGTGTCGTAGCCAGCGAGGGTCACGTTGTCCGGGCCGCGTGCAACCAGCCTGAGCCGAACCGCCGACGCGCGGCGCTCCCCCAGATCAGCATCTCCCAGCGCCATCGACCCTCCGCGAAGTCGAACGGCCCGAGACTGAAGCTCCTCTCGCCGCTGGAGCCGTCGTCCCACACGACGATCCTGTCGGGGTCGTCACTGGCCGGTGGGGGCCATGGCCGCTTCGTGAGGGTGATGGACCACGAGGCGCCGGGCTCGGCCTCTACCTCGAACCAGGTCCGGTGCGCGTAGTGCAGCATCGTGTCGGTCGGGGCGCCGCGCTCCGAGTGGGGCTTGGACGACCCCACAAGACCGATCTCGTGCCACGCGGCCGGATCGTCGGTCCACAGGGACCTCACACGGACGTTGCGATGGTCATCGATCCTGTCGCCCTCGAAGTAGTCCTCCTCGAAGCTGGCCACCTCGAAGGGACGGTCGGCGTTGCCGGCGACCCGGTAGGTAACGTCCCAGATGCCGAAAGAGAGTTCCACCGCCCGCGTCGTGGCCGAGCCCCGGCCGGTCAGCGTGAGCGCGCCGCTGTCGGTGCCGGTGTTGCGGAGGGTGCCGTCGTTGATGGCTTTGAGCAGGACCATCATGTCGGCGCGGGTGAAGTCGTCTGATTGTTCTGCTGTGAGGATCTCGTCGTAGTAGCGCTCCATGAACACCACGGCGTGGCTCTTGCTGAGTGGCTGTTGGGGTTTGAAGGTGCCGTCGCCATAGCCGGCGGTCACCCCGGACTCGGCCGCCCACTCCACGGCCTCGAAGGCGTA
>VYCW01000092.1 GCA_009843735.1 Acidimicrobiaceae bacterium | reverse complement strand
TGGCCGTTAGCCAGCACCCTGCCCTGCGGAGTCCCGACCTTCCTCGATCCGCCTGAGCGGACCGCGGCCATCCAGCCGGCTCCCCGCCACCGCTTCAAGGCTAGACCGTAGTTAGCCTGACGGGTTGACGCGACGGCGACACCCGCGCCGCCGACACGGGCCGGGAGGAAAGCCATGACCACGCTCGACCACTACGGCGGCTGGCCCAGCGTGCTTGGGAGTCTCGCAGCCGGCCGCGACATCGGGGCGGGCGAGGCCCGGGCTGCGCTCGGATCGATCCTCGCGGGCGAGGCCACCGACGCCCAGGTGGCCGCATTCATCGTCGCCCTGCGGATCAAGGGAGCCGCGGTGGGGGAGTTGAAGGGCCTGGTGGACGCCATGCGCGACGCGGCCACGCCCCTGAACCTCCCGGCGGGCTCCATCGACATCGTGGGCACCGGCGGCACCGCCGGTCGCAAGACCCACGCGCTGAACGTCTCGACGATGGCCTGCTTCGTCGCCGCCGGCGCGGGCGCGACGGTGTGCAAGCACGGCAACGTCAAGGCCTCCTCCACCTCGGGCAGCTTCGACCTGCTGGATGCGGTCGGCGTGCCCATCGGCGCATCGCCGGAGCAAGTGACCGAGATGGTCCGCACCGCGGGTCTGGGCTTCGCGTTCGCCAAGTCCTTCCATCCGGCCATGCGCCATGTCGCCGGCGTTCGCTCCCAGCTCGGCATTCCCACGGTGTTCAACCTCTTGGGGCCTCTGTCGCACCCCGGCCGCGTGCAGCGCCAGGTGATCGGCGTGCCCGAACGGTCGCTGGCCCCCACCATGGCATCCGTCCTGCAGGCCACGGGCTCGGTGCGGTCGCTGGTGGTGCACGGCGACGGCCAGTACGACGAGCTCACCACCACCGGGCCGAACCTGGTGGTCGACCTCAACGAGGGCGAGATGACCGAGTACCGCCTGGAGGCCGCCGACGTGGGACTGCCGGCCGCCACCCACGACCAGTTGAGGGGCGGCGACACGGTGACCAATGCCCGGATCCTTGCCGCCGTGCTGGCCGGCGAACTCGGACCCAAGCGGGACATGGTCGTACTCAACGCGGCCGCGGGCCTGGTGGTCGCCGGCATCGCCGACGACCTCGCCCAGGGGGTGGAGGCGGCCGCAGCCGCCATCGACGACGGGCGGGCCGCGAGGAAGTTCGACGAGGTGACCACCGCACCGACCGGATGACCCGGTGGACGGCCGACAACGGCAGACGGGATGACTCGGCGCGAGACACTCGACCCCGGCAGCGGAACGACTGAGGCCGTGCCCGTCGACGCTGGCACGCTGGCCGCTATCGGCCGGACCGCCGGGCTGTGCGCGGTGGGGATCTGCCGGGCCGAGCCGTTCAGCGAGGTCGCCGCGGTGCTGCATGAGCGCAAGCAGGCCGGGCTGCACGGCGGGATGCAGTTCACCTACCGCAACCCGGACCGCTCCACCGACCCGACCCGCCTGCTGCCCGGCGCGGCGGCGCTGATCGTCGGGGCGCTCGAGTTCGAGGCCAGCGCCGGCGACCCGCCCGGTGACGGAGGCCCCCACGCCAGGGTGGCGGCCTACGCGCGCGCCGATCACTACACCGCGCTCCGGGCCGCCCTGGAGACGATGGCCGAACCCCTGCGGGCCGCAGGCCACCGAGCGGTGGTATCGGCCGACGAGAACGGTCTCGTCGACCGGGCGGCCGCGCACCGGGCGGCCATCGGCTGGTGGGGAAAGAACTCCAACATCCTGGTGCCCGGAGTCGGCAGCCTCGTGGTGCTCGGAGCCGTCGTCACAGACGCCCCGATAGCCCCGCAGGACTCCGACGGTGCCGTGGCCGACGGCTGCGGATCGTGCCGCCAGTGCATCGATGGATGCCCCACGGGGGCGATCATCGCGGAGGGAACGGTCGACGCTCGACGGTGCCTGGCCTGGCTGGTGCAGACCGACGGCGTGTTCGACCCCGACTACCGGGTAGCGCTCGGCGACAGGATCTACGGCTGTGACGACTGCTCCGACGTGTGCCCGCCCAACCGGGTGCGGGTCCGTCTAACCGGCCGCGCCCGAAACCGCCCCGACCCCGTCGCCGGGGTCGACCAGTCACCCCCGTCGACCGGCACCGGAGCGTGGGTACCGGTCCTGGACATGCTGGACGCCAGCGACGACGCCCTGATGGCCGGCTTCGGACGCTGGTACATCCCGAGGCGAGAGCCCCGCTACCTGCGCCGCAACGCGCTCGTGGTGCTGGCCAACGTGGGCGATCGGTCCGACCCCCGGGTCCGGTCCGCCGTCGACCGGGCGCTGCGCGACCGTGATCCGCTGATCCGCGCCCACGCCGTGTGGTGCGCCCGGCGGCTGGGGCTCGGACTCGAGGCGCTGTCCGGACGAGACGACCCGCTGGTGAGGGCTGAGATGGAGCGGACCGTGCGACCGCGGGACGCGGCGTGACCCGGCACCTCCTGGTGACCAACGACTTCCCGCCGAAGGTGGGGGGCATCCAGAACTACTTGTGGGAGCTGTGGCGTCGGCTGCCTCCCGACGATGTCGTGGTCCACACCACGCCGTATGCGGGTTCGGCCGCGTTCGACGCCGAGCAGCCCTTCACGGTGGTGCGTTCAACCGAGCCGTGGCTCCTGCCCGGCCCACACCTGGTCCGCCGGGTGCGCCGTCTGGCGCAGCACCACGAAGTCGACCTCGTAGTGATCGATCCGGCGCTTCCGGCGGGGCTGATCGGCCCCCGCCTGGACCTGCCCTACGCGGTGGTGGTGCACGGGGCCGAGGTGGCCATTCCCGGCCGCCTCCCCGTGCTGAAACCGCTCCTCCGGCGGGTGCTGGACTCCGCGACGGGAGTGATCGCGGCGGGCGGCTACCCCGCTCTCGAGAGCGAACGGGCGCTGGGCCGGCACCTGGCCGCGTTCGTGATCCCGCCGGGAGTCGACACCGAGCGGTTCAGACCCATGGACGACCGGGACCGGGATCGGTGGCGCGGCCGTCTGGGGCTGCGGCCCGGCAGCCCGACGGTGGTCAGCGTGTCGCGACTGGTTCCCCGCAAGGGCATGGACACGCTGGTGCGGGCAGCCGCGATCCTGGCCGCCGAGGGCCGCGACCTTCAGGTGGTGATCGCCGGGGACGGCCGGGACCGGGGCCGCCTGGAGGGCCTGGCCGGCCGGGTCGGGGCGCCGGTGAGGCTCCTGGGACGGCTCGGCGATGACGACGTCACCGCGCTGGTCGGGAGCGCGGACGTGTTCGCGATGCTGTGCCGCACCCGCTGGCGGGGCCTGGAGCAGGAGGGGTTCGGCATCGTGTTCCTCGAGGCCGCCGCCGCGGGCGTTCCGCAGGTCGCCGGGCGCAGCGGCGGAGCCCACGAGGCCGTCTCCGACGGCGAGACAGGAATCGTGCTCGACCCGGCGACCCCGAGGGCCGCAGCCGAAGCCATCGGCGCCCTCCTCGACGACCGCGAACTCCGGGCCCGGATGGGCGCGGCGGCGCGGCGCAGGGCCGTGAGCGCCTTCTCCTACGACCTCCTGGCCGATCAACTGCGCCTGGCCATCGAGGAGATGGCCGGTCGGCTGCCCCGGGGTCGGAGCGAATAGGCATCCCTGGCCGCATACCGCAAGCACCAGTGACGTTGTTAGGGTCATTCGCCACGCGGCCGCGAGCAGGCCGCAGCCGTTGAGAGAAACTCCGAGGAGCGTTGCCCGCCGTGGTCGATCAGGCAACCCAGCGCACCACCATCATGGCCTCGCCCGAGCGCTGCTACCGCGCGGCCACCGACTTCGAGCAGTACCCGCGATGGGCGCACGATGTCAAGGAGGCGAAGATCGTCGCCCGGGACCGCGACGGTCGAGCCGTCGACGTGGAGTACCGGGTCACCGCCATGGGCCGTTCCACGACGTACACGCTCAGGTACTTCTACGGCTCGGACCCTCTGCGCCTGGCCTGGAGGCTCCAGCGAGGAGATGCCACTACCAGGCTCGACGGCGAGTACGAGTTCGTGCCCGTTCCCGGAGAGACCGATGTCACCGAGGTGACCTACCAGCTCGCGGTGGAACTGGCGGTGCCCCTGCCGGGCTTCGTGAAGCGGCGGGCCGAGTCGCGCATCATGCACACCGCGCTGGACGAACTGAAGGGCTACGTGGAAGCGGGCGCCCGAATCTGAACGGGAGCCCTTGAGCACTATGTATTGCGGCTTGGACATCGGTGGCACCAAGGTGCTGGGCTTGGCCGTCCATCCCAGCGACCCCACCACGCCCGTCGCAGTGCGGCGGGACGCCACCACCGCCGACAGCGAGGCGCTGGTCGAGACGATCATTCGGATGGTCGCCGGCCTCGAGGCCGAGTGCAGCACCGCGTTCTCGGCGGTCGGGGTGGGCATCGCCGGGCTCGTCGACTCCGACGGGGTGCTCAAGTACTCGCCCAACATCGACGGCGTCCTGGACCTCGACTTGCGCCGACGCCTGCGGGCAGAGTGGCGACGGCCGGTGGTGGTCGAGAACGAGGCCACCGCCGCGGCCTGGGCCGAGTCGCTCCATGGAGCGGCGAGGGGCTCACGCCATGTCGCCCTGGTAGCGCTGGGCACCGGTCTGGGCACCGGGTTCGTGTTCGACGGGAGGCTCTACCGGGGCTGGAACGGCTTCGCGGGCGAGTCGGGCCACATGACGATCGAGATGTCGGGACCCGAGCACGTCACCGGCTCGCCCGGCCCCTGGGAGTACTACGCATCCGGGACCGGCCTAGGTCGCCTGGCCCGCCACGCCGCCGCCCGAGGCGACTTCGACAGCGCCATCGACGAGGCCGGCTCAGTCAGCGCCATCCGGGGCGAGCATGTCCACGCGCTGGTCGCCAAGGGCGACCCGGACGCGCTGGCCGTCCTGGACGAGTTCTGCCGCTGGGCCGCGGTGGGTGTGGCCAACCTCGTGCACGTGCTCGACCCCGAGGTCATCGTGATCGCGGGCGGTCTGATCGACATCGGCGAGCCACTCGTGCGAGGCATGGAGTCGTGGACTCACCGCCTGGTGCTCGGCGGCGACCAACGGCGGAGGGTGCAGATCGTGCCGGCGCGATTCGGTAGCCAGGCCGGTGCCATCGGAGCGGCCCTGCTCGCCTCAGAAGCGCCGTGATGCGAGTCGGGATCCTCACGGGGGGCGGCGACTGCCCCGGGCTCAACGCAGTGATCCGGGCGGTGGTGCGCAAGGCCGAACGCCAGTACGGCGACGAGGTCATCGGCTTCCGCGACGGGTGGCGCGGCGTGGTGGACAACCACTGGATGCCGCTCGACGTGGAGTCCTGCCGGGGTCTGCTGCCGAGGGGAGGCACCGTGCTCGGCACCTCGCGCCACACGCCTTTCAGCCTCCCCGACGGCATGGCCGCCGCCACCGAGACCATGCGCACGCTGGCGCTGGACGCGCTCATTGCCATCGGCGGCGAGGGCACGCTGTCGTGCGCATGCGAAATGTCCGATCGCGGCTTCGACGTGGTCGGGATTCCCAAGACGATCGACAACGACGTGGGCATGACCGAACGGACCTTCGGGTTCGACACCGCCATAACGGTCGCCACCGACGCCATCGACCGCCTCCACACCACCGCGGAGAGCCACGAGCGGGTCATCTTCGTGGAGGTGATGGGGCGCAATGTGGGCCACATCGCCACCTGGGCCGGGATCGCGGGGGGCGCCGCCTACATTCTCGTGCCCGAGGAACCGTTCGATCTCGACGACCTGTGCGCGGCGCTGCTGCGGCGCCAGGGCAGAGGCCGTTTCGCATCGATAGTGGTGGTGGCCGAGGGCGCCCGGCCCCGGCCCGGAACGTTCGAGGTGGCTGAGCCCCCGGTGGACGCCTACGGGCACAAGCGTCTTGGCGGGATCGCCAACGTCATCGCGGCGGAGGTCGAGGCTCGCACCGGGCTCGAGACCCGCGTCACGATCCTCGGACATGTCCAGCGGGGCGGCACGCCCACGCCGTCGGACCGGGTGCTCGCCACCCGCTTCGGGGTAGCGGCCATCGACGCGGTCCATGACGGCGCCTTCGGGCAGATGGTGGCCCTGCGCAATGGCGCCATCGAGTTGGTCTCACTGCGCGACGCGACCGCGAAGCTCAAGCCGGTGAGCGACGACCTGCTCGACGTGGCCCACACCTTCTTCTCCTGACCCGCGCAGGCCGGCTGCAAGACGCAGGCTCAGTTCTCGTCCTCGTCGGGGGACGTGGTGGTGGTCGTCGGAGCGAAGTCGGGCTGGAACTGCTCGTAAGCGCTGGTTCGCAGGATCGACCCGGGCTCGGCGTCGGCGTCACTGGTCGGGACGGACACCTCTATGCCGTCCAGCAGGATCCGGATCCCGTCGACGCCCTCCGTCGCCGCGGCGGTGAACACGAGCTGGGCCGCCGCGAACCGCAGCTCGTCGGCCGAGGGCGCCGAGTCCTCACCCTCCGGGGACGGATGCACGATGTCGACGGTGGCTACGCCGTCGATGACGGTGGCGCTCACGATCTCGAACAGCTCCAGAGTGTTGAAGTACCCGGCGTCGGACTCCTCGATCGAGGTGGCCTCTCCGAACAGCGTGGCCAGCACATCGCCGAGAGTGGCGTTGCGGTCCACCTGGCGCTCCACCTCGACCACGATCGTGCGCTCGATGTCCTGCGGGTTGGTCAGGAGGAAGACGGTTCGGGACTCTGTGAGGGGAGCGGGGACAGTGGTGGTGGTGGTGGCCGTGAACCCGGGTCTGAGCGTCTCGGGAAGGTCCTCGGGATCGATTGCCTGTGCGTTCTCGTCGGTGGGAAGACCGCAGCCGCCGGCCGCGACCGCGGCCACCAGCGCGGCGGCCAGGCAACCGGCGACCGCGCGCCGGCGACGGAGCAGGGGAGGCAGCCTCACGGTGCCGGGGTGTGCTCCCTCTCCTCATCGAGCTCCGACACCGGCAGCTCGACCACGAATCGGGCGCCGGGGATCGGGCCCGGGCGGTCCTCCACCCAGACCCGCCCGCCGTGCAGCCCGACATGCTCGGCCACCAGGGCCAGTCCCAGACCGGATCCCGAGTCGCGGCCCCGCCGCCCGCCGGCCCGGCCGCGGTGGAACCGGTCGAAGATCAGCTCGCGCTCCGCGGGGATCACCCCCGGGCCGTTGTCCTCGACGCCCAGCTGCACCAGGCCGTCCACACGCTCGAGGCTGACGACGACCTCTCCGTCGCCGTACTTGGAGGCGTTCTCGACCAGGTTCGACACCACCCGTCCGAGGCGGCGCTTGTCGGCCATCAACACGGTGTCCTCCATGCCGGAGGCCGCTTCGAAGTCGACCTCCGCGGTCGAGTCGAGACCGAACTGGAAGATGGCGTGCTGCACGAACTCCACGATGTGCACCTCCTCGGCCTCGAGGTCGGCGGTGCCCACGTCGTACCGGTTGATCTCCAGCAGGTCCTCCACCAGTCGCCGGAAGCGGGCGATGTCGTCGCTGAGCAGGTCGAGCGCCGTACGGCCACGCTCGCCCAGCTCGTCGGCCATGTTGTAGAGCACCTCCACCGACGCGGTGAGAGTCATCAGCGGCGATCTCAACTCGTGGCTGACCTCGGACGCGAAACGGGCGTCGCGGGCGATCCTCTCCTCGAGGGCCCTAGCCATCTCGTTGAACGAGGCGGTCAGCGAGGCCAGGTCGGCGTCGTCGGGTGGCGTCAGGCGGGTGTCGAGGGCGCCCGCGGCCAGCGACTCGGCCGCCGTCCGCACCTTGAACAGCGGATTGAGCAACCGGCCCGCGGCCCACCATCCGACGGCGGCCGCGAACACGGTGGTGACTGCGGCCACGCCGAAGAGGATGATGGCCAGGGTGTCCAGGGTGTCCTCGATGTCGTCGAGGGGCGCGGCCTCGAAGTAGATCGCGTTGGTCGGGGTGCCCGGTATGGGGACAGCGGAGACGATGGCGGTGCTGACCCCGATCGTGGTGCGCATCCGGGCCGGGACCCCCGACTCGACCAGTTCCAGCAGCGAGGCGGGCACCGCCTCCCGGTTGAACACCAGCGGGTCGGCCGAGGTCCACTCATCGCCGACCCGCAGCAGCGGGAACGTGCCCGATGTCTGCCTCAGCCGCTCGACGATGGCCCGGCGACCCTCGTCGTCGGTCTCGGCGGTGAGCTCGTTGCGGACCCGCCGGCCGTTGTTGGCGAACACCGAGAATGCGGTCTCGTCGCGCTCCTCCAGGAGATTCTGGCGAGCGAGGGCCAAAGTGGCGAAGGAGATCGTGGAGGCCAGCAGCAGCCCGCCCCCCGCGAACGCGGCGGTGATGCGACGCCGGAGTCCCCGGCGGGCGAAGAATGGCACGAAGGTCGGGCGCCGCACCAGGGTTCTACGTCTCTAGGGCACGAGCTTGTAGCCGAGCCCCCGTACGGTCACCACATGGCGGGGGTTGGCCGGGTCGGGCTCGATCTTGGTGCGGAGCCGGCGGACGTGCACGTCCACCAGCCGGCCGTCGCCGAAGTAGCCGAGACCCCATACCCGCTCCAGCAGAACTTCGCGGCTGAAGATCTTCCCCGGGTTGGAGGCCAACTCGACCAGCAGGCGGAACTCGGTCTTGGTGAGGTGGGCCTCGATGCCCGACACCCGCACTATGCCCGCGTCGGGGAGGATCTCGAGGTCGTTGAAGACGATCTCGTCGGTGCCGCCGTCGGAGGCGCGGGCCCGGCGCAGCAGGGCCCTGATGCGGGCCGACAGCTCCTTGGGCGCGAAGGGCTTGGTGAGGTAGTCGTCGGCCCCGGCCTCGAGCCCGGCGACCACGTCGTGGGTGTCGGAGCGGGCGGTGATCATGACGATGGGCACGTCGCTCGACTTGCGGATGGCCCGGCAGATGTCGAATCCGTCGATGCCCGGCAGCATGATGTCCACCAGCACCACGTCGGCGGGCACCCGGCCGAACGCGATCAGCGCCTCCTCACCTGAGGCGACCTCGTCCACCTCCCAGCCCTCGTCCTCGAGAGCGAGGCGCAGCGCGGTACGGATGCGCTCGTCGTCCTCCACGGTGAGGATGCGAGTGGTCATCGCCGGTCACGCCTCCCGGGACGGCCCTCGCCGGGAACCGGTTCGGCCGTGACCGCAGGCTGCTGGGCCCGCCACTCCACGGCGGCCCGGAGGGTCAGCACGGCCACGATCCCCGTCCCGATCGCGGCGCCAACGGCCGTGCCCAGCCCGACGAGCCCTGCGGTGGTGGTGCAGCCGTCGTCGCAGCTCAAGTCCATCACCGCGAAGCCGATCAGGCCCCCGCAGACCCCGGCCACGATGATGGCCGAGAACGCCAGCACCCGGGCAAGCAGCGAGGGCGACGAGTCCGGCGGCACAGCAGGGGGTTGGTCCAGCACCGACTAGAGCGTACCCAACGACCTCCCGCGCCTGCCGTGCGGCCGCACCGGCGACGAACCGCGTCGTCGGGCGCTGGCAGACTGGAAGGATGCCAAGAGGCCGAGCGAATCGGCAAGCGATTCCGCCCCATGAGGGCGAGGCCGTGGCCCGAGCGGCCCGTGAGCGAAGCGAACGAGAGCGGGAGACACCCCATATCGACGCAAGCGGCTCTCACGCATTCGCGGACGCTCTGAACCGAGCGCGGGAAGGCCCGTGACCACAGAGCTTCGGGGCCGCCCGCCGGACGGGACCGTCGGCTTCCTGCATGTGGACATGGACGCCTTCTACGCCGCGGTGGAGATGCGACGCCGCCCCGAGCTGCGAGGCAAGCCGGTCGTGGTGGGCGGAACCGGCAGCCGGGGCGTGGTGGCCGCAGCCAGCTATGAGGCCCGGGTCTTCGGCATCCACTCGGCCATGCCGTCGGTGCGGGCTCGCCGGCTGTGCCCCCACGCGGTGTTCCTGCCGGGCGACCACGCGCACTACGCCGAGGTGTCGGCGCGGGTGATGACCGTCCTGCGCGACGTCACCCCGCTGGTCGAGCCCCTCTCGCTGGACGAGGCCTTCCTCGACGTCCGGGGAGTGGCGCGCCTGCTGGGCCCGGCCCCCGAGCTGGCCGCCGGGATCCGCGCCCGGATCCTGGAGCAGGAGCAGCTCACCTGCTCGGTCGGGGTGGCCTCCACCAAGTTCATGGCCAAGCTGGCGACTGAGCGGGCCAAGCCCCGTGCGGGGCCCTCGGGGCTCGAGCCGGGCCCGGGGGTATGTGTCGTCGAAGCCGGCACCGAATTGGACTTCCTGCATCCGCTGCCGGTCACCGCGCTCTTCGGCGTGGGTCCGGCGACGTCCCGGCGGCTGCACCGCCTCGGGATCGAGACGGTCGGGGACCTGGCCTGCCTGCCCGAGGCGGCCGCCGTCTCGGCGCTGGGAGCGGCCGCGGGCCGCCAGCTGCACAAGCTAGCCAGCGGCATCGACGACCGGCCGGTGATCGTGAATCGCCTGCCCCGCTCGATCAGCCACGAGGAGACCTTCGCCCGGGACCTGCACACAGCCGCCGAACTCGAAGCCGAGGCCACCCGGCTAGCCGACGCGGTGGCCCGGCGGTTGAGGACCTCCAACCTGCAGTCTCGAACCATCACCCTGAAGCTGCGCTTCGGCGATTTCAAGACCATCACCCGCTCGGTGACGCTGCCCGATCCCACCGACGGAACCCGCGACCTGGTAGCCGCAGCACGCGAGCTCCTCGCCCAGATCGATGTCGCAGCTGGTGTGCGGCTCCTGGGAGTAGGCGCGTCGGGGCTCGTGGAGGCCTCGGCCCGGCAGCTGACGTTCGGACTCGACGAGAGCGAGGACGGGGCTGCGAGCAGCGAGGCAGCCGACCGGGTGACCGACCAGATAAGGGATCGCTTCGGCGCGTCGGCCATCGGCCCCGCAGCCGCGGTTCGCGAGGGGCGCGGCGTTCGGTCACCCTCGGACGCGGATCAACGCTGGGGACCGGCCGCCGACGAGTCCGGCCACAGCCGAAAAAGCTCCTGACGCCACGCAGTTGCCCTTGATTCCGGCTATCGTCGGGACGAACACGCACAGCTGCGAAGCCAAGGTGCCGGAGGTGATGGCGTGCCGTTGTCGGAGGACGAGCAGCGGATTCTCAGCGAGATCGAGTCGCACCTCTACGAGAGCGACCCGGAACTGGCCCGCGAGGTAGCCGAGACCACGGTGTACACCCACGCCTTCCGCAACATCAAGTGGGCCGCGCTCGGCCTGCTGGTCGGCATCGTGATCATGGTCTGGCTGCTGTCGGTGTCGTTCCTGCTGTCGTTCGGCGGATTCCTAGTGATGCTTGTCTCGCTCCTGTTCCTAGAGCGCAACGCCCGCCGGGTGGGCCGGGCCGGGCTGGGTCAGATGACCCAGTCGATGCGGGGCGGGGGATTCCGCCACGTCGTCGGCGGAGCCGGATCCCGGATGCGGGAGCGCTTCGACCGCGACGATCGCAACGGCAGCTGAGCCGCTACCAGCGCGCTCTGCTGAAGAGCGTTGAAGGATCGAGCGCGGCGGCCAGCCGGCTGAGCACGGTTGCCTGCCGGCGGCACGAGCCGACCACGAGCGAACCCACCACACCGGCCCTGATCGCCATCAACGGCGGCGTCTCGCGGGCATAGCGCCCGTGCGTGGCGATGACGGCCAGCTCCTGTATGGGTCCCACCGCGGGACGGACCGACACAACCCGTCGGGCCAGCTCCTGGGGCGTCTCGGAGGGCCTTGGGTCAAGTTGAACCAGCGCCAGCGCCTCGAGAGCGCTGCTCCACCAGAAGTCGATCAATCCGGCCGGATCGTCGGCGAGACGGTCCCTGTGCCTGCGCCGCTGAAGGCGCTTCAGCACCGGCACCAAACCAAAGGCGAACCCCAACCCAACCAGCGCGAGCACAGCCAGCAGTGCGGGGCTGAGCCGGTCCCGGCTCTCAGGGGCCCCGACCTGCGAATCGGCTGAGGGCTCCGACCTGCGGGCCAGACCCGAGCCCGCCTCGGGATCGTCAGTCGGGACACCGGCGGGATCCGGTCCGGCTGCGCCGCGCCCGGGCGCCTCCGCCGGCTCGACACCCTGATCGGCGCCGGCCGCAGCCGCGTCCCGACCGGGACCGGCCTGATCGGCAACATGGCCGGTGATGGCGAAGTCACCGGGAGCACCCCTGCCGGGCGTCGGCTCGAACCGGGTCCAGCCGGTACCCGCGAAGTACACCTCGGGCCAGGCGTGGGCATGCCTTCCCCGCACGACATAGGCCCCGTCGACGAAGGCCCCGTCGATGGCGCGTTCCGGTTGCCATTCGCCCCACGTGAACCCGACCGCCACCCGGGTCGGCAGGCCGATGCTGCGGGCCAGGGCGGCGTAGGCCGACGCGAACTGCTGGCAGTAGCCGGCCCGGACGTCGAACAGGAAGTCCCCCAACCCGTCGACTCCCTCCGAATGCACCTCCAGGTCGTAGCGGAAACCGCCGTCGAGCCGGAAGTGATCCTGTAGCAGCAGCGCCCGGTGGTAGTCGGACCGCGCTCCTGCGGTGATCCGCTCCGCCTCGGAACGGACGAGCTCCTGCACATCGTTTGGAAGCTGGGTGTTGGTGGCCAGGAACCCTTCCTCCAGCATCGATGTCTCAGACCGGCGCAGCCGGTCCGGATCCCCGATCGCGGGGACGGCCGAGTCGACCGCGTAGGTGAACCGCCTCGGCCCGACGAGCGCAGCCCGGCGCGTCTTGATGAGCGAGCCCGAGAGGGCCTCGTACTCCATGGCCACCCCGCCGTCGTCGATGACCCGGCGAAGCTCGTAGGCGGCGGGCAGGTAGGAGTTCCCGAGTCCCGTGAGCATCACCGTCTGCGACAGGTGAGGTCCCGATGCCGCCGACGGGTCGAGCGTGGCCGCCAGCGGCCCGGAGACCTCCTCATACTCCGAGCGCGCCCTCCACGCGTCGCCGTCGAACTCGTCGAGGGATGTCAGCCTCCAGTACTGGCGCTCGTCCTCGGGCACGGCCACCGCGAAGAGCTCCACTTCGGAGAGATCGATGAGACGGCTGCGGACCTGAACGAGAGGACTGACAAGAACCCTCGGCCCGACGTCGGCCCCCTCCAGCGAGGCGGGCCCGCCGTCGCTCGCCCCGGCGAGATCAGCCCACGGCTCCGGGGTAGGGGGCGGGGCGTTGACCCAGGGCGCGGCGTCGGTGACCTCCAAGCGCTCGAGGTCGATCCACGGCTCGGCCCGCGCCCCGGGAAGGGCCGGACCGGCGACTGCGCCGGCCGCCACCGCCGTCAGCAGCGCGGCGCCCCCTACGCGGGCCATGGCCCTCGTCCCGCGACCCGGTCCGGCCTCGATCCAGACGTCGGCCCGACGGTTGCGAAGCCGCAGCGCGACCATCGTCAACCCGATGGCGCCGCATGCCAGCGTCCCGTGGAGCACCGCCGCGTCGCCGGTCCCGACCGCGGCTGTGAAGCCGTAGATGGTTGCGGCCGGGACGACCGCCCACCCTCCGGAGCGCAGCCGGAAGGCGACCGCATCGGCCAGGAAGGCGCACAATCCGAGCGCGATCCCGGCGATCAGGACCAGTCCCGGTACCGGGACGACCGGTGCCGGGCCGCCGTTCACCACGTCCCAGGCCTCCACCAGGTGATCGGATGCGGCTGAGACGGTGCCGGGCGTCGGCACCACGAGCCAGGCCGTCTCGGGGTAGAGCAGCACCGTTGCCGTGACGGCGAGACTGGCGAAGCTGATCAGCGCAGCGCCAACCGCTTGCAGACCCACCCGACGGATCGCGGCGGCGACTACATGGCATGCGAGGGCCAGCGCCACCACGTCGCGCAGGAACGACGTGTCGGTGAACAGCCGCTCCATTCCCACCGCGACCACGACCGTGACCGCGACCAGCGCAGCCTCCAGCATGACCTCGTAGCCCCCGCCGCGGCCCGATCCCGGGCCCGATCCCGGTCCTCCGGCCACGCTCACACCAGGTCTGCGACCCCGCGGCCGGCCAATGCGGGCACCCGCCACAGGCTCGGCAGTTGGCCGGGGCCGGTCAGGTGTATCCAGCCACCCTCGTAGTCCAGCGCCGGGGCCGGGGTGGATCGATGCCCCGAGCCGTAGGTGACGATCAGCGAGGCCTCCAGGCGCTCGGCCAACTCATGACGGGCGCCGTCGTCGTCGATGGCGTCGGGCGAGGCCGAGACCGCGACGACGACCGACCCCTCGCCGATCAACTGGACCGCGATGCCGGACTGCCCTCCGTCGAGGAGGGCGAGGAACTCGAGCGCCACGCCCACTTCGGAGTAGCTGGACAGCAGCCGGGTGCCGCGACCGTCGGTGGTGAGGACCTGAGCCTCGTCGCCTGAGCGCAGCACGGCGTTGACGATGGACGCGGCCACCGAAGTGGTGCGGTCCTGCACGTTCACGAGATTCCCGGGGGGACGGGTGTCGATGATCACCGTCATGCGGCCCGGTCGGGACGGCTGGAACCGCCTCACCGTGAACTCGTCGAGTCTCGCGGTAGAGCGCCAGTGGATATGGCGGAGGTCGTCGCCCTCCACGTACGGTCGCAGGACGTCGAACTCGTCGCTCTCAAGCCCGAGCGACCGTCGATGGAAATCGCTGGGCAGCGACAGGCCCCCGCCGACAGGCAGCCGAGGCGGAACCAGCGCCTCGATGGGCGGATGGACGACCACACGCGTGCGTCGGTGGACGATCCGTCGCCGGTGCGCCAGTCCGAGGCCGTCGATGTCACTGACGACCGTCGGGCCTATCTCCAGCACGCCCCGCCGGGTTGGCTGCAGCCGGTAGCTGGAGGTCGCGGTCGAGCCTCCGGGCACCGGCGCCAGGCTGAAGCGGGCGTCGGGCTCACCGCTCACCTGCTCGCTGAGGAGAACGGTCGGGGACGGCAGCCTCCGGAGGTTCGTGACCTGCAGCCTCACGTCGACGGGCTCGGTGACCGCAACCATCCCGGAAGACACCAGGCGGTTGAGCGACAACCGGGACCGGTGCGCGAGCCGTAGCGCCCACGCGACCATTACCGCGGTTACGGCCGCGGTCCCGATGACATAGAGCTCGAGGATTCCGAACGCCCGGCCGGCCGCGACCGCGACCACGCCGAGCGCAAGCAACCTCCAGCCAAGGGAGGTCGGCATGTCACCGCCCCTTGCGGGGCACAGGCACAGAGTCGATGATCTCGGTGACGATGTCGGTCGAGCGCAGGCCCCGCACCCGGCTGTCGGGCTTGACCAGGAGCCGGTGCGGCAGCATCACGGGCGCGAGCGCCTTGATGTCGTCGGGGGTCACGTAGGCGCGGCTCAGCGAGGCCGCCCGAGCCCGCGCCACCCTCAGCAGGGCCAGCACCCCCCGGGGTGACAGGCCCAGCGAGAGGCCCGGATGGCGCCGCGTCGCCCCGGCTACATCGAGCAGGTAGGAACGCAGCGGCCCCGAGACATGCACCTCCTCGAGCCGCTCGGACATCCATTGGATCACGGCCGCGTCGGCTACCGGCCCGATGAGGTCCACCGGCTCCTGGGCCCGCCTCGACACGAGAATCGAATCCTCGGCCACGGGGTCCGGGTAGCCCACGCTCAGGCGCATCAGGAATCGGTCCATCTGGCTCTCGGGCAGGGGATAGGTGCCCTCGTACTCCAGCGGATTCTGGGTGGCGATCACCGTGAAGGGGGGCTCCAGGCTCCGGGTGACGCCGTCGACGGTGACCTGCTGCTCTCCCATGGCCTCCAGCAGGGCCGACTGGGCCTTGGGCGAGGCGCGGTTGATCTCGTCGGCCAGGACGATGTTCGAGAAGACCGGCCCGGGACGGAACTCGAATGATCCGGTGGCCCGGTTGAACACCGACGTGCCCGTGATGTCCACGGGAAGCAGGTCCGGTGTGAACTGGATCCGACCGAAGCTGACGTCGATGCTGCGGGCCAGCGCCTTGCCCAGGCTCGTCTTGCCCACGCCCGGCACGTCCTCGATGAGCACATGCCCTCCGCTCACCAGGGCCAGGATGAGATGCTCGATGACGGTGGGCTTGCCCTTGACGGCGAGTTCCATGTTCTGGTGGACCAGCCTGAACTGCTCCTCGAAGTCAGCCATCGCGGGTCAGCGTACCGCTCCGGATGCGAGCGCCATGAGTGGGAGCGATACCTGCCGGTGGGTTGATTAGGATCCGGCCGTGGGCGCTCTACTGGCGGGCAGGTCGGCGCTGCGGTTGGCCCTTGCTGTAGCAGCCAGGCCGCGGCTGTGGCCGACGGCGGCGGCTCTGCTCGTTCGCTTCGCCCCGGACCGTTGGTGGCGGCAGCCTCCGTTCGTGCCCCTGCCCCCGACCGACCTCGTGCGCTTCAGATCCGAGACGATGTACGGCGACCCGGCCCGGGCCCCGTCGCCCGCGGACCTCGTCGTGTGGCTCGAGTGGTGTAGGGCTCAGAGGGTGCGCCGACCGCATCTCTGACTGGCGGACGGCTAGCCTGCCCCCGATGTCCGGGGTGCTCGTCCTCAACGCCACCTTCGAGCCGCTCGCAGTGGTGAGCGCCCGCCGGGCCGTGTGCCTGGTGCTGGCCGAGAAGGTCGAGATGCTCCACGCCACCGGACGCGCCTTCCGATCCGAGCGGCGATCGGTTGATGTGCCCTCGGTGGTTCGGCTGAGTCACTACGTGAACGTGCCCCGCCCCCGTCACCGCTCGCCGAACCGGCGGGCAGTGTTCGCGAGAGACCGCGACGCCTGCCAGTACTGCGGCGCAAGGGCCGAGACGATGGACCACGTCGTGCCCCGCAGCCGGGGCGGGCAGCACACCTGGGAGAACGTCGTGGCGGCGTGCCGCCGGTGCAACGCCAAGAAGCGGGACCGCCTTCCCAGCGAGAGCGGCATGATGCTGCGCCGCCGGCCCGAGCCGCCGCCGCCGTCGACCTGGGTCGAGATCGCCGCGGGCGCTGTGCCTGAGGTGTGGACACCGTACCTGCGACCCGGAAGCGGCCTGCGCACCGCGTGAGCCCGAGCGGCGAACCGGCTGGACGCGCACCGGCCGGAGTCCCAGCACCCGGCGGTTGTCCTGACTGGACGGTTGAGCACGTGCGCGGCTCGGTCTCCGACCTCCTCGCGCTGGAGGAGCCGCCAACCAACGCGTCGAGGCTGGCCAGGATGTACACCGTCGAGGAGCCGGGCCTGGTGCTTGGCAGCACCCAGAAGGCCGGCGTAGCCGACGCACACCGTGCCGCGACCTCGGGCGTGGAGGTTGTCCGCCGGCGCAGCGGAGGAGGGGCGGTGCTGCTGCGGCCCGGGCGCCAGGTGTGGGCGGACTTCTTCGTGACCGCGACCGATCCGCTATGGCACGACGACGTGACCCTGGCGACGGGCTGGGTCGGCCGGCTGTGGGCGTCGGTGGTGTCGAGCATCTCCGACGCTGGGGGCTCGGTCCACACCGGCCGCCTCGTCGCCGACCGGTGGGGAAGGCTGGTGTGCTTCGCAGGAATGGGTCCGGGCGAGGTGTTCCTGGACGGTCGCAAGGTTGTGGGAGTCAGCCAGCGGCGCAGCCGGGATCGGGTGCGGATACAGACGGCCGCCCGGCTGCAGCCCGAGGGATCGCAGGCCGCCCCGAGCGCGACCGATGACGGGCTCGATGAGCTGGACCTGCTGGACCTCAGCGATGCGGAACGGGCCGAGGGTCAGAGGGTCCTGGACAGCCGCTCCACCTCCATCCCGGCGACGGAGGTCGAGCTGACGCGGTCCTTGCTCGCAGCGTTGCGCTCGAGCTGATCCCGCCCCGGCGCCCGTACGCGGGGAGGGGGTGTTCCACCCGCGATGTCTCCAGTCGGGAGATTTGTCCTCCCAATGACTTGCCTTGTGGTGAGAAAGGGAGTACGGTGGTGCGCTGTGGAGTGGCTGGGAGTCGTATGTGGTGCCCCGGTGAGGGCCCTGGCTCGATGTGGACGAGCGTGAGCGTCAACCATGAACCCCCCTCGCACGTTGTTCGTTGGTGTCCACGAGCACACCATCGACGGCAAGGGCCGGCTGATCCTGCCGGCGGGGTTCCGCAGCCACCTGGCCGACGGCGCCTACGTCACCGCCCTGGACGGCTGCGTGGGAATCCTGCCGGTCGACGAGTTCGCTCGCACCGCCGAGGAGCTCCGGTCCCAGACGGGCGAGAGGCTGGTGGACATCAACGCGCTGCGGAGCTTCGCGGCCCAGGCCGACTTCGTGGTGCCCGACGGGCAGGGACGCATGCGGATCCTGCCCCACCTGCGGGCCGGAGCCGGAATAGACCGCAATGTGATCGTCACCGGCATGATCAGCCGCATCGAGATCTGGAGTCCCGAACGCTGGGCGGAGGTGCAGTCCGTCGGACCGGAGCGTCTCGCCGAAGCCATAGCCCACGGGCGGGGGATCGCCAGTGCCTGATCGTCCCACCCACCAATTCTACCCAGACCACCGAATCCACAAGGACCAGGGGTGCCGTCGAAGGCTCGCCCGGTCATGTGCAGTTCCCCGATTGGCAGATGGAAGACCCGTACTCCGCCCGCTTGCCATTAGCTCGATCGGGGGAGAAATCCCGACGTGCGCCGTCGGTCGGGGAACTGCAGATGACCGGGCGTTGCCTCACCCGTGCACTCGACGCCGCTCGACCGGCCGCCGGGCCCAGCACGCTGTGACCCCGCCGCCCATGAGCGGCGAGACCGGAGCCGGCCAGCCCCAATACCACCAGCCGGTGATGTGCCGGGAGGTTGTGGACGTGCTGCGAGACGTTCCCGAAGGGGTCGTCCTCGACGCCACCGTCGGGGACGGCGGGCACACGGACGCGCTCTTGGAGAACCTTCCGCACATTCGGCTCGTGGGCCTGGACCGGGATCCTGAGGCCCTGATGGCCGCGGCCGAGCGCCTCGCCCCTCACCGGCACCGCGTGACGCTGCACCGGGCCACCTTCGATGCGCTCGGCACCGTGCTGGACAGCATCGGCCAGGACCGGATCTCGGCGTGCCTCTTCGACCTCGGGGTCAGCTCGCGGCAGCTCGACCGGCCCGAGCGCGGCTTCAGCTACCGGCTCGACGGCCCCCTCGACATGCGCATGGACCCCGACGGCCCGGTCACCGCCGCCGACATCGTCAACGGCGAGAGCGAGGACGCCCTCGCCGTCCTGCTCCGCCGCAACGCCGACGAGCGGTACGCCCGTCGCATCGCGGCAGCCGTCGTCGCCCAGCGGCCCTTCACTACCACCAGACAGCTCGCCAGGACGGTGGCAGGAGCAGTTCCCGCCACGACGCGCCGGCGCGCCCACCCCGCCCGGCGCACCTTCCAAGCCCTCAGAATCGAGGTGAACGGAGAGCTGGAGATGCTCGAACGATCCCTCACCGGCGCCATCGATCGTCTGGTCGATGGCGGCCGATGCGCCGTGCTGTCGTATCACTCCGGTGAGGACCGGATCGTCAAGTCGGTCTTCAGGCTGGCGGCCGGCGAGTCCCCGCCGCCGCGGCCGGGGCTGCCTCCGGCGCCGGGTGCCCCAGCCACTGTCCGGCTCCTGGGACGACGGTCCCGCACCCCGACGGAAACCGAGAAGGCCGCCAACCATCGGGCGGGCTCGGCCCGGCTGCGGGCCGTGGAACGCCTGGACCAGAGGCCGAGCGGATAGGCGACCAACCGTGAGGGCAGTGACGACACGCTCAGCGAGGCCGTGGCCCGAGCGGCCCGTGAGCGAAGCGAACAAGAGCGGGAAACACCACGCCGCGTGGCGAGGCGACCTCACCTTCCCGCGCGGCCTGGCTAGGGATGTCTGATGGCACCCCGGGCTCAAGGGCGCGCCACCCAGCGGGCCCCGGCGACGCCCGCATCACGACCTGAGCGCAAGCGGCGAGACCTAAAGGTCGCCGAAGCCCCCGCGGCAGCACGCCGGTCCATAACCGATGTCGGCACCCTGCTTGCCCTGGGAATGTTCGCGGTGTGCCTGGCCCTGGCCGCGCTGCACGCCGTGCTCGTTGAGAACCAGGCCTCGCTCGACGATCTCATCGAGCGCAACCAGCTGAGCCGGGAGCGGATCGACCAGTTGCAGGCCGAGATTGCCTTCCTCGACTCGCCGGAGGGCCTGGCTGAGCACGCCCACTCGGTGGGGCTCGTGCCGGCGGCCGAGCTGGTCCTGCTGACCCCGGTCGGGCCCGGCCAGCTCAAGCCCCCGGTAACCGACCCGTTCAGTCTTGGCTTGTCGGACTATGAGCCGCCCCCGGCCGTCGATACCACCCGCAGTGCCGGTGCCATCCCGACCCGAGGAGCCTTCACCAGAGGGAAGTCGGCCGGGTGACGCCATCCGGGCGGGGCTCCGACGCATCTTCGCGGCATCCGAGCCGGTGGGGCTCCGGCGACTCGGTTCGCTCCATGACCGGCCGCCAACTGGTGGGCCGGGGCCGGGTCGTGGCCGTTCTGGTGATCCTGCTGCTCGCGCTGGGCGCCCTCGTCTACCGCATTGTCGACGTTCAGGCGACACCCGACCCGCGGATCCTCACCGACGTGGCCATCCCTATAGGCGAGATCACCGTGCCCGCTCCCCGAGGCACGGTGATCGACCGCAACGGCCGGACCATCGCCCTGTCGCTGCCGGCCGCCACCGTCGTCTCGAATCCGCGTGTGATCGAGGACCCCCATGGCGCGGCCGCCGCGCTGTCGGAGGTCCTGGGCATCGAGGCCTCCGAACTGCTCGACAAGCTGCAGGGCGACGGCGCGTTCCGCTACATCGTGCGCCAGATCGATCCAGAGGTCGGAGAGCAGGTCAACGACCTCAGAATCGACGGCATCAAGGTCATCCCAGAACCGCGGCGCGAGCATCCCAACGGCGACTGCTCAGCCCTGGCGGCCGTGGGGCGGGTGAACATCGATCATGTGGGGATGAGCGGCATCGAGGAGACCTACGACGAGCACCTGTCGGGTACTCCCGGACGGGTGGTGAAGGAAGTGGGGGTGGACGGAACGACCATTCCCGGCGGGCTGCAGGAGGTGACCGCGCCGACCGTCGGGCAGAACATCGCCGTGACCCTGGACCGCAACGTCCAGTTCCAGGCCGAATCGATGCTGTTCGACGTCGTCGCGTCCGCCGGCGCATCCTCCGGGGTGGCGCTGGTCTCGCTTCCCGCCACCGGGGAGATCGTCGCCATGGCCAACGTCGCCCGCGGCTCCGACGGCATCGTCAACTGCACCCGCCAGAACTTGGCGGCGACCTGGACCTACGAGCCCGGCTCCGTGTTCAAGCCGGTGACTGCGGCTGCTGCGCTGTCGAGCGGGGCGGTACTCGAGCACGTGGAGATAGAGGTGCCGTCGTACCTCACCATCTGGGAGCATCGCTTCGAGGACACCCCGACCCATCCGGACGTGGAATGGACTCCCACCGAGATAGTCACCCGGTCCTCGAACATCGGAACGATCAAGATGGCCCAGATGACCGGTGAGGAGCGGCTGTACCAGACCATCCGCGCCTTCGGCTTCGGTTCCCGCACCGCCCTCGACTTCAAGGGCGAGTCGAAGGGAATCGTGCCCCCGCTGAGCCGCTGGAACGGCCTCAGCCTGCCCAATATGGCGATCGGTCAGGGGCTGGCGGTGACTCCCCTGCAGATGCTGCAGCTGTACAACACGATCGCCAACGACGGGGTGCGGGTGCCGTTGCGGCTCATTAGCGACGGCACCCGTCTACCCGCCGAGGAGGGTCCGGCGCCGGTGCGCATCCTCAGCTCGGACATGGCGTCGTCGCTGATGCGGATGCTGGAGTCGGTGGTGCTGTCCGGTACCGGCCAGCAGGCCGTCGTGGAGGGATTCTCGGTAGCCGGCAAGACCGGCACGGCGTGGCAACCCTGCGACATCGGCTACGAGTGCGTGAACGAGAGGAACGAGCTGATCGGCCGCCATCACACCGCGACCTTCGCGGGGATCATCAGCAAAGACGACGGGCCCGCCCTAGTCGTGCTGGTCGTGATCGACCGGCCGAAGGGGGATGTCGTCTCCGGAGGCAGGCTGGCCGCACCCGCCGTCAGCGACATCGCGGAGTACTCGCTGCGCCAGTTGCGAATCCCGGCTGTGTTCGATGCCGAGCTCGGAGACCGGCGGCGCGCCGAACCCGCGACGGTGCCGACGACAACGACCGAGGCCCCACCGGATTCGAGCGTCACCGCCACAGCGGCCGATGCTCTAGGGACACGAACATGATCGGCCTGGTCGAGCTGTCCCGAGCGCTGGGCGCCGACCTGGTCTGGCCCGGCGACCCGAGCCGGCAGGATCCCTCACCGCCGGGTTCGATCGCAGTGGACGACGTCGAGCACGACAGCCGCCGGGTAGGGCCCGGTTCGCTGTTCGCTTGCGTTCCCGGCGAGGCCCACGACGGCCACCGCTTCGCAGGCGATGCCGTGGATGCCGGCGCGGTCGGGCTGCTCGCAGAGCGCCCGATGCCCGCGGCCGTGCCCTGCCTGGTCGTCGAGTCGGTGCGGGCCGCACTCGGACCCGCCGCCGCCGCAGTGCACGGGCACCCCAGCCGGCGCATCGACGTTGCCGGAGTCACCGGAACCAACGGCAAGACCACGACCGTTCGCCTCCTCGCGGGGCTGCTGAGAGCGACCGGCGCCGGCACGGCCGAGATCGGCACACTGACAGGCAGGCTCACCACTCCAGAGGCCACCGACCTGCAGCGCCTGCTCGCGTCAGCATTGCGCCGGGGAGAGAGCGCGGCGGCCGTCGAGGTCTCCTCGCACGGGCTGGTGCAGCACCGGGTGGACGGATGCCGTTTCCGGGTGGCCGCGTTCACCAACCTCGGGCACGACCATCTCGACTACCACGGTTCGATGGAGGACTACTTCGCGGCCAAGGCCCGGCTCTTCACGAGCGAACTCGCCGATCGGGCGGTGGTGGACACGACCACCGGGTGGGGAAAGCGCCTCGCTGAGCGGGCCGCCTCGGAGATTCCCGTCACCGAGGTGGACCAGGGCCAGATCGAGGTCATCGAGGCCGACACCCGATCGAGCACATTCTGCTGGCGGGGGCAGACGGTGACGCTGCGCATGGCCGGAGCCTTCAACCGGGCCAACGCCGTCCTGGCCGCGGAGGTGGCCACCGCGCTCGGCATGGAACCGGCGGCCGCGGCCGCCGGTTTGGCCGCGGCCACGCCGGTGCCCGGCCGGTTCGAGTCCGTCCAGGCCGGGCAGGACTTCGCGGTCATCGTCGACTACGCCCACAGCCCGGACGCGCTGGCGGCCGCGCTGCGGGCCGCTCGCAGCCTCACCGGCGGCACGCTCACGGTCGTATTCGGCGCGGGCGGCGAGCGGGACCGCGGCAAACGCCCGGAGATGGGCACCACCGCGGACAGACTGGCGGACCGCGTGATAGTCACGAGCGACAATCCCCGCTCGGAGGACCCCGAGCAGATCATCTCCGAGATCGTCGGGGGGATGAGCCGCGCCCCCGAACGGTGCGACCCCGATCGGCGTCTGGCTATCCGGCACGCACTGTCGGTGGCCGCCGCCGGCGACACGGTGCTGGTAGCCGGCAAGGGCCACGAGACCAGCCAGACGATCGGCGGCGAGCGGCTGCCCTTCGACGACCGGGCCGTGGTCAGCGAGGAGATCGAGCGTCTGGCGTCCCGCGGCCGGATCGGGGCTGAGCGGTGATACGCCTACTGCTGGCGGCCAGCATCGCCATGTTCGTGTCCCTGCTGGGATGCTGGATGCTCATCCGGGTGCTGGTGCGCTACGGCATCGGCCAGCCCATCCGCGATGACGGGCCTCAGGAGCACCGGGTGAAGTCGGGCACCCCCACGATGGGAGGCATCGCGGTGGTGGTCGCCGCTACCACCGGATACGTCGTCAGCGACGTGTTCGGCGGCATCTACACCCGGTCGGGGATCATCGTGATGCTCACCATCATCGCTGCGGGCCTGGTCGGCCTGCTCGACGACTGGATCAAGGTCGTGGCGGCCCGCAACCTCGGCCTGAACAAGCGGACGAAGATCATCGGCCTGCTGGCCGTCGGCGTGGGGTTCGCCTGGGCGATGACCCAGTTCACGTCGGTCCACACCACGGTGTCGTTCACCCGCTTCGACTACCCCGGCCTGGAGCTGGGACGGATCGGCTGGTCGATCTGGGCCATCCTGCTCATCATCGCCACCACCAATGCGGTGAACCTGACCGACGGGCTCGACGGCCTGGCCGCCGGCGCCAGCGGCGTCGGCTACGGCGCCTTCATGTTCATCGGCTTCTGGCAGTTCGACCACTACGACTCCTACCAGGTGGCCCACGCGCTCGACCTGGCCATCGTGAGCGCAGCCATGGTGGGGGCGATCATCGGATTCCTGTGGTGGAACGCCGCCCCCGCTCGCATCTTCATGGGCGACACCGGCTCGCTGGCGCTCGGCAGCGGCCTGGCCGCGCTGGCCCTGGCGACCAACACCCAGTTCCTGCTACCGATCATCGGCGGCCTGTTCGTCATCGAGACGTTGTCGGTGATCATCCAGGTCGTCTCGTTCCGGGGCTTCGGCCGCCGGGTCTTCCGCATGGCGCCCCTGCACCACCACTTCGAGCTGCGGGGCTGGCCGGAGACCACGGTCATCATCCGCCTGTGGATCCTGTCGGGACTGTGCACCGGGCTCGGGCTGGGGCTGTTCTACGGGGATGCCGTCAGTTCCGGCATCGTCGACTCGATCTCGAGGCTCACGCCGTGACAGGCACGAGCGCCGACGCGATGGCCGGGGCGATGGCCGAGGTGCCGCCGTCGCTTCTGCTCGCCGGGTTCGGGGCCACGAACCGGGCCGTGGCCCGGGCGCTGCTGTCGCGGGGCCACACGGTGACCGCCTTCGACGACGGACCGGACGCGGCCACGATCGCAGAGGCCGAGGGCCTGGGCCTGGAGCTGCAGATCGCACCCGACGACCGCCGACTCCGTCAGCTGGTCCGGGCCGCGGACGCCATGATCCCCACGCCGGGTCTGCCCGAGCATCACCGGGCCCTCGCCGCGGCTCGGGACGGCGGCGTGCCGACCGCCAGCGAGTTCGATCTGGCCCGATCCTGGGACTCCAGGCCGATCGCGGCCGTGACCGGGACCAGCGGCAAGACAACCGTCACCGAGATGGCGGTGGCCGCGCTGCGGTGCTCGGGGCTGGAAGCAGTCGCTGCCGGCAACAACGACCTTCCCCTAGTCGCCGCCATCGAGCAGACCGGCGCCGAGGTGTTCGTGGTGGAGGCTTCCTCGTTCCGCCTCGCCCACAGCCTCCGCTTCGAGCCCCGGGCGGCGTGCTGGCTCAACTTCGCTCCCGACCATCTCGACATCCACCGCGACCTGGTCTCCTACGAGACGTCCAAGGCCCGGCTGTGGCGATGGCTGCCGCCGGGAGCGACCGCGGTGGCCAACCAGCTCGACCCGACCGTCATGGCCCACCTGCCGGAGGACCGCGCCACCTGGACGTTCGCACGACAGGGACCGGCCGACTGGTGGTGCCGTTCCGGCACGCTGACCGGACCCTCGGGGCCGGTAGTGAGTGTGCGGGAGCTGCGCCGGGCCATGCCCCACGACCTCGCCAACGCCCTCGCCGCGGCGGCCACCGCCACCGCGGTCGGCGCCACCACCGAGGGACTGGCCGAAGCCCTCCGATCGTTCGAGCCGGGCTCCCACCGCGTCCAGCTGGTGGCCTCCATAGGCGGCGTGTCGTTCTACGACGACTCCAAGGCGACGACACCCCATGCCACCGTCGCCGCTCTGCGGGGGTTCGGAGCGGCCGTGCTCATCGCGGGCGGGCGCAACAAGGGCCTCGACCTGAGCGAGCTGCTCGACGCCGTCGACTGCGTGAGCAGCGTTGTCGCCTTCGGCGAGGCCGCCGATGAGGTGGCCGAGGTCTTCGCCGCTGATCGTCCGGTGCGGGTCGCGGCCGACATGGGCGAGGCCGTGGAGCTGGCCGCCTCGGCCGCCGAGCCGGGCTCGGCGGTGCTGCTCTCACCGGCCTGCGCCTCCTTCGACCTCTACCCGAGCTACGCAGCCCGCGGCGATGACTTCGCCCGCCTGGTCAGGGAGCTTGCCGACCGATCCCGATGCGGGACGGTGCCGTCGTGAGCGCCACCCGACACGCCCGAACGCGCCAGGTGGCACTGCAGGATGCCCGCCGCAGTCACCCGACGGCGAGACTGGCCCCGGACGGTCGCGGCCCCCGTCCCCCGATGGGGCGCCGGACGGGGCCGTTCCTGGTGCTGATCTTGGCCCTGGCCGCGCTGGTGCTGCTCGGCTTGGTCATGGCCCTGTCGGCCACCGCCGCGCCCAGCCTGTCGGGCACAGATTCAGCGTGGTCCCTGTTCAGGAGCCAGGCCATGTGGCTCGGCGTCGGCACGGTGGGAGTGCTGGTGCTGCTGCGGTTGGACTACCACCGGTGGCGGCGGCCCGCCGCGCTGGGCATGGGCGCCTGCCTGCTGCTGCTTGCCCTGACCGCGCTGCCCAGCGTGGGCCTCAGCGCCAACGGGGCCCGCCGCTGGCTCGGGACAGGCTCGATCGTCTTCCAGCCGTCGGAGTTGACCAAGCTCGCCTTCATCGTCTTCGTGGCCGAGTTGCTGTCCCGGCCCGATCGTCACATGGAGGACACCCGCTCCACCCTGCAGCCGGTACTGATCCTGACCGGAGTCGTGAGCGCACTGCTGATGATGCAGCCCCACCTGGGCGCCTGCCTCCTAATCGCCGGCGTGGCCACCACCATGCTGTACTTCGCGGGCGCGCGGCTGTCCCACCTGGCGCTGGCCGGCACCGTCGGGGCCTCATTGACGGCGCTGCTGGTCGCCTACTCTCCGTGGCGCCGCGAACGGGTGCTGGGCTTCCTCGATCCCTGGCAGGATCCTCTCGGCAACGGCTACCAGACCCTCCGGTCCCTGCATGCCATGGCCGCCGGCGGGATTGACGGGCTGGGGCTCGGCTCTGGCCGAGCCAAGTGGGGATTCCTGCCGTACGCCCACACCGATTTCATCTTCGCAGTGATAGGCGAGGAGCTTGGCCTGGCGGGCTCGCTGTTCGTCGTCACACTGTTTGTGGTGATCGCCGCGACCGGCCTCACCGTGGCACTGCGGGCGCCGGATCGCTTCGGGATGCTCCTCGCGGTGGGAATCACGTCCTGGATCATCCTTCAGGCCGCGCTGAACATCGGTGCAGCGGTCGCGGTCTTCCCGGTCGTCGGGATCACCCTGCCGCTGCTCTCGTTCGGCGGCACCTCCCTGGTGACGACCATGGCCGCCATGGGGGTTCTGCTGAACGTGGCGAGGCAGATCCGATGAGCGCGCCCGCGCCGCGCCGGCGGGGCCGGTCGGGCGAACGCCCCGGCTCGTGTTGGGCCGTCATCGCAGGCGGCGGCACCGCCGGCCATGTGCTGCCGGGAATCAGCATCGCCCAGCAGATCGTCGACCGGGGCGCCGGCCGCGAGGCCGTGCACTTCGTCGGCAGCTCCCGCGGCGTCGAGACCCGCCTGGTGCCCGACGCCGGGTTCGAGCTGACGGCGCTGCCCGGGCGGGGCCTGCAACGGCGGCTGGCCCTCTCCAACCTGGCCGCGGCGACCGGGCTCCTACGGGCCTTCGCGCAGGCCCTGGTGGTCCTGCGGCGCCGCCGGCCTGCGGTCGTGCTGGGCCTGGGCGGCTATGCGTCGGCAGCCTGCGGAGCCGCCGCGGTACTGCTGCGGGTGCCTCTGGTGATTACTGAGCAGAACGCGGTTCCCGGCCTCGCGAACCGGCTACTGAACCGGTTCGCGGCCGGTGCGGCCACCGCCTTCGAAGCCACCGACCTCCGCCGTGCCACCTGGACCGGCAACCCGGTTCGGGCCGAGGTGCTGGCCGCCGACCGCACATCAGGCCGGGAGGCGGCCCGGGCCGCTCTGGGGGTCGACCCCGATCGGCGCCTCGTGGCCGTCTTCGGAGGCTCGCTCGGATCCCGCCGCATCAACGAGGCTGTCGCCGGCGCGACCGAGCTCTGGCGGGCCCGCGGCGATCTTCACATCCGTCACATCGCAGGGCGGCGCGACTACGGCGCGCTCGCCGGCCGGGCCGCCTCCGCCGGCGGGAGCACGCTGGGCTACGACCTGGTCGACTACGAGGAGGACATGGCCACGGTTTACGCCGCGGCCGACCTCGTGGTGAGCCGCTCCGGCGCCACCACTGTCGCCGAGTTGGCGGCCGCGGGAGTGCCGGCGGTGCTCGTTCCGCTGCCGGGAGCGCCCGGCGACCATCAGACGACCAACGCCCGCCGGCTCGTCGAGGCGGGCGGGGCGCTCCTGGTGAGCGACGCCGAGCTCGACGGGGCCCGGCTCGCAGCCGAAGTGGACGCACTGCTGGACGATCCGGACCGTCTCAGTGCCATGGAGGGATCGGCCGCGGCGCTGGCCCGGCCGGACGCGGCCAGCGCCGTAGTGGACCTCATCGAGCAGTACGCGCTCCGCCCACCGCCCATCCGCTCGGCCCCAGGGCAGGAGCCCGCCCCGTGAGCGCCGTCGACCTCTCCACCCCCCGGGCCGTCCACGTGGTGGGCGCGGGCGGCGCGGGAATGGGGGCCATCGCGTCGGTGCTGCGGTCGATGGGCCATCGGGTGTCGGGGTCGGACCTGCGCGACGGTCCCGTGGTGGCCCGGCTGCGGGCGGAGGGAGTGCCGGTCGCCATCGGACACGACCCGGCCAACCTCGGCGACGCCACGCTGGTGGCCATCTCCTCGGCCATCCCCCCCAGCAATCCCGAGGTTCGGGCAGCCGAGGCCCGGGGCGTTCCCGTCGTGCGGCGCAGCGACATCCTCCCCGCCATCGCGTCACACCGCAGAACGATCGCCGTGGCAGGCACGCACGGCAAGACGACCACTAGCTCGATGCTGGCGCTGGTGCTGCGGGAGGCGGGCCTCGACCCCTCGTTCATCATCGGCGGGGACGTCAACGAGATCGGCACCGGAGCGATGTGGGACGCCGGCGAGTGGTTCGTGCTGGAGGCCGACGAGAGCGACCGGACCTTCCTGGCCATCGACGCCGAGGTGGCGGTGGTGACCAGCGTCGAACCCGACCACCTCGAGACCTACGACGGCGCGCCGTCGGCTCTCGTCGACGCGTTCGGCGAGTTCCTGGCCGCGGCCCGCCACCGGGTCGTGTGCGCCGACGACCCGGTCGCTGCCCGGATCGGCGCAGCCGCCGGGGCGACGACCTACGGCACCAGCAGGGACGCCGACTTCCGCATGAGCGACGTGTCGCTGCGGATGCCGGAGTCGGCCTTCGACCTGTACGACGGGCAGACCCGGCTGGGGCGGATCACCCTGCCGACGCCGGGCCTGCACAACGCTCGCAACGCGGCCGCGGCGGTGGTGGCTGCAATCGTGGCGGGCGCCTCCTTCGAGGACGCGGCCCGCGCCCTGGCCCGTTTCGGGGGGGTGGCCAGGCGCTTCGAGTTCCGCGGCGACTCCGGCGGCGTGACGTTCGTCGACGACTACGCCCACCTGCCCAGCGAGGTGGCGGCGGCCCTCGACGCGGCCCGCACCGGCCATTGGCGCCGGGTGGTGTGCGTCTTCCAGCCGCACCGCTACAGCCGGGTGTCGGCCATCGGCGCCGACTTCGCGCACTCCTTCACCGGTGCCGACCACCTGGTTCTCACCGGGATCTACCCGTCGGGCGAGGCTCCCCGGCCCGGTGTGACCTCCAAGATCGTTCTCGACGCGGTGCTCGACGCTTATCCGTGGTCGTCGGTGACGTGGCTGCCCCGGCTCGACGAGGTCGCGGACTGGCTGGTCGGCCGGCTGCGCCCCGGCGACCTCTGCCTGACGCTCGGCGCCGGGGACCTGACGTCGGTGCCCGATGTGGTGATCGAGCGCCTCGAAGCCGCCCGCGTCACCAGCCACGAGCCCGCGGGGGCGGCAAGTTGACCGCCGCTGTCCGGGACCGGCTGGCCGACCTGGACCGGCGTCTGGCCGCCTCGGAACTCGCGCCGTCGCTGCGGCGGGACCACGGGCTGGCGGCCCACACCACCTACCGGGTGGGCGGCCCGGCCCGGCTCTTCGTCACCGTCAATGACCGGGCCGAGCTCGAGACGCTGGCATCGATCGTGGCCGACTCGTCCGCCGCCGGCGAGCCGACGCCGGTGCTGGTCGTGGGGCGGGGCTCCAACCTGCTGGTCGCCGACCGGGGCTTCGACGGGCTGGCGGTGGCCCTGGGAAGCGGGCTGGCGACCTTCGAGATCGACGGCACGGCGGTCACTGCGTCCGGCGGGGCGCTGTTGCCGGTCCTGGCCCGGGCCTCGGCCGACACCGGCCTGACCGGCTTCGAATGGGCTGTCGGCGTCCCCGGGACCGCCGGGGGCGCGGTGCGGATGAACGCGGGCGGCCACGGCTCGGACATGTCCGAGTCGCTGGTGGAGGCGGTCGTCGTCGACCTGCACCACGGGGGCTTCACAGTGCTAGGCGTCGATGAGCTGGATCTCGGCTACCGCACGAGCAGCATCTCCACGCACCAGGTAGTGGCGTCCCTCAAGCTCCAGTTGAGGTTCGGCGACCGGCAGGCAGGCCGGGCCTTGCTGGCCGAGATCGTCCAGTGGCGGAGAGCCAACCAGCCCGGTGGCCGCAATGCAGGGTCGGTGTTCACCAACCCGGAACCGGCCGCGGCGGGCGCTCTGATCGAGTCTGCGGGCGCCAAGGGACTGCGGATCGGTTCCGCGGAGGTCTCGCCCAAGCACGCGAATTTCATCCAGTCCGATGAGGAGGGCTGCGCGGCCGACATAGTCGAGGTGATGCGGGAGGTGCGCCGGCTGGTGACCGAAGAACACGGTGTGGACCTGGCCGTTGAGACCCACCTCGTCGGCTTCGAGCCCTGGGAGTTGCCGTGAGCGAGGCAGCCGTGGCCGTGGACCCGCGGATGAAGGCGCGCCGCATCGCGGTGCTGCGGGCGCAGGGGCGACGGCGCCTACACATCCTGATCGCTCTGGCCTCCGTCGCGCTGGTGGCCGGGCTGGGATTCGGGATCAGCCGCACGCCGCTGGTGGACGTGGACCGCATCTCCATCGGGGGAGGCGGGGCCCGCACGGCCGAGATCCTTGAGAGCACGGGTTTCTCCACCGGGATGCCGATGCTCTCGCTGGACCTGGGCGCAGCCGAGAGGTCCGTCACTTCGCTGCCCTGGGTGCGGTCTGCGCGGGTCTGGCGGGACTGGCCGGGCACGGTGCGTATCACGGTCGTACCCCGCGTGCCGGTGGCCGAGGTTCCCGCTACCGGGGGCCGCATTGTGCTGATCGACGCCTATGGGTACGCCGTCGAGTGGGCGACGGCGCCGGCAGAACCGGGCGGTCTCGCCCATGTCGCCGTGCCGTTCGCCGGCCGGCTCGGCGACATCCACACCGCCGCGGACGGGCCGCTGGCAGTGGTCGCGGCGATGCCCGACGATCTGCGCGCCTGGGTCAGCGCGGTGACCCTCCATCCCGGCAACGGGCAGCTGGGGCTGCAGCTCATCGGCGGGGCCAACGTCGTGCTCGGCGGGCAGAACCTCCTGGACGACAAGATGAGCGCAGTGCGAGCCGTGCTGGCGGGAACCGAGCTTGACTGCATCACCGAGATCGACGTGGTCATGCCCGACATCGCCACCGTGACCCGTCACCAGCCGTGCCGGCCCCGCGGATGAAGGCTCAAGCCCGACTTCACCCCCCGTGACCCGTCGTCGGGCATGCGGGCTCTAAGATGCAGTGATCGCAAGCCAGGGAGGTTCAATACGGTGATGGCCGATTCTCACAACTACATCGCCGTCATCCGGGTGGTCGGAGTCGGAGGCGGGGGCGTCAACGCCGTCAACCGCATGATCGACGCCGGCTTGCGCGGCGTGGAGTTCATCGCAGCCAACACCGACGCCCAAGCCCTCGGCATGAGTGACGCCGACCTGCGGATCGACATCGGGAAGAACCTGACCCGCGGCCTGGGCGCGGGCAGCGATCCCGAGATCGGAAGGCAGGCCGCCGAGGAGCACGTCGACGAGATTCGCGAGGCCCTCAACGGGTCCGACATGGTGTTCATCACCGCGGGCAAGGGGGGCGGGACGGGCACCGGCGCCGCTCCGGTGGTGGCCGAGGTGGCCAAGAGCCTCGGCGCGCTCACCATCGGCGTGGTCACCCGGCCGTTCAGCTTCGAGGGGTCCCGTCGCTCGGTCCAGGCCGACGAGGGGATCCAGCGCCTCAAGGAGAAGGTCGACACCCTGATCGTCATCCCCAACGACCGGCTCATCGCCATCGCCGACGAGAAGACGTCCATGCTCAACGCCTTCCGCATGGCCGACGAGGTGCTGATGCAGGGGGTCGGGGGCATCACCAACCTGATCACCACGCCGGGGCTGATCAATGTCGACTTCGCCGATGTCCGCACCGTGCTGACCGAGGCAGGCAGCGCCCTCATGGGCGTAGGGTCGGCCACCGGCGAGGGGCGGGCGGTGGCCGCGGCCCGCGGCGCCATATCGAGTCCGCTGCTCGAGTCGTCGATCGACCGGTCCCAGGGCGTCCTGCTCAACATCTCGGGCTCATCGAGCCTCGGGCTGATGGAGGTGAACGAGGCGGCCGAGGTGGTGCACTCGGTAGCGCACCAGGACGCCAACATCATCTTCGGGACGGTGATCGACGACGCGCTCGGGGACGAGGTGCGGGTGACCGTCATCGCCGCCGGCTTCGAGAGCGACCGGCAGGGCTACGGCGGGCGGGACCGCCGCGCCCGCCGGGACCGCAGGCAGACCGCGAGGACGGTCGAGGAGGATCTGCAGATCGCCGACGTGTTCGCCACGGCCGAGCATCCGGATGCGCCGGGCGGGCTCGACCTCAACGACGAGTTCGATGTGCCCGATTTCCTGAGATGATCGCGCCGCCGGTCGACCACCGGAGGCAGTGACCAGGTGATCGAGAGGGTGGTCCCGGCGGGCGACGGGTGGCTCGTCAGGGTCCGCTGCTCGCAGATCTCCGAGGGCGACTTTCGCTGCTATCGCGACGGCGGTGCCGGCGCGGAGGGCGACGGGTCCCTCGGGCGTCGGCGCCAGAGGCTCATGAGCGGTGAATGGACCTGGCTCCGGCAGGTGCACGGCGCCGACGTGGTGTTCGTCACCGAGCCCGGCGGCGGTGCTGGGGAGGTGGCCGACGGAGCGGTCACGGCCGTGCCCGGGGCCGTGCTGGCCCTGCACACCGCCGACTGTGCGCCGGTGGTCGTCGCCGGACACGGCGCGCTGGGCGTGGCCCACGCGGGCTGGCGCGGCATCGTGGCCGGAGTGATCGGCCAGGTCGTCGACGGCGTCCGCCGGGCCTCGCCCCCCGGGACGGCGACGGACCTGCGGGCCGTGATCGGTCCGGCCATCAGGCCCTCGAGCTACGAGTTCGGTGTGGAAGATCTTGCCGCGGTGGCCGCAGCCGCCGGTTGCGACGTGTCCGGCGCCACCTCCTGGGGGACTCCGGCCCTCGACCTCAGCGCCGCGGTACTGGGCGCCTTGAACGCGGCCGGTGTCAGCGATGTGGACGACCTGGGGCTCGACACCGCTCGGCGCGGCTTCTTCTCGCACCGGGCCCGGGGCGACCGGGGCCGCCAGGCGACCGCGGCCCGGCTGGAGAGACGGTGAACGGGCCGCCGGCGACGCCCTCCACCGTGGCCGAGCGGTACGAGGCTCTCAGGGGCCGCATCGCCAGCGCGGGCGGGCGCGGCGTCACCGTCATCGCGGTGACCAAGGCGTTCGGCCCGTGGGCCATCGATGCGGCCGCGGCGTGCGGCATCGCCGACATCGGCGAGAACTACGCCCAGGAGTGCGTGGCCAAGCTCGCGGAGGCTTCCGCGGCGCCCATGCCCCGGGTCCACTTCGTCGGCCGGCTGCAGCGGAACAAGGTCAGGATGCTCGCCAGCTGCGTCGACGTATGGCAGACCGTCGACCGTGTCGAGTTGGCCCGCGAGATCGGCCGGCGCGCCCCTGGAGCCGAGGTGATGATCCAGGTGAACATCTCGGGCGAGGTCACCAAGGCAGGCTGCGCGCCCGGCGACACCGAGTCGCTGGCCTCCGCGACCGGCGACGCCGGACTCCGCCTGGTGGGCCTCATGGGCATCGGTCCGCTCGGGCCGCCCGCGGAGGCCCGCGACGCCTTCAGGAGGCTGCGGCGGCTGGTCGACTCCCTGGGATTGCCTCACTGCTCGATGGGCATGACCGACGACCTCGAAGTGGCGGTGGCGGAGGGCGCGACCATGGTCCGGGTGGGAACGAGCCTCTTCGGGGTGCGTCCCCGCCACGGGTCGCGCGGCGTGCCACAATATGGCGCGCCGCCAGGGGATCGGTGAGGCTCGCAGGCACGCTAAAGTCTTCGCAAGGAGCGACGTATCGATGCTGAAGAAGGCGATGATCTATCTCGGGCTCGGTCCGGACGAGCACTACGAGAGCTACGACGACCCGATCCGCCAATCACCGCAACACGGCGCGGCACCAGGCCGGTTCGCGCCCGAGGCCGCCCAGCCGGGGGTCTCGGTGGCATCGGGCGCCGCGCCCGGCGACCCGGTCCTGGGACGCACGGTGCGGCCGGTGCACCTCGCCCCGGCCGAGGGCGGGGCGGGCCCGGAGGCGGAGTACGACAACCCGGTGCGGGTCGTGCATTCCGTGGCCGCCCAGAGCATGAAGCCCCACGCGGTCTCTCCGGACGCCTTCAACGACGCCCAGGAGATCGGGGACCGGTTCAAGTCGGGCCAGCCCGTGATCGTGAACCTTCAGGCAGTCGATCGGGACCTGCAGCGGCGACTCGTGGACTTCTCGAGCGGCCTCTGTTACGCCATGGGCGGCAAGATGGACCGAGTCGCCGACCAGGTCTACCTGCTCACCCCCGCGGAGGCGGAGGTGTCGAAGGAGACCGCCCGGCCCAAGCGCTCCTGACTCGGCGGGCGCCGTAAGTGCTCTGGTTCGTCTGCCTGCTGCTCAACCTCTACCTGTTCGCGATCTTCGGTCGCGTGCTGCTGAGCTGGTTCCCCCTCAATCCGCACGGGGCGATGGCCACCGTCGCCGGTTTCCTGATCACCGTCACCGACCCGGTCATGAGACCGGTCCGGCGGATGCTCCCGGCCGCCCGGTTCGGTGGCATGGCGTTCGACTTCTCCCCGGTGATCGTGATCTTCGGGATCATCCTCCTGCAGAGGCTCCTCAGAGCGGCTGGAATCTGCTGAGAGGCTGAGCCGGGCTGCTGCTCGCGGGCGTCCCGCCGCGGTGGGGCATCCACCAAATGCGAGCATGTCCGTGGCATCATCGCCGCATGAATGCTCTCAATGACCTCTCCACCGAGGTCCGGTTTCGCGAGCGCATGCGCGGCTACGACTTCGAGGAGGTCGACAGCTACGTCAAGGCGGTGAGCCGGGCTGTGACCCAGGGCAGGGATCAGATCTCGGACTTGCAGCAGCGACTGGCTCAGGCGGAGCCTCACAGCGGCAACGGCGACGGGCTGAGCGAGACCCGCGAGATGTTGCTCCGCACCCTCGTGCTGGCCCAGCGCACCGCCGACACGGCGATCGCGGAGGCGCGGACCGAGGCCAAGTCGATCACCGACTCGGCGCAGGAGCGAGCGGCCAAGACGGTCGCCGAGGCTGAGGCGGCCGCGAACGAGCGGCTGCGCTCCTCGGAGGAGCGGGCGGAGCAGACCCTGGCCGAGGCCGAGGAGAACTGCCAGTTGATTCTCAGCGAGGCGAAGCGGACGGCGGCCACCGAGCTGGCCGTCGAACGCGCCCGCAAGATCGAGGAGATCGAGGCTCTTGAGGCAACCCGCGCCGATCTCGAAGCGGCCACGGCCGCCATCCAGGCCAGGCTCGACAGCGAGCGGTGGCAACTGCGCAATCTGGCGACCTCGTTCCAGTCCTTCGTGGAGCAGTTCGAGCCCGTCACTGATCCGGCCGATCCCGCCGACGCTCCTGCCGGGCCGGACGGCTCGGCCCTGGACATGGCGGCTGACGAGGCTACCGAACCGGGCGAGGCCGATCCGGTCGCCGAGGCCGAGGACCAGGCTGACCCTGATGCTCAGGAAGAGTCAGCCATGGAGGTCTCCCCAGACCCCGGCGACGAGGATCCGGCCGCCGAGCAGGCCAGTGACGCCGAAGCCGTCGAGCAGGCCAGTGACGAGGCTCCGGCCGCCGAGCAGGCCGATGACGCCGAAGCCGTCGACGATGCCCTCGCGGACCCGCTCGCCACCGACACGCTCGCCGCCGACACGCTGCCCGACCTTCCGCCGGTGGGATGGGCCGGGGAGAGCGCAGACACGGACGACGTTGCTGCCGGCAGCGTCCATCCGGCCGGGCATGCGGGCGCTGAGCAAGCCCACCAGGGATCGGCGGATCCACACCCCGGCGACGGTCCCGAGACCGTGGCTGCACCGGCGACGCAATCGGCGGAGACCCGCAGCCCAGAGCTCTTCGACATCGAGGCCGAGGAGGACGACGAGTTCATCGAGCAACTCCGGCAGGTAGTCAGCAGCGACGCCCCCTTGCCCAGTGCTGACGCCGCCATGGCTGCGTTCTTCGACCACGACGAGGGCCCGGGCCGCGGCGGTAGGCTCGGCCAGCGGGCCTGAACGCCGCACACGCTTGTACCGCTGATATAACCGGGGGTCCTTCGTCTGACGGCAGGACGGGAGCTTGACATGGCCAAGGCCGACGGGGCACAAGCCGGCAAGACCACGAACACCGAGCCGTCCGGCGCCAAGACGTCGGCCAAGAAGTCCGGCGCGAGGGCGTCCGGGGCCAAGCCCCGCTTCGACGCCAAGTTCCTCGATGACATGAGGCGGAAGCTGCTCAAGGAACGGGCCAAGTACCTGCACTCGGCCGAGGAGTACCAGGCCGAGGCCGAGTCGCTGCTGGCCACGCGGGAGCCCGGCGACGTCCAGTTCGACGAGGAGGGCGGCGAGGGCACCACCGTGGCGGTGGAACGCGAGCGCGACCTCGCCCTGTCGAGCCAGGCCCGCCACACGGTGAGCCAGATCGACGCCGCGCTCGAACGCATCGACAACGGCACCTACGGCTACTGCATCACCTCGGGAGCACCGATTCCCATCGCCCGCCTCCGAGCCATCCCGTGGGCCGCCGAGCGCGTCGAGGTAAAGGCGGGCGGCCTAGGCCGCCGGTAAGACTCCTTAGGATGTGACCGACGGGGCAGAGGCCGAGCGGCTAGGCACGATGACGCGGATCCGGCACGTTGCTGAGCGAGGCCCTCGGGCCCGAGCGGCCCGTGAGCGCAGCGAACAAGAGCGGAAGACCGGCCCGAGCGGCCCGTGAGCGCAGCGAACAAGAGCGGAGAACAGGGCGCGAGGCCCAGCCGTCGCCATGGTTCCACAGTCCTGGCCTCGGCCGCGGTCGTGGTGGTCGTCGACCAGCTCACCAAGTGGTGGGCCCTGGAGACGCTCGACAATGGCCGCGTCATCGACCTCGTGTGGACGCTGCGACTGCGTCTCGTGTTCAACACCGGAGCCGCCTTCAGCAGCTTCCAGGGCCTTGGGCCCCTGCTCGGCGTGGCGGCGGTGGCGGTGGCCGCAATCCTGCTGCTCAACCGGCGGCTGGTGTCGGGCCGTTTGTCGGCCGTCGCGACCGGGTCCATCGCCGGGGGAGCGCTCGGCAACCTCGCCGACCGCCTCTTCCGATCAGACGACGGCTTCCTCGGCGGGGCCGTGGTGGACTTCATCGACGTGCAGTGGTGGCCGGTGTGGAACGTGGCCGACATGGGGGTCGTCCTCGGCGGCGCCACCCTGGTGTGGGCTGCCTATCGCCGGGAGCGATGAGCCATCCGGGCGAGGTCGTCGGCTCGGCCCTCGACGGCCTGAGGCTCGACCGCGTCGTGGCCCTCGTGGCCGACGTGAGCCGATCGGTCGCCGCCCGCTTGGTGGCCACCGGCGGCGTGCGCCTCGACGGTGCCGTGGTCACGTCGGGCACCAGGCGGGTCGCAGCGGGCGAGTCGCTGGCCGTCGCCGTCGAGCGGCGCGACGACCCGCGGCCCGCGGCCGACCCCGACGTGGCCTTCGAGACGGTCCTCGAGGACGCCCAGGTGGTCGTGGTGGACAAGCCGGCCGGCCTGGTCGTCCACCCCGGCGCGGGGCACGACCGCGGCACGCTGGTCAACGGCCTGCTGGCCCGCTATCCCGACATCGCCGATGTCGGCGACGCCTACCGGCCCGGGATAGTGCACCGGCTCGATCGCGGCACCTCGGGCCTGATGGTGGTGGCCCGCACGGAGCGGGCGTACCAGCTGCTGGTCGAGCAGTTGCGCTCCCATCAACCGCAGCGGGTGTACTCCGCTCTGGTACGGGGCCAGCCCGAGGCGTCCTCGGGCGTGATCGATGCACCGATCGGTCGATCCAGCCGGAACCCGCAGCGCATGACCGTCACCGACCGGGGCCGGGCGGCCCGGACCGGCTACACGGTGGAGCAGCGCTACGCGCAGCCGGCTAGGGCCGCGCTTCTGTCGTGCCGGCTCGAGACCGGCCGCACCCACCAGATCAGGGTCCATCTACGGGCCATCGGCCACCCGGTGGTCGGGGACCCGACCTACGGCTCAGACCACATCGACGATGTCTTCGGGCTGTCCCGGCCGTTCCTGCACGCCCGCAGCCTGTCCTTCACGCACCCCGCCAGCGGCGAGACCGTCCGGGCGGAGTCGCCTCTTCCGCCCGACCTGGCCGCGGTGCTGGCCGCCTGCACCTAGCGGGGTGCTGGCGGGTCCAGGTCTCGCAGGCCGGAGAGGCGAGGCTGCTAGTTCTCGGAGTCCACGGGCCAGGGCGCCTCGCCCTGGGCCATCGCCGTGATCTGGGCCAGGCTGAAGGAGTCCAGGAACCGCCTCATGTGCGACCCCGACGCCGACCAGATCGCCAGCAGCACGCACTGACCCTCGTGATCGCAGGCACCGTCGGTGTGGGGCTCGCCGAAGTCGCCGGCCGCGATGGGCCCGTCCACCGCCCGCACGATGTCCGACAGCTTGATGTCGGACGGGTCGCGGGCCAGGACGTACCCTCCGCCCACGCCCCGCTTGGAGCGCACCAGGCCGGCTCCCTTCAGGGCCAGCAGTATCTGCTCGAGGTAGGGCTGGGGCAGCGCGGTGCGCTCGGCGATCTCCCGCACCGAGGTCGGCGCGTTGTCGCTGTGCAGCGCGAGGGACAGCAGGGCCCGGGAGGCGTAGTCGCCCCGTGTCGACACCCTCATCGCCGGGCTGCGGCGACAGGCGGCGCGGCGCAGCTCCCGCGTGTCGACACCCTCATGGTGGCATCCTAGATGCCGTGGCCGGCCCGGAACCCACCCCCGAGCGGAGAGAGCCGGTCCTGCCCGCGTACGGCGGAGGGTGCGTGGCCGACATCGTGCCCGCGATCCTGGGGTCCGGGACGGGGACGGCGAGCCCGCTGCCCGGCGCAGTGCTCGACGCTCGCGCGGTGGTGGTGCTGGTCTTCGACGGCCTGGGCGCCGAACAGCTCTCGGCGCGGCCGCGTGTCGCGCCGACGCTCAACGAGATGCACGCGGCCACCATCACCACCGTCGCCCCGAGCACGACGGCCTCCGCCCTCACCTCCATAGCCACCGGCGTCGGGGTCGGCGAGCACGGCATCGTCGGCTACCGCATCCCGACATACGACGGCAACCTCAACGTCTTGAGGTGGAGGACGCCGGTTGGCGACGGGCTGGACCGCCATCCGCCCGAGCGGCTCCAGCCGGTTGTGTCCTTCGGCGGGCAGCGCCCGCCCGCGCTCCAGAAGGCCGAGTATCGCAAGTCGGGATTCAGCCGCGCCTACCTGCGCGACGCCCGGCGCTTCGGCTACAAGATGCTGTCGAGCCTCGTCGTGGAGGTTCGTCAGCTCCTGGCCGCGGGGGAGTCCTTCGTCTACGCCTACTACGAGGGCCTCGACATCGTGGCCCACGAGCACGCCTTCGGAGAGCACTACGAGGCCGAGCTGAGAGCCTGCGACCGGCTGATGGCCGACCTGCTCACGGTCCTCCCCAAGGACACGGCAGTGGTGGCGACCTCCGACCACGGCCTGGTCGACTGCTCCGGCGGCATGGTCAGGATTGGCCGCCCGGTCCTCGACTGCTCTCAGGCCGAGTCGGGCGAGGCCCGCTTCCGTTGGCTGCACGCCCGGCCAGGACGGGGCCGGGACCTCTACGATGCCGCGGTCGACTGCCACGGACAGCAGGCCTGGGTGCACACCGCCTCCGAGATCATCGACGAGGGCTGGCTCGGCCCCGTCGTGACCGACGCGGCCCGGTCACGACTGGGCGATGTGGCCCTGGTGGCCCGGGACGGCTGGGCCTTCGGCCACCCCGACGACGGCGGCTCGAACATCATCGGCCGGCACGGCTCGCTCACGCAGGCCGAGATGCTGGTGCCGCTCCTCGTCCACGTCTCGTGAGAGGCCGAGCGGTATGCGGCGAATCCGGCTCATACGGGCGAGGCCGTGGGCAGTGTTCCCCGGATTGGGCGGCCCGTGAGCGCAGCGAACAAGAGCCGGAGACCCCCGGTCCCAACGTGACCCTGTTGTGCCTACCCGCGCACGTCGTAGGGTTGAGCCGTGGGCGCCCGGACGCGTGGGAGGCAGCATGTCTGAGACCGAATCCCCCGAAGTGTTGGCTCCGGACATGATCGACGTCGCCGGCGGCGAGGGCGACGACGAGATCAACGAGACCATCGACCATCCGGCCAAGGTCATGCGCATCGGCACGATGCTCAAGCAGCTCCTGGCCGAGGTGCGCTCCACCGACCTTGACGAGGCCAGCAGGCAGCGGCTGCGCGAGATCTACGAGACCTCGGTGGGGGAGGTCGGCTCGGCCCTGTCGCCGGACCTGCGCGACGAACTGGCCCGGCTCGCGTCGCCGTTCGACCAGCCGGAGCCCCCCTCCGCGATGGAGCTCCAGATCGCCAAGGCCCAGCTGGTCGGCTGGCTCGAAGGCCTGATCCAGGGCATGAAGGCCATGCTGCTGGCCCAGCAGATGACCGCTCACCAGCAGCTCCAATCCATGCGAGGAGAGCTCCCACCAGGAGCCGACCCCTACCCAAGACCGCCCCAGGGAGCCGACACCGGCAGCCGCCACGGCACCTACCTGTAGCCGATCAACCCGTTCAGCCGCCGCGCAGTGGTGAGGCCGGACAAGCAATGCACTTGCGCGAGCCCCTGAAGAGCCGACTATGGTGCGAATCACAGCTGTGTGATTCCTTCCACAGCTTCCTCAACATCGGTCCACAGTGTCCACAGGAGGCAAAAGGTGGCTGACTCCTTCGTCCACCTCCACACCCACACCGAGTACTCGATACTCGACGGAGCATCCCGGCTCGACGACCTGATCGCGGCGGCGGTCGCCGACGGCCAGCCGGCCCTGGGCATCACCGACCACGGCAACATGTACGGCGTCCTGGACTTCTACCGGGGCTGCAAGCAGGCCGGGATCAAGCCCATCATCGGCACCGAGGCCTACATGGCCCGCGACTCCCGCCACGAACGTCCCCCTCGCCGAGGCCGGCTCGACGACTCCGGCGGTGACGTGGAGGGCGGGGGCAAGCTGTACTACCACCTCACGCTGCTGGCCACCGAGGACACCGGCTACAAGAACCTGATCAAGGTGGCCAGCCGGGCCTTCATGGAGGGCTATTACTACAAGCCCCGTTGCGACTGGGAGACCCTGGCCGACCACAGCAAGGGACTGATCGCGACCACCGGCTGCCTCGGCGGCCATGTGCCGCAGGCACTGCTGCGCGGCAACACCGAGGAGGCGCTCTCCAAGGCGGCCCGCTTCCAGGACATCTTCGGCCGCGACAGCTTCTTCATCGAGTTGCAGGACCACGGCATTCCCGAGCAGCGCCAGATCCTCTCGCAGCTGCTGGAGATCGGCCGCAAGCTCGACGCCCCGCTGCTGGCCACCAACGACAGCCACTACACGCACCGCGCCGACGCCGCAGCCCACGACGCTCTGCTCTGCGTGCAGACCGGGTCGCTGCTGGAGGACACCGACCGCCTGAAGTTCCATGGCGACGAGCACTACATGAAGACCGCGGCGGAGATGCGCAGCGTGTTCGCCGAGCTTCCCGAGGCCTGCGACAACACCCTGCTGATCGCGGAACGGGCCGAGGTGAACATCGAGTTCGGCACGCCCCGCCTGCCGCACTTCGAGGTGCCCGAGGGCTTCGACGACGACCGCGCCTACCTGGATCACCTCACCTACCAGGGAGCCCGCCAGCGCTGGGGGGACCCGCTGCCCGAGGAGGTGGCCAAGCGTCTCGCGTACGAGCTCGAGGTCATCAACAGCATGGGGTTCGCCTCCTACTTCCTCATCACCTGGGATCTGATCGCCTACGCCCGCCGCAGAGACATCCGGGTGGGGCCGGGCCGCGGCTCGGCCGCGGGGTGCGCGGTGGCCTACAGCCTCCGCATCACCGACCTCGACCCGATCCGCTACGACCTGCTGTTCGAGCGGTTCCTCAACCCCTCCCGGGTGTCGATGCCCGACATCGACATGGACTTCGACTCGCGCCACCGGGACGAGTTGATCAACTACGCGGCCGAGCGCTACGGCCGCGAGCACGTGGCCCAGATCATCACCTTCGGCAGGATCAAGGCTCGGGCCGCGGTGCGTGACGCGGCCCGGGTGCTGGGCTATCCCCACTCGCTGGGCGACAAGATCGCCAAGGCCATGCCTCCGCTGGTCCTGGGCCGCGACACTCCGCTGCGGTACTGCTTCGAGGAGTCGGACAGCCACCGGGACGGCTACGTGGCCGCAGGCGAGCTGCGCCAGATGTACGACACCGACACCGACGTAGCCAAGGTGGTCGATGTCGCCCGGGGCCTCGAGGGCATGAGGCGCCAGGACGGCATCCACGCCGCCGCGGTGGTCATCACGCCGGAGCCGCTGACCGAGTACATGCCCATACAGCGCAAGCCCGAGCCGGGCCGGGACGCCTCCGAGGCCCCCATCGTCACCCAGTACGAGATGCACGGCGTCGAGGACCTCGGCCTGCTGAAGATGGACTTCCTGGGGCTGCGCAACCTCGATGTGATCACCGACACCGTCGAGCTGGTCAGACGCACCCGGGGCCTCACGGTCGACATCGACTCCGTCGCGCTGGACGACGATGCCACCTACCGGATGCTGCGGGAGGGCGACACCATCGGGGTGTTCCAGCTCGAGAATCCCCAGGTTCGCTCGCTGGTTCGCTCGCTGGCGCCCACGGCCTTCGACGACGTCTGCGCGCTGGTGGCCCTGTACCGGCCCGGGCCGATGGCCGCCAACATGCACCACGACTACGCGGACCGCAAGAACGGCCGGCGCCTGGTGGAGTACTTCCACGACGACGCGGCCGACATCCTGGCCGACACCTACGGCCTGATGATCTACCAGGAGAGCGTCATGCGGGTGGCCCAGCGCTTCGCGGGCTACTCGCTGGCCGAGGCCGACTCGCTGCGCAAGGCCATGGGCAAGAAGATCCGGGAGGCCATGGCGGCCGAGGAGGAGAAGTTCGTGGCGGGCGTGGTGGCCAACGGCTACGAGGAGGGCCTCGGCACCCAACTCTTCAGGATCATCGAGCAGTTCGCCGACTACGCCTTCAACAAGAGCCACAGCTACGGCTACGGCCTGGTCGCGTACCAGACCGCCTTCCTGAAGGCCAACTACCCGGTCGAGTACCTGGCAGCCCTGCTCACCAGCGTCAAGGGCAAGCTCGAGAACGCCTCGGTCTACCTCAACGAGTGCCGCCTGCGAGGCATCGACGTTCAGGTCCCCGACGTCAACCGGTCGGCGTCGGACTTCACGCCGGTCCCCACCGACAACGACACCGGACCCGGCCGCATCGTGTACGGCCTGTCGGCGGTGCGCAACGTGGGGGAGGGCGTCGTCGAGAAGGTGATCGCCGAACGCGACGAGGGCGGACCGTTCGCGTCCTTCGTCGACTTCGTCGAGCGGGTGCACGTCGACGTGCTGAACAAGCGGACGGTCGAGTCCCTGATCAAGGCGGGGGCCTTCGACTCGCTGGGGCACCCCCGCAAGGGCCTCCAGCAGGTGCACGAGTCGATCATCGACATGACGGTGCGCAAGCGGCGGGAACACGACGCCGGCGTGATGTCGCTGTTCGGCGAGCAGAGCGAGGGGCCGTCCTTCGACGACCGGCCGGAGGTGCCGGAGGTCGAGTACGAGCGCATGGTGAAGCTGGCCCAGGAGAAGGAGATGCTGGGCCTCTACATCTCCGATCACCCGCTGAAGGGGATGGAGGCCAGGGTGCGCCGCCTGGCCGACTGCACTATCGGCGATCTGGCGGCCGGAGCGGGCGTCAGCGACGACGCGGGCTTCTGGTCGGTGGGGGGAGTGGTCACCGGCCTGCAACGCCGCTGGACCCGCCGGGGCGAGCTGATGGCGAGCTTCTCGCTCGAGGACCTCCAGGACAAGATGGAGGTCCTGGTGTTCCCGAGAGTGATGGCTGAACACGGATCGAAGCTGGCCGACGACGCGGTGGTCGTGGTGCGAGGTCGGCTCGACACGAGGGAGGAGACCCTGAGGTTCTTCGCCAACGAGGTGCACCCGGTTACCAGCACCGAGCCGGACCCGGTGCTGCGGGTCAATCTGGGTCTGGAGCACCAGACTGACCACCACATCGAGGAGCTCAGGTCACTGTTCGCGGCCCATCCCGGCGGGTCGCCGGTCGAGCTGCTGCTGGGCGAGCGCCGGGTGGCACGCCTGGCCGATGACTTTGCCGTGGACACCGCCAACGGCTTGCCGGCCGAACTCCGTGAGCTGCTGGGGGCCGAGGCGATCGCCGGAGTCTGATCGAATCCCCCAGAGGCCGAGCGGGCAGGCGAGAGACCTGGCCCCATACGAGCCGTTCCGTTCGATCGAAACGACTTACGAGGGTTGCGAAATGTCGCCGTATCCCTGAGACTGGAGCGGACGGCATGGGCGATCTATAGGGGTGGAAGCCACCATGGCAATCGCGATCGAGACCAGGGATTGCACCGCACTGGGGGACTCCGATCTGGCTGAGATGGCCGATCTGTGCGCCATCTCGTCCAGCGCCTACGAGGTCGGCTCCCTCTCCAAGCAGGCCGAGGCCTGGGTACTGGTCACCGAGGCCCGCGACAACGGCAAGCTGCGCGGTTTCTCGTTCTGCACCCTGGAGCGCATCGGCGGAACGCCGTGCGTGCTGATCGGTGCCGGCCACACCTGCCGCACGACCCGCCGTGACACCGTCCTCAGGGGCATCGTGACGGACCAGCTGCGCCGGGCCGCCCTGTCCTTCCCCGACGAGGATGTGCTCGTCGGCATGCAGATCAACGATCCGGGCGCTTTCGAGGCGTTCAAGAACCTCCACGATGTCGTCCCCCGGCCGGGCCACAAGGCCACCGGCGAGGAGCGGGCCTGGGGACGCCGGCTAGCCAAGCGCTTCGGGATCGGCTCGCTCAGCTACGAGGACCGGATCTTCACCACCCGGGGCAAGGGTGGCCCGCCGGTGGTGCTCGACCACGCGAGCCTCAAGCCCGACAAGGTCCAACCCGAAGCGGCGGCCCTGCTCGACGGACTGGTCGGAGCGGACGGCGACACGCTGATCGTCCACGGCTGGGTGATGGCCGAGGAGCTCGAGAAGCTCCTGTAACGAGGCGGTCGCGCCTGCGGCCGGCGCGGCGGAGCCATGGAGTTCGAGCACGCGGTCCGGCGACGCCGGATGGTGCGCTCCTTCACGAGCGAGACGGTGCCGCCGCTCACCGTCGACGAGATCTGTGATCTGGCCCGGCGGGCGCCGACCGCGGGCAACACCGCGGGGGTGGAGTTCCTGGTGCTGGAGGGCAGCGACACCGCGGCCTACTGGGATGTGACCCTGCCCCTGGAGCAACGCGACGGCTTCGCCTGGCCCGGCCTGCTGAACGCCCCCGTGCTGGTGGTGGTCTGGTCGCACCCGGGCGGGTACCTGCGCCGCTACCGGGAGCCCGACAAGGACCACACCGGCCTCGGAGCCGGGGAGGAGGCCTGGCCGGTGCCGTACTGGTTCGTAGACGGCGGGGCCGCGGTGATGACCCTGCTGCTGGCCGCGCAAGACCGCGGTCTCGGCGCGGCCTTCTTCGGCATGTTCGACCACGAGCAGGACGTGCGCCAGCGATTCGGCGTGCCCCCCGACCGGCGGGGCGTGGGCACGGTAGCCATCGGCCACCCCGCCGACGACGACCGGCCGAGCCGGTCCGCCCGCCGGGGCCGCCCCCCACTCGACGAGGTCCTCCACCGGTCCGGTTGGTAGCGGTCCTGCGCTACTCGTTCCTGGGCGGTATACCGAGGTCTTGACGGTAACCTGCGGAGCGATGGCACCGGCTCGGGTTCCGCTCGTCGACTACCTGCATCTCGAGCCGGAACCGCATCTGGTGGCCCAGGAGTGCATTGGCTGCGGGGCCCGGTTCTTCGACCGGCGCAACGCCTGCGCCCGCTGCGGCAGGACCGAGTTCGCGCCGGCTTCGGTCGACGGCTCCGGCGAGTTGAGGGCGTTCACCATCGTCCACCGGGCCGCGCCCGGCATCCCGGTGCCGTTCGTGTCGGCCATCGTCCGCACCGACGACGGCACATGGGTGCGATCCAACGTGGTCAACTGCGACCCGACGCCGGAGGCGGTCACCCTCGGCATGAGGGTGCGGCTCGCCACCTACCCGGTCGGCGCCGACGACGACGGCACCGAAGCCGTCGCGTTCGGCTACGAACCCACCTGACCAAACAGGAGGCAGCAGCGACAATGGCAGCCCGGATCTCCCCAGACAGCGTGTGGGTGCTCGGCGCCCACATGACCCGCTTCGCGCGTTACCCGGACCGGGACCTGATCGACCTGGCCTCCGAGAGCGCCCTGGGCGCGCTGGCCGACGGCGAGGTCACGGTGGCCGACATCGACGTCCTGGCCTGCGGAGCGCTGTTCCAGGCTTCGGGTGCGGTGGGGCAACGGCTGCAGAAGCAGATCGGCCAGACCGGCGTGCCGGTCTACAACGTGGCCAACGCCTGCGCCACCGGGGCCACCGCCATCCGCACCGTGATGATGGCCATCCGCGCCGGCGAGGCCGAGATCGGCCTGGCCGTGGGGGCCGAGCAGATGGGCAAGATGGGCCTGCTGGGCGGCGGCGCCACCAAGAAGGAGAAGAAGGTCTTCGAACCGTCCGGGCGCTACGGCGCGGTGACCGGGGTGGACGGCCATCTGGGCACCGAGACCATGCCCGGGGTGTTCGCCCAGGCCGGCATGGCCTACGCCCACGATCATGACGGGGTGGGCTTCGAGCAGTTCGCCCGGGTCGCCTACAAGAACCACCTGCACTCGACGTTGAACCCGCTGGCGCAGTACCAGAAGGAGTTCTCCATGGAGGAGATCCTGGAGTCGCCGATGATGAGCTACCCCAACACCCTGCTGATGTGCTGCCCGACCGGCGACGGCGCGGCCGCGGTGGTGCTGGTGTCGGGGGAGCGGCTGGCGTCGATGCCGGCCCACGTCCGCAAGCGGGCGGTGAAGGTGTCGGCGTCGGTGCTGACATCGGACCCCTTCACCGAGGACTGCCAGGTGCAGCCGGACGTCAACACCCTCACCCGCAACGCCGCCGACCAGGCCTACGAGGCGGCCGGGGTGGGTCCCGCCGATCTAGACCTGGTGGAGCTGCACGACTGTTTCGCCACCGCCGAGCTGATCCACTACGACAACCTCGGGCTGTGCGAGCCGGGCGGCGCCGGGGACTTCATCGACTCGGGCGGGCCGTTCCGCGACGGCACCACGCCGGTGAACGTCTCCGGCGGGCTGATCTCCAAGGGCCACCCGATCGGCGCCACCGGCGTCGCCAACGTCTACGAGGTCACCACCCACCTACGGGGCGAGGCCGGCGACCGCCAGGTCGAAGGAGCCACCGTCGGCCTGGCCCACGTCATCGGCCTGGCCTCAGCCTGCGGGGTGCACATCCTCGAGAAGGCCGCCGCCTGAACCGCTGATCCCGGGCACCTCGGCAGATCGCGGGTACCGGCGGGGGTGACGGGCACGCTCGAGCAGGGCGTGGTAAGTAGGATCAGGCCGTGACGATCGTGGCGATCGACCATGTCCAGTTGGCCATGCCCGAGGGCGGTGAAACGTCCGCCCAGGAGTTCTACGAGGGTCTACTCGGACTCACACGGGTGCCAAAGCCTCCCCATCTGGAGCTGCGAGGTGGCTGCTGGTTCGAGAATGACTGCGTCAAGGTCCACCTCGGTGTGGACGCCGACTTCCGGCCGGCCCGAAAGGCCCATCCCGCGCTTGTGGTGGACGGCTTGGACCGCCTGGTTGCGCGGTTGCGGGCGGCCGGTGTCACGGTCCGCGATGGCGAGACGCTGGAGACATGTCGCCGGGCGTATGCCGATGACCCGTTCGGCAACCGCATCGAGTTGCTCGAGTCCATCGAATAGCCGAGGCCCAGTGAGCTACCCCAAATCGGCCCGGGCCGGCCGGAAATCGCGGAGGTGGGCGAGAATTTTGCAAGAAAATGTTTAGAAATTCATGAAAATAGGGGATAGATGTCACACCCCTATGGGATGCTGTGATCATGTTGATCGAAGCCGCCCGAAGAGCCGAGGCCGCGGTGAAGGAGATGCTGGCCATCGCCAACGACGGGTCCGCGACCACTGACGAGTTGCGCGACGGTCTGAGGATCTCCAAGTCGTTTGTGGGGATCGCCTCTGCGTTCCAGCTCTCGGCAGCGGCCGCCGTGGCCGGGCGCGAGCGCCATGGCGACGGCGGCGCAGAGGTGCTGGCCGCCACCGCGGGATTGCACCGGACGGAGGCTCGCAGCCAGGTCAAGGCCGCTGAAGCCTTCAGGGAAGTGCCTGTTGCACGAGACTTGGTGGAATCGGGGCGGGTGTCGCCGGCCAACGCCAAGCGTCTGGCGGAGGCCATCGACAAGGCGGGCGCGGGCGCCGTCGCTGGCGACGCGGGTCTGCTGGCCAGCGCCGAGCTGATGCGACCTGAGCAGTTCAGCCGCGAGGCCCGGCGTTGGGTGGTTGCTCGCGAGGACGACGGCGGGGAGTCCGAGCATCGGCGCCAGAGGGCACGGCGCCATGTGCGCCTCCGAAACGCAGAGGACGGCATGGTCCACCTCTACGGCGAGTTCGACGCCGCCACAGGTCAGCGCGTCGGCAACCGGCTCCGGGCCAGGCCAGCCGCATGTACGAGGCCGACAAGAAGGCCGCGGCAGGCTCGGGCTCCGATCGCCGAACGTTCGCCCAGTGCATGGCCGACGCCCTCGACAACCTCACCGCCGGCAACGCAGCGGGCGATGGCAAGGGGAAGCCCATCGCTGACATCTGCGTGGTCGCGCACATCGACAACGAGACCGGCAGCCTCATCGCCGAGCTACCCGACGGCGACAGGCTGCCCCCGGCGATGCTTGAGGAGTTCGCCTGCAACGCCAAGTTCACCGGCGTCGTCTATGACCGCAAGGGCAAGCCGATCTGGCGCGCTGAGTCCTGCCGCACCGCCACCGAAGCACAGCGACAGATCCTCATCGCCCGCTACGGCGGCTGCTTCCACTGTGCTGCTCACCCCGCGCTGTGCCAGATCCACCACATCAGGCCGGTATCGCAGGGCGGGTCCACAAAGATCTCCAACATGGTCCCGGTCTGCTGGGACTGCCACCAGAGGATCCACCACCACAAGTGGCAGATTCGCACCACCAACGGCGTGCACACCCTGCACCCGCCCGGGCAGGTGTATCACGGACCCGCCCACGCGCCGGAGGATCCCGTCTTGCACCTGCCCGGCATCGCTGACGACCCCGACCTCGCACTGCCCGGCATCACAAGCGACCCCATTCTCGGACGCCCCCAGCTCAGGCTTCGAGTTGGGCGACTAGGTCCTCGGGGGTGGTCGCGGGGGACTGGCAGGCGAAGTCGCGGCAGACGTAAGCGAAGCCTTCGGGGCGGTCGGCCCATAGCGGCGAGTCGTAGGGCTCGCCCCAGGCCAGGACTGCGCCGGGCAGGTAGCGGGTCTGCACGGCAGCCACCAGGTCCGGGCGATCACCGACCACCGCGATCTCGTCCAGGCCGTTGGCGGCCATGTCGATGGCCTCCAGTGCCCGGCCGAAGGCGGTGGGATGCTGGGGTGCCGCCGGGCCGAAGAGGGCGATGGTCTCGTGCGCCCGGTCGAGGTAGCGGCTCTCACCGGTGAGCGCAGCCAGCCGCAGCAGCCCGCACGCCGCCAGCGACTGGGCCGACGGGGTGGCGTTGTCCATCAGGTCCTTGGGCCGGGTGACGAGCTTCTCGGCGTCGTTGCCGGTGGTGAACACCCCGCCGCCGTCACCGTCCCAGAACAGCTCCAGAAGGCCGTCAGCCGCGGCCCGGGCCTCGTCGATCCAGCGGGCCTCGCCCGACAGCTCGCCCAGCCGGGTGAAGGCGTCGATGAGGGCCCCGTAGTCCTGGGCGTAGGCCAGGTGGCGGGCCTGGGCCGGCCGATCGGCATCGCCGGCCTGCCATGAGCGCAGCCAGCGCCCGTCGTCGCGGCGCAGGTTCGCCACCAGGAACTCGCCGTTGGCCACCGCCGCATCCCGCCACTCACCGTTGCCGGTGGCTGCGGCGGCCTCGGCCAGCGCCGACAGCATCAGCCCGTTCCACTCGGTGAGGACCTTGTCGTCGAGGCCGGGACGGATCCGGCTCTCGCGGCATTCGAACAGGGCCTGGCGGGCGGCCTCCACCGTGGCGGGCCGGATCAGGTCGCCCCGCACCGGCCGGTTCAAGATGTTGGACCCCTCGAA
>VYCW01000106.1 GCA_009843735.1 Acidimicrobiaceae bacterium | reverse complement strand
CGTTCGTCCTGTCGAACTACATGAAGACCATCCCCAAGGAGATCGACGAGGCCGCCGCCGTCGACGGGGCCGGAGTGTGGCGCCGCTTCTTCAAGATCATCCTCCCGCTAACCCGGCCCGCTCTCGCTGCGCTGGGCACACTGGAGTTCACCTGGCTCTACAACGACTTCTTCTGGGGCGCCGTGCTGCTCAACCGGGGCGACGAACGCCCCATCACCTCCTCGATCGCGGTGCTCAACGGCCAGTGGGCCAGCGACTTCAACCTGATCGCAGCCGCTTCCATCCTCATAGCCCTGCCTACGCTGGTCGTATACCTGATCTTGCAGAAGCAGTTCATCTCAGGTCTCACGCTCGGCGCCAGCAAGGGCTGAGAGGCCGAGCGGACGGGAGCAACTTGAGCAGCTTCGCACAAGCCCAAGCGAGGCCGTGGCCCGAGCGGCCCGTGAGCGCAGCGAACATGAGCAGGAATCAAAGCCAGCGGGGGTCGGATTGATCCACTTGCGCGGCCGCGGTACCGACGTGATGGTCGACCTGTCGCACGGGGTGCCGGTCGTCGTGCACTGGGGCGCGCCCTTGCCGGCACCCGACGGCGAAGCCATCGCGGTGGCGCTGGAACGTCCCGTCGTGCACGCGGCTCCCGACACGGTGGCGCCGATCTCGGTCGTGCCCGAGCACGGCTCCGGCTTCCCGGGACGGCCGGGGCTGCTCGGCGCCCGGCCCGGCGGTCGCGACTGGGCGCCCCGGTTCCGCCCTGCTGGGCACACTCTCGACGACGGCTGCCTAACCGTGGAGGCCCGCGATGATGTGGCCGGCCTCGGGCTTACCACGACGATGACGCTCGACCACGTGTTGTCGGTGCAAGTCGAGGTCACGAACCTGGGCCAGGACGAGCCCTACCGGCTCCAGGGCCTCAGCGTCGCCCTCCCGGTGCCTCAGCAGGCCTCCGAACTCCTGACCCTCAGCGGACGCTGGAGCCGGGAGTTCCAGGTGCAGCGAGTCCCATGGCCCCGAGGAGCGCACACCGTGGAGAACCGCCGCGGCCGCACCTCCCACGAGCATCCCCCGCTGGTGTTCGCCGGAACTCCCGGCTTCGGCGAGAGCGCTGGCGCGGTGTGGGGCGCCCACCTGGCGTGGAGCGGCAACCACACGCTGCTGGCCGAGCGCCTGCCCGACGGGCGACGGTACATCCAACTGGGTGAACTGCTTCATCCCGGCGAGGTCACGCTCGGGCCCGGGGCGTCGTACCGCAGTCCCGAGGTGGTGGCAGTTCACAGCGGGGCCGGGCTGAGCGCGGCCAGCCAGCAGTTCCATCGCCGGCTGCGGGCCCGTCCTGAGCACCCGCGGTCCGAGCGGCCCGTCATCTTCAACAGCTGGGAGGCGGTGTACTTCGACCACGACCTCGACCGCCTGATCGCGCTCGCCGACCGGGCCGCTCGGATCGGGATCGAGCGGTTCGTGCTTGACGACGGTTGGTTCGGGTCGCGGCGCGACGACACCTCCGGGCTAGGCGACTGGATCGTGTCCGCCGAGGCCCACCCTCGGGGGCTCGGCCCGCTGGTCGAGCACGTCACCGGGCTCGGCATGTCGTTCGGGATCTGGGTCGAGCCGGGGATGGTCAATCCCGACAGCGACCTTTACCGGGCCCATCCCGAATGGACACTGACCACTGACGGCTATGAGCCCGTTCTGGCCCGGAACCAGCTCGTCCTCGATCTCGCACGTCCGGAGGCGTTCGACCATGTCCTGGGCCAGCTCGACACGCTGCTCGGCGGCCACGAGATCTCTTTCCTGAAGTGGGACATGAACCGCGACCACATCGGGGCCAGTGGCGCCGGCGGGGCTGCGGGCACCCACGCTCAGACGTTGGCGGTCTACCGGCTGATGGACGCTCTGCGGGAGCGGCATCCGGGTGTCGAGATCGAGAGTTGCTCGTCGGGCGGGGCCCGCGTCGACCATGAGATGCTCCGCCGGACCGAGCGGGTATGGACCAGCGACTGCAACGACCCCCTCGACCGCCAGGCGATCCAGTGCGGCGCGTCGATGCTCATCCCGCCCGAGGTCATGGGGACCCACATCGGCCCGGAACGCAGCCACACCACGGGCCGGCGCCACGATCTCGCCTTCCGGGCGGCCACCGCGCTGTTCGGACATCTCGGCGTCGAGTGCAACCTGCTCGAACTCTCCGATGCCGAACTCGACGACCTCGCCGCGGTCATCGCCGTTCACAAGCGGTTCAGGCCTCTGCTGCACGGCGGCGACGTGGTGCGCTTCGACACCGAGCCCGCCTACGTGGCCCACGGGGTGTACGCGCCCGACCGCTCGGAGGCCCTTGTCAGCCTCGCGATCGTCGCCTCAGCGCCCAGTCTGACCCCTCCGCAGCTGCTCCTTCCCGGACTGGACCCCGATCTCCGCTACCGGGTCGAACTGGTGCCGCTTCCGGGTGAGCGCGAGGGGCGGGCCCGGTCGTCGCCGGGGTGGACGAAGGACAGGGTGACGCTGCGGGGCGACGAGTTGGACCGTCTCGGCCTGCAGCCGCCGGTGATGCACCCCGAGACCGCCGTGCTGATCCACCTGCAGGCTTCCTGACGGCAGGAACCTCAGCCTCCCGTCCTGGGAACTCAGAGCGACGCGAGGCTGACCCGGTAGGCGAACTCGTGTCGCCCGGCCGCGATCCGGTACTCGGGCAGGACGCCGGGACCGCAGCTCGCCGTTCCCAGGCCCCGGTGCTCGGCATCGAGGCACACCACCAGACCGTCACGGCGCCTGACCTCGGACCGGGTCGACGCCTCGAACAGGTCCGAGGCACGGTGATAGATCGCCGAGGCCTGCATCGTCGCAGGTCGCAGAACCTCGATGCGGACCGCCTCGCGGTCATCGAGGTCGATGATCTCAAGCCACCGGCAGCCGGTGCGCAACCCGAACTCCTGGGGCACCAGGTAGGGCAACTCGTCCGGCGAGCCGTGCCAGACACCCATCGTCGCGCTGCGGTTCCGGTCCGGGTAGTTCTCGTGGGGGCCCCGCCCGTACCAGCGAACCGCGCGGAACCGGGGCGGCAGCTCGAACTGCACGCCGATCCGGGGCAGGTCGGCGAACGCTTCGGGGACGTCAACCGTGTGGTGGAAGGCGGTGTAGTGAGCCTCGCGCTCGACCTGCACACGGTGTGCGACCAGTTCGTCAGCCGGTCGGACGTGGAGACCGGCCTGCTTCCATCTGCGCAGGGCCAGGCCACCTACTCCGAGCCGCTCCGAGAGCTCGGGCATCAGCTTGAACCCGTCGTTGTCGGTCGGGGCTCGCCACAGGTTGAGAGCGGGCGTGACCAGATGGTCGGCCGACGACCCGCCGGAGGGGCTCCTGGCTGGCGTGCGGGCGGCGGCCAGCTCGACCTGGTCCCAGGACGCGACATGGCCCGCCGGCGCGAACCACGAGTCGGCGACGGTCTCCCACGTGACGGTGAGATGCACATCGCGATCCGGGAGCGCATCGAGGGCGGGCTTCGGGAGGGGGAGCGTCACCGATGAGTGGCCCGCGATCGGAGGCACGGCCAGCACCCCGCGGTTGGCCGCCTCGCCGTCGACCAGCAGTTGCCAGCGGGCCCGAAGGTCGGCCAACCCGGTGAACGAGCGGCGGTTCTCGATCCGCAGGCCGCCCCCGTCGCCGGTGACCGCCACCGGCCGGTACACCCAGGCGACCTCCCGCATGGCCGGGTGCGGTACCAGGTCGGCGGACACCAGCCCGTCGGCCACGAAGTTGCCGTCATGGGGCTCATCGCCGAACTGGCCCCCGTAGGCGAGCCTCACCGTGCCGTCCGGTAGCTGCTGGCTCAGCGCCTGGTCCTTCCACTCCCACAGGAAGCCGCCTTGCAGTCCGGGGGTCGCCTCGATCACGTTCCAATAGTCGGCCAGCGACCCGTTGCTGTTGCCCATGGCGTGGCTGTACTCGCACATGATCAGCGGCCGGCGGCCGGCGCCCGCCACGCCGTAGCTGCGGATGGCGTCGATTTGCGGGTACATGGGGCACACGATGTCGGTGGCGGCCTCGCCGCCGTCCTCCCAGCCCTGGCGGTCGATCGCTGGCTCGTAGTGCAGGGGCCGTGACGGGTCCGTCTCCCGGATCCAGCCGGCCAGCGCATCGTGATTGGCCCCATAGCCCGTCTCGTTGCCGAGGCTCCAGACGATCACCGACGGGTGGTTGCGGTCGCGCTGGACCATGCGGGCGCCGCGATCCACGAAGGCCGCCCGGTAGGCCGGGTCGTCGCAGATGGTGTCCTCGTGGGCGTGGCCCTCGATGTTGGCCTCGTCCACGACGTAGAAGCCGAGTTCGTCGCACAGCGAGTAGAAGGCGTCGTCGTTGGGATAATGGGAGGTTCGCACCGCGTTGATGTTGTGGAGGCGCATCAACTGCAGGTCGTCCCGCATGTCCTCGACGGTGACGGCCTTGCCCCGGTCGGGGTGGTGGTCGTGGCGGTTGACGCCGAAGATGCGGATCGGGCGACCGTTGACGAGCAGCTGCCGGTCGCTCACCTGCACCCGGCGGACCCCCACCCGCTGGTCCTCTCGTTGTGCCACGGTCCCGTCGGGATCGATCAGTTCCGCGGTCACGTTGTAGAGACGGGGAGTCTCGGCGCTCCAGGACTTGGCCTGATCGAGATCCCACCGGGCGCCCGCCCCGAGTCCGCTCCTCTCCGGAGCGAGGACGGAAGCCACCGGTGCGACGCTCGAGACCCCCACCGCTGAGCCGGATGGGTCCTGCAGGCTGAACCGCACCGACCAGCCCGGCTCAGGGGCGCCGCTGAAGTCGACGACGGCTGCGGCTGTCACCGTGCCGGCTTCCGTGGCCGGATCGAAGTCGGCGGACACGCGTATGTCGCCGATGTGGACGCTCGGGCGCGACTCGATCCAGACCGTGCGGTGCAGCCCGGCCATCCACCACTGGTCCTGATCCTCGATGTAGCTGTGAGCGCTGTAGCGGACGACGACGATCGCGAGCTCGTTGGATCCCGGTGCCAGCAAGTGCCCTACGTCGTATTCGCTGGGAAGCCGGCTGTCGGTTCCGTATCCCGCGAACCGGCCGTTGATGTAGACCGCGTGCACGCTCTCCGCACCAGCGATGTGGAGCACGACTCGACCGGCCGTCCAGCCGTCCGGCACTGTGACGGCGCGCCGGTACACCCCGGCCGGGTTCCGCTCGGGCAGGCGCGGGGGCGGACCGTCGAAGGGCATCCGGATGTTCGTGTAATGGGGCCGGTCGACGAACGGGGCGCCTCGAGAATCGGCGAGTTCCTGCATGGTCCAGTTCCCGGGCACGGCCACCTCCGCGGCGCCCGGGCGCGGCCCCGTCAGCGCCTCAGCCAGCACCTCGTCGGGGCTGGGGAACATCTCGAGCGACCAGATGCCATCGAGCCCCTGGCGGCGGAGCCCGGCCAGCGGGACGTGCATCGCCAGCCGGTTGATGTGCAGGACCGTCGGGTCCGTCCAGGGCCGCAGCTCTCCAATCACCGGCAGCACGGGGCAGAACCGTAACGTGACGCGGCTGCGAGCCGAGCCGTAGCCCTGCCCCAGGACGTATCGGTACGATCAGGGCCCAGGGCCCGAGCGGCCCGTGAGCGAAGCGAACAGGAGCGGGAGTTCAAGTGGCCCGAGCGGCCCGTGAGCGAGGCGAACAGGAGCGGGGTAAATGCCGCCGGTGACCGTTCCCAGCGATCGGCGGGCCTTCGAGGTAGTGGCCCCGTTCGAGCCTGCCGGCGATCAGCCCAGGGCCATCGAGGCGCTGGCCGAGGGGGTGGCCGAGGGGCACCGCTTTCAGACGCTGCTGGGCATCACCGGCTCGGGCAAGAGCGCGACCATCGCCTGGACCATCGAGCAGGCCCAGCGGCCCACGCTGGTGCTGGCCCCCAACAAGTCGCTGGCCGCTCAGCTGGCCAACGAGCTGCGGGAGCTGTTCCCGCAGAACCGGGTGGAGTACTTCGTCAGCTACTACGACTACTACCAGCCCGAGGCGTACATGCCGGCCAGCGACACCTACATCGAGAAGGACTCGTCGGTGAACGACGAGATCGACCGGCTGCGCCACTCGGCCACCTCGGCGCTGCTCACCCGGCGGGACACCATCGTGGTGGCGTCGGTGTCGGCCATCTACGGGCTCGGCTCCCCCACCGAGTACGAGACCCAGCTGCTCGTGCTGCACCGGGGAGCCACCTACGACCAGCGGTCGATCCTGCGCCGCCTGGTGGACATGCAGTACGAGCGCAACGACATGAACCTGACCAGGGGCAGGTTCCGGGTGCGGGGCGACACCATCGAGATCCACCGGGCCTACGACGAGGCCGCGGTGCGGATCGAGCTCTTCGGCGACGAGGTGGACCGCATCACCGTCGTCGACCCGCTGACCGGCGAGCGGCTGGAGGCCCTGGACGACCTGGTGGTGTTCCCGGCCACCCACTACGCCACCACCGCGGAGCGGATGCAGGCCGCCATCGAGCGCATCGAGGTGGAGCTGGCCGCGCGCCTGGCCTGCTTCGAGCGAGAGGGCAAGCTGCTGGAGGCCCAGCGGCTGCAGATGCGCACCAGCTACGACCTCGAGATGATGGCCGAGCTCGGCTACTGCAACGGCATCGAGAACTACTCGGCGCCCATCGACGGCCGGAGTCCGGGCGAGTCGCCGTACACGCTGCTCGACTACTTCCCCGCGGACTTCCTGATGGTGATCGACGAGTCGCATGTGGCCGTGCCCCAGCTTCACGGCCAGTACGAGGGCGACCGCAGCCGCAAGGAGACCCTGATCGAGCACGGGTTCCGGCTGCCGTCGGCGGCCGACAACCGCCCGCTGCGCTTCGACGAGGTGATGAGCCGGCTCAACCAGGTGATCTTCATGTCGGCCACTCCGGGGGACTACGAGCTGCAGGTCTCCGAGCAGGTGGTGGAGCAGATCGTGCGGCCCACCGGGCTGGTCGATCCCGAGGTGGTGGTGAAGCCGACCAAAGGCCAGATCGACGACTTGCTGGACGAGATCTCGGCTCGCACCGAGCGGGACCAGCGGGTGCTTGTGACCACCCTCACCAAGAAGATGGCCGAGGACCTGACCGACTACCTGCTGGAGCTCGGGCTGCGGGTGCGGTACCTGCACAGCGAGGTGGACACCGTGCGCCGCATCGAGATCCTCCGGGATCTGAGGCTGGGGGAGTTCGACGTGCTGGTGGGGATCAACCTGCTGCGTGAGGGCTTGGACCTGCCCGAGGTGTCGCTGGTGGCCATCCTCGACGCCGACAAGGAGGGCTTCCTGCGCAGCGAGACGTCGCTGATCCAGACCATCGGCCGGGCGGCCCGCAACGTGGACGGCCAGGTGATCATGTACGCCGACGAGGTGACCGACTCGATGCGGCGGGCCATCTCGGAGACGAACCGCCGCCGGGGCCTGCAGCAGGCCCACAACGAGGTCCACGGCATCGATCCGACCACGATCCGCAAGGCGGTCACCGACATCCTGGCCATGATCCGCCCGGACCGCGACGGTGCTCCGGTGCCGGACGCCGACGTGGGGGGCGAATCGGGTAGGAGACTGGCCGATGCCCGCCGCCGGCGGGAGGGCCCCGACCTCGGCGACCTGCCCGACGCCGAGCTGGAGCGCCTGATCCGCACGTTGGACGAGGAGATGCGAGAGGCCGCCGGCGACCTGCGCTTCGAGTACGCCGCCCGCCTCCGGGACGAGATCAAGGACCTCCGCCGTGAACTAGCCGAGATCCGCGGCTAATTGGGATGTCAGGTACGAAGGCCTACCGCCCAAGCTGAGGTGCCATCAGGTTGCTTCGAAGATCTCGGCTCCGCTCCAGCAGGTCACCGTGTCCGGGTCCACGGCGATGCCGCCACCGCAGGTGCACTTCGGGCGCTCCTCATCGAGGAGGTGGCCCTCTGCGTCCCACAGTTGGAATGTGTGCGCGCGCACGGGTTCGCGGACGACTCTGAGCCAGCGGCCGCGGCCTCTGGCAGTGAGGGCCTCTATCAGTGCTGAGACCAAGTCCGGCGGTGGCGGCTCGTTGGTCTTGATCAAGTAGAACGTCCCGCCGATGCCGAGTTCATGGGGGCCGTCCTCGTACCTGTCGAGGTAGTCCACGGTGCGCTGCGGGCTGTAGTCGGGCGGCGGCACGCCGTCGAGGGTCAGGGTCTGGCGTCCGTCGGTGCGCATCGAATACAGATTCACCGCAACCCACGAGTCGCGGCCGAAGGGAATGGTGCCGGTCATCAGGTGTCCTCCTCAGATTGTGTCAGGACCATCATAACAAATATTGAAACAGCTTGACAATGCTTGACAGATGTCATACCCCTATGGCATGATGTGTGCATGGTGTTGGAAGCGGCACAGCGGGTGCGGGAGGGGCTGGCGGAATTGATCCGTCTGGTCAACTCCGGGAGCGCATCGACTACGGATGCCCGGCGGGTGCTGTCGGAGTCGAAGTCGTTCGCGGCGCAGGTGGCGGTGTTGCAGGCCGATGCGGCCGCGCTCGTGGCTGCTGGCGAGCGGCACGGCGATGGCGGGGCCGGAGTGCTGGCCCAGGCCGCGGGGCTCTCCCGGAGGGACGCCGCTGGGCAGGTCAAGGCGGTGGAGCAGTTGCAGTCGATGCCCGGCCTGCGCGATGCGGTGACGGGTGGCGAGATACCGATGGCCAACGCCAAGACCCTCGCTCAGGCCTCAGAGAAGACCAGCGCTGATCAGATCCGGCAGGACGGCGACCTGCTCAAGAAGGCTGCGTCGCTGTCGCCGGAGCAATTCGTGCGGGAGGCGAACCGGTGGGCGGTGCAGCGCCAGGACGACGGCGGGGAGAGTTCCTACCGGCGTCAGCGGGCCCGCCGCCGGCTCAGTATCTGGACGGACGACGGCGACGGCATGGTTCACCTGCGGGGCGAACTCGATCCGGTAGCCGGGGCCAAGCTGCACAAGCGGCTCCTCCAGGAGGCCGAGCGGCTGCGACGATGCGACCTCAACAGCCCCGGCGGCGAGAAGCGCAGCCTCCGGCAGCGTTTCGCCGATGCGCTGGACACGCTCACTTCGACCGGTTCGAGTGAGGGGACCAGTGGAGCGCCCTCGGCTGACATCGCCATCGTGCAGCATCTGGACCCGGACGGCGATAAGGCGTTCGCGGAGGTCGCAGGGGGCGGAGTGATCCCCCAGAGCGTGCTCGAGGAGCACTTCTGCAACGCCAGGATCGTGGGCGTGGTCTACAGCAGCAAGGGCGTACCGCTTTGGCGGGGACCGGCGCTGCCGCGGCCCACCAAGGCCCAGATGGACGCGCTGATCGCCCGCTACGGCGGCTGCGGGGGCTGCAACGAGCACTACGCGGTGTGCCAGGCCCACCACATCCGGCCCCGGTCGCAGGGCGGCCCCACGGACATCGACAATCTGATGCTCCTGTGCTGGGGATGCCACGACAAGGTCCACCACCACGGCTGGCGAGTGGTGCCCAATGGCGACCTTCACACGATCGCGCCCCCGGAGCGCATCCGCTACGGCCCCGCCCGGGCGCCCGACCCGCCCCTAATCCATGGCC
>VYCW01000082.1 GCA_009843735.1 Acidimicrobiaceae bacterium | reverse complement strand
CCTGGGCGGCGTCGATCTCGCCGCTGATCAGGGCCAGCATGTCGAAGTTCTGCTGCACCAACTGCACGTCGTTGTCCGGGTCGAGCCCGTTCTTGCGCAGCCCGGCCAGAAGCTCGAACTCGTTGCCGAAGCCCCAGTTGCCCACCGTGCGGCCCTCCAAGTCGGTGACCGTGGAGATGCCGGAGTCGGCGAAGGCCACCTGCAGGGTGGCGCTGCGCTGGAACACCTGGGCGATGTTGGTGATGTTGACGCCCTCTTCTCGTGGCACCAGGCCCCGAGGTACCCACGACACCGCGAAGTCGGCCGCGCCGGAGTCCAGCACCGAAGCAGGCACGATCTCCACGCCTCCCTCGAGGATCTCCACGTTCAGCCCGTAGTCCTCGTAGATGCCGGTGGCCACGGCCGCGTAGTAGCCCGCGAACTGCGACTGGGTGAACCATTGCAGCTGCAGGGTGACGTCGACCGGCGCCGCGGGCTCGGGCTCGGCCATGGCTTCCTCCATGGCCGCCTCGGCCTCGGCCGCGGCCGCTTCGGCATCGGCCGCGGCGGCCTCGGCATCCGCCTGCGCGGCTGCGGCTGCATCGGCCTCAGCCTGGGCGGCATCCCGCTCCGCTTCGAGCGCGGCGACGACCTCGGGGTCTATCGCCCCCTCGGCTTCAGCCATGGCGTCCGCGAGCGCGGCTTCGGCCTCGGCCGCCCTGTCGGCCGCCGCTTGCGCCTCGGCCGCAGCTGCGTCGGCTTCGGCCTGAGCCGCGGCTGCGTCGGCCTCAGCCGCGGCTTGAGCGGCAGCGGCCTCCGCGGCCGCGGCGTCCGCCGCGCTGGTGTCCGGAGCAGCCGGCTCCTCGTCGTCGCCACAGGCGGCGGCGATCAGGCCCAAGGCCAGAAGCGGCACCAACAGGCGCATCAAGGTTTTCTTGGTTTTCATGGTTTGTTGCCCTCCCAATTGGGTCTTCTCTTATGAGACTCAGTTGCATGCGTCACGCCGGCCTCCTGGCCGCGAAATGCCAGGGCATGACGAGGCGCTCGGCAAGGACTGCGAGCGCGTAGAGGCCGATTCCCACCAGCGAGCCGGCCAGCACTGCGGCCCAGGCGTCGTCGTAGCGGGTCAGTCCGGCCGAGTTGGTGATGAGGTTGCCCAGGGCGTCCTGGCGGCCGCCGAAGTACTCGGCCACGATGGCGGCGATCACGGCCAGGGAAGTGGCCAGCTTCAGCGCGGTGAAGAAGAACGGCATGGCGTTGGGAATGCGTACCTCCCGCATGATCCGCCACTTGCCGGCCCCGTATGACTCCATCAACTCGACCTGGCTCGGCTCGACCTGGGTCAAGCCCCGTGCCGTGTTGATGAAGATCGGGAAGAACACCAGCACCACCACCACGGCCTGGTTGGAGCGGGGCGACAGGAGCCCGAACCAGGCGTTGAAGATCGGGGCCAGCGCGATGATCGGCACGGCATTGACGGCCACCGCCAGGGGAGTGAGCGTCTCGTTGGCGGCCCGGGAGGCGGTGACGAGCAGAGCCAAGGCCGCTCCCACCACCACGCCGGCCAGCAGGCCGGTGACGATGATGAAGCCGGTGACCCCGGTGGCGGTGATGATGGCGTCGAAGTTCTCCGCCACTGCCCTCCCGATCTCCGAGGGCGGCGGAAGCACGAAGCCGTCGGGGCGCAGTACCGCCAGAACCGCCTCCCAGCCGCCGAAGATCACCACCGCAGCCACCACCGGGGGAAGCCAGGAGCGCAGCAGCGTCCTTGCTGCGGTCACGGCTGTACCGGGTCCTTGTTCGAGGCGGGAACGGCTGCGGTCACGCTGCTAATGGCCTCCCCGCAGCGCGTCGCGCACCGCGGTGACGTTGCTGAAGAAGGCGGGATCGTCCCGGGTGGCGTCGGTGCGCGGGCCCAGATCGTTGTCGATCACGGCCGCGATCCGGCCCGGGCGGGGCGACATGACCGCCACCTCGGTGGACAGGAACACCGCCTCACCTATGGAGTGGGTGACGAACACGACGGTGATCCGAGTCTCCGAACAGATGCGCAGGAGCTCGTTCTGCATGTGCTCGCGGGTCATCTCGTCGAGCGCGCCGAACGGCTCGTCCATCAGCAACAGCTGCGGGTGGAACGACATGGCCCGGGCGATGGCGATGCGCTGCTGCATGCCCCCGGAGAGCTCGGCGGGATGATGACGGGCGAACTCGGTGAGCTTGACCAGCTCGAGCATCTCCGCGGACCGCCGGCGCCGGTCGGCTGCCTTCCAGCCCATCAGCTCGAGCGGCAGCTCGATGTTGCGTGAGACGTTGCGCCAGTCGAACAGCCCCGCCCGCTGGAACACCATGGAATAGTCCCGGTCGAGGCGGGCCGCGTCGGCAGTCTTGCCGTTGACGAGGACGGTGCCGTCGCTGGGGTCGACGAGCGCCGCGATGAGACGCAGCAGGGTGCTCTTGCCGCAGCCCGAGGGGCCGATGAGGGTGACGAAGTCGCCCTGGTCGATGTGAAGGTCGATGTCTTCGAGGGCCTTCACCTCGTTGTGGCGCCCGGGATTGAAGATCTTGGACGCGCCGCGGATCTCGACGGCCGGAGCCTGGTCGTTCATGTCGGGTCCTGCGTCGCTCATGTCACGGTCTCGCGACCCTTGCGACCGACCAGTCCGTACTCGATCGTCGAGATCACCGCGAACACGAAGATCCCCAGAGCGGCCGCGCCCAGCACCGCCACGTACAGGCGCTCCGGGCCGGTGGTGTAGCGCTGGGCCTCCAGCAGCACCCGGCGGCCCAGGCCTCCCTTGACCCCGGCGGAGATCTCTCCCACGATGGCTCCCACCACGCTGGCGGTGGCCGCGATCTTGAACGCCGCGAACAGGTACGGCAGCGAGGCCGGCAGCCGCAGACGCCACAGGGTCTGGACCCAGCGGGCCGCGTAGGAGTCCATCAGCTCGAGGTTCTCGGGGCGGGGCGACTGCAGGCCCCGCAGTCCGTTGATCGTCACCGGGAAGAACGTCAGGTAGGTGGCGATTATCGACACCGACATCCAGTCCTGCCACTCGAAGGGCAGGAAGTCGAAGCTCTTGCGGCCCCAGATCACGATGATGGGCGCGATGGCGATCAGCGGGATGGTCTGGCTGGCGATCACGTGGGGCACCAGGGCCCGCTCCAAGCGCCCGGATGTGGTGAGCACGATGGCGATGCTGAGGCCCACGATCACGCCGATAGCGAATCCCACGGCTGCCTCCCGCAGGGTGAAGGCGGCCTCCTTGCCGACGATCGACCAGAAGGGCTCGTTGGTGCCCCTCGGTTCCTCGAAGATCCCCGACACGATGTCGAGCACCGGCGGCATCTTGAGGTCGTCGGACTCGGGCAGGATCGAGCCGATGACCGGCCAGTCGGACTGGGAGTCGTCGATGGCCGTGCCCACCACCTTGTACAGGCTGTAGGCCAGGCCCAGCAGGCAGATGAAGATGGCCAGCACGACTATCTGCCGGCCGGTCCGGCGCATCCGGTCCCGCCGCTGCTCCCGGGCGGCTTGAAGGCGGAGCAGCTGCTCGAAGACGATCGGATCGTCGTCGGCCGCCGGGGCACCATCAGCCGTATCGATCACAGAATCAACGGGCTGACCAGGTTCGGAGTTCACGGTGGGTGTCAGTCCCTGAGCGCGGGGATGATCCGCTGGCCGTAGGCGTTGAGCGTCTCGTCCTTCTGGTCGTGCATCAGGTAGATGGCGAACTGGTCCACACCCAGGTCGCGCAGCTCCTGAAGGCGAGCAATGTGGTTGCCGGCGTCGCCGAGGACGCAGAAGCGGTCGATCACCTCGTCGGGCACGAAGTCGGTGTGAACGTTGCCCGCCTTGCCGTGCTCCGAGTAGTCGTAGCCCTCCCGTCCCTCGATGTAGTCGGTGAGGGCCTGGGGCACTCCGGCGCCGGTGTCGCCGTAGCGGTCCACCAGGTCGGCCACATGGTTGCCGACCATGCCGCCGAACCAGCGGACCTGGTCGCGCTGGTGGGCCAGGTCGTCTCCCACGTAGGCGGGCGCGGCCACGCACATGTACAGCCGGTCGGGATCGCGCCCCGCCTCGGCCGCGGCCAGGCGGACGGCCGCGATGGTCCACTCGGTGATCCGGGGATCGGCGAGCTGGAGGATGAACCCGTCGGCCTGCTCACCGCAGAGCTTCAGGGCTCTTGGCCCGTAGGCGGCCATCCAGATGTCGAGTTGGCTGCCGGCGGACCACGGGAACTGCTGGCGGGTGCCGTTGTAGTCGACCTCTCGTCCTTCGACCAGGCCCTTGATCACCTTCATGGATTCGCCCAGGGTGGCCAGGCTGGTGGGAGTGTGGCCCAGCACCCGCATGGCGGAGTCGCCCCGGCCGATGCCGCAGACGGTGCGGTTGCCGAACATGTCGTTGAGGGTGGCGAACAGCGACGCGGTGACCGTCCAGTTGCGGGTGCCGGGGTTGGTGACCATCGGCCCGACCATCATGCGGTTCGTGGCCGACAGCATCTGGCTGTAGATCACGAACGGCTCCTGCCAGAGCACATGGCTGTCGAATGTCCACCCGTGGGAGAACCCGTGCGTCTCGGCTTGCCGGGCCAGGTCCACCACCCGCCATGCCGGCGGATCGGTCTGCAGGACGACGCCGAAGTCCATGGCCGCGCCCTAGCGGTTCCGGGGGAAGCCCAGGTCGACGGCGCTCTCGGCCGGATCGGGCCAGCGGGTGGTGATCGCCTTGGCCTTGGTGAAGAAGTGGATGCCCTCGGGTCCGTACATGTGGGTGTCGCCGAACAGCGAGTCCTTCCAGCCGCCGAAGGAGTGGCAGCCCACCGGCACCGGGATTCCGACGTTGATCCCCACCATGCCCGCGTCGGCGTCGAGCTGGAACTGGCGGGCCGCGCCGCCGTCCCGGGTGAAGATGGCCGCGCCGTTGCCCCACGGGTTCTGTTCGATGAGCTCCACGGCCTGGTGGTAGCTGTCGGCGCGTACCACGCACAGCACCGGGCCGAAGATCTCGTCGCGGTACACCGACATCTCGGGGGTGACTCTGTCGAGCAGCGACACGCCCAGGAAGAAGCCGTCGTTGTCGAAGACCGCTTCGCGCCCGTCGACCACGACGGTGGCGCCCTCGTCGGCACCGGCGCCGACGTAGCCGGCGACCCGGTCGCGATGCTCGCGGGTGATCAGCGGACCCATCTCGGATTCGGGGTTGTCGCCCGGCCCGACCTGAAGCTTGTCCATGCGCACCCTGATGGCGTCCACCAGCGGGTCGCCGGCGTCGCCCACGGCCACCACCACCGACACCGCCATGCAGCGCTCGCCGGCCGAGCCGTAGGCCGCGGAGACGGCCGCGTCGGCGGCCAGGTCGAGGTCGGCGTCGGGCAGCACGACCATGTGGTTCTTGGCTCCCGCCAGCGCCTGCACGCGCTTGCCGGCGGATGTGCCCGTCTCGTAGACGTAGCGGGCGATCGGGGTGGAGCCCACGAAGCTCACCGCAGCCACATCGGGGTGTGTCAGCAGCCGGTCCACGGCCACCTTGTCGCCGTTGACGACGTTGAGCACCCCGGGCGGGAACCCGGCCTCGAACGCCAGCTCGGCTACCAGAAGGGGCGCCGAGGGGTCGCGTTCGGAGGGTTTGAGCACGAAGGTGTTGCCGCAGGCCACCGCGTTGGGGATCATCCACAGCGGCACCATGGCCGGGAAGTTGAACGGGGTTATGCCGGCCACCACCCCCAGCGGCTGCCGCACCGTGCACACGTCGACGCCGCCGGAGGCCTGGGAGTTGAAGCTGCCCTTGAGCAGGTCTCCCAGCCCGCAGGCGAACTCGATGTTCTCGAGACCGCGGGCCACCTCGCCCAGCGCGTCGGAGCGCACCTTGCCATGCTCGGCCGTCAGCCGGGCCGCGATCTCGGCTGCGTTGGCCTCCACCAGGTTGCGGAAGCTGTGCATCAGCTTGGTGCGGGCCGCCAGCGACGTGTGGCGCCAGTCCTCGAAGGCGGCTGCCGACGACGCCACCGCCGCGTCCACCTCGTCGACGCTGGCCAGCCCGACCTGTGCCGTCTGCTCGCCGGTGGCCGGGTTGAACACCGGATGCGACCGGCCGGATTCGCAGGGCCGGGCCGCTCCGTCAACGAAATGCTGAATTGTCTCCACGTGGCGTCTCCTGTCTTGCCTTCAAGTGGTGCGGAGGGAGCGGGTCGCCGTCCCCTCCTGCTACATCAGGTACTGGCTCAAGCCTCTCGGCAGGTACTGGCCGTCGCCGGCCCGGCCCAGGTACTGGCCGTTGTCGATGACCTTGCGGCCCCGCGAGAACACCGCGTCGACGTGGCCGGTCACCTCGGTGCCCTCGTAGGCGGAGTGGTCCATGTTCATGTGATGGTTGTCGACGCTGATGGTCCACTGCCTGTCGGGGTCGTAGAGCACGATGTCGGCGTCGGAGCCGGCAGCGATGATCCCCTTGCGGGGGTAGAGGCCCATCATGCGGGCCGGGGTAGTGGCGCACAGCTCCACCCAGCGGGCCAGGCCGATCTCGCCCGTGACCACGCCCTGGTAGATCATGTCCATGCGGTGCTCGACGCCGCCGATGCCGTTGGGGATGGCCCGGAAGTCGTTCAGGCCCAACTCCTTCTGCTCCTTCATGCAGAACGGGCAGTGGTCGGTGGACACCACGGCCAGGTCGTTGGTGCGCAGGCCCCGCCAGAGGTCGTCCTGATGGCCCTCGGCCCGGGACCGGAGCGGCGTGGAGCACACGTAGCCGGCGCCCTCGAAGCCGGGTCGGTCCAGGTGCTCCTCCAGGCTGAAGTGCAGGTACTGCGGGCAGGTCTCGGCGAACACGTTCATGCCGGAGTCGCGGGCGATGGCCACCTGCTCGAGGGCCTCGGAGGCGGACAGGTGCACGATGTACAGCGGGGCGGCTCCCACCTTGGCCAGCTGGATGGCCCGGTGGGTGGCCTCCGATTCCAGTTCCTTGCGACGCACGTACCCGTGGTTGACAGGGCTGATCTCGCCCCGCTCGAAGGCCTGCTCGGCCAGCACGTCGATGGCCAGGCCGTTCTCGGCGTGCATCATGATCAGCCCGCCGTTGCCCGCGGCCTGCTGCATGGCCCGCAGGATCTGACCGTCGTCGGCGAGGAACACGCCGGGATAGGCCATGAACAGCTTGAAGCTGGTGATGCCCTCGTTGACCAGCAGGTCCATCTCCTTGAGGGAGTCGTTGTCGACGCCTCCGATGATCATGTGGAAGCCGTAGTCGATGGCGCAGTTGCCCTCGGCCTTGGCCATCCAGGCGTCGAGGCACTCCCGCACGTTCTCGCCGGTCTTCTGCACCGCGAAGTCCACGATGGTGGTGGTGCCGCCCCAGGCCGCGGCCCGGGTGCCGGTCTCGAAGGTGTCGGAGGCGAACGTCCCGCCGAAGGGCAGCTCCATGTGGGTGTGGACGTCGACGCCGCCGGGCACCACGAGCCGGCCGGTGGCGTCGACGACCTCCGCGCCCTGCTCGGCCGCGACCGCGATGTCGCTGCCGGGGCGCAGGACCGCAGCGATCTGCTCGCCGTCGATCAGCACCTCGGCCGGATCCGCGCCGGTCGAGCTGACGACGGTGCCTCCCTTGATGAGCGTTGCCATCTCTGTCTCCTTCCGGTGCCTCCGGCTGTTCGAACTGCCGGCCAGTCAGGTCATGGAGCGGTCAGGGGGCCGTAGACGTCGGGTCGGCGATCCCGGTAGAAGGCCCACTGGGACCGGACCTCCTCGATCTGGTCGAGGTCGAGGTCGCGCACCACCAGCTCCTCGGTCACCTCCGAGGCGGTGCCGTCAACGAACTGCCCTCTCGGGTTGGCGAAGTACGAGGTGCCGTAGAAGTCGTTGTCGCCCAGCGGCTCGACCCCCACCCGGTTGATGGCCCCGACGAAGTACATGTTGGCCACCGCGGCCGAGGTCTGCTCCAGCTGCCAGAGGTACGCGGAGAGGCCGCGGCTGGTGGCCGACGGGTTGAACACGATCTCCGCGCCGGCCAGCCCCAGGGCCCGCCAGCCCTCGGGGAAGTGGCGGTCATAGCAGATGTACACACCGACGGTGCCCACCGCGGTCTCGAACACCGGGTAGCCGAGGTTGCCGGGACGGAAGTAGAACTTCTCCCAGAACCCCTTGACCTGGGGAATGTGGGTCTTGCGGTACTTGCCCAGGTAGCTGCCGTCGGCGTCGATGACGGCCGCGGTGTTGTACAGGAACCCGGCCTTCTCGTGCTCGTACATGGGCAGCACCAGCACCATCTCGTGCTTGGCCGCCAGCTCCTGGAACCGCTTGGTGGTGGGACCGTCCGGTATGGCCTCGGCGTAGGAGTAGAACTCGGTGTCCTGCACCTGGCAGAAGTAGGGGCCGTAGAACAGCTCCTGGAAGCACATGGCCTGAGCGCCGGCCGAGGCCGCCTCGGCGACGTACTTCTCGTGGAGCTCGATCATCGACTCCTTGTCGCCGGTCCAGGCCACCTGGACAATTGCCGAAGTAACCGTACGTGCCATGTGTGCCCTCCCTGATCCCACCGGATGCCCGTTCCGGCTCCTAGGGAAAGGGCGATCTTAGCGGACCTCCCGCCCGCGTCAATGGTGAGAGCCGCGGCGCGAGGAGATGACTCCGGTGTCGAATCCGGACAGGTGCAGACCGCCGTGGAAGCGGGCGTGCTCGATCTTCAGGCACCGGTCCATCACCACGTCGAGCCCGGCCGCGACGCAGCGCTGCGCGGCCTCGGGGCTCCACAGCCCGAGCTGCGCCCAGAAGACCGGCGCGCCCACGGCGATGGTCTCGTCCGCGACGGGGGGCAGATCCTCGGCGCGGCGGAACACGTCCACGATGTCGGGGGTGACCGGCAGGTCCGCGAGCGACGCGTAGACCCGGCGGCCGAGGATCTCGGTGCCGGCCGACCGGGGGTTCACCGGGTACACCTCGAAGTCGGTGGACGACGACAGCAGGTAGGTGAGGACGAAGTAGCTGGCCCGGGCCAGGCTGGCCGAGGCGCCCACGACCGCGACCGTCTCAGATCGGTCCAGGATGCGCTGGCGCTCCAGAGCGGTCGGGGGCGTCCACCCCTCCACGGGCGGATGGTCAGCCTCAGCCATCGGGGTCTTTCGTGGCCGCGGTCAGGGCCTGGTCGAGGTCCCAGATGATGTCGTCGACGTCCTCGAGCCCGACCGATATGCGCACCATGTCCGGTGACACGCCCCCTGCTTCCAACTCGGCGTCGGAGAGCTGCTGGTGGGTGGTGGAGGCCGGGTGGATCACCAGCGTCTTGGCGTCGCCCACATTGGCAAGATGCGACACCATCTGGAGCGACTCGATGAAGCGGGCGCCGGCGGCGCGCCCGCCCACCACCCCGAAGGTGAAGATGGCGCCGGGACCCTTGGGCAGGTAGCGGTTGGCCAGGTGGTGCTGGGGATGGTCGGGCAGGCCCGCCCACAGCACCCACGCCACCCGGTCGTCGGCGTCGAGCCACTCGGCCACGGCCCGGGCGTTGGCGACATGGGCGTCCATGCGCAACGGCAGCGTCTCGATCCCCTGCAGCAGCAGGAAGGCGT
>VYCW01000084.1 GCA_009843735.1 Acidimicrobiaceae bacterium | reverse complement strand
CCTGTAGAGGGCGGCGGGCACTCGAGTGCAAACGTGTGGCGGCCACACCCCCCCACGAACGCTCACGAACGCACCCCCGCCGACACGAGCCCGAAGTGCCGGCCGACAACGCCACCCCCTGCCCGACACCGGATCACGGACCCCGGCACTCAACAACCCCGAAAGCACTGGAGCAGCCCCGAATGGCCAGGAACGCAACCCTTTCCCAACGACGAGGCGTCGATCAGCTGATCGGCGACGCGGCGGCGAACGGTGCGGTGGCGTTGGTGATCGACACGACCAACTCGGCGGCGTCGCTGCTGTTGGAGGCGGCTGCCCGCAGGGAGGTCCCGGTGGCCTATGTGACGGGGCTGGCGATGCGGCGTGCGGTGGATCTCTACGCGGGGCGGCCAAGACCGATCCCAAAGACGCCTTCGTGCTCGCGGACTACGCCCGCCGAAACGCTGACCGGCTGTGAAACCGGACCCGCTCAGACCGCTGCCGTTGCGGGTCGCGGTGACGTTCGAAGGCCGGTTTGGCGATACCGCGACGGCTGACACTACGGTGCCCGGCTGTCTATTTGTCCCTCCAAGACAGTAGGCAACTGAGGGAGAGGGGGCCGTCCACGGCCGGCAAGCCAGTCGGTCGGCTCCATTTCAATTATGAAGGAACAACGGCCTGTGACTCCGGTGTTGCCGCCGGGCCGGGTGCGAAGGAGATTTCCCAAGGAGTTCAAAGGCTGACGCGGTTGCGCCAACCTGCGCCCCTCGGAGGCCGCGACCGCGTTACATCAGCCCATCGCTGACGCGGGCGGCCGCATCGAGGAGGACGCTCTGGGCATCGCGGTGGAGGCCTCCATGGGTCAGCCGTACCTGGTGCAGCTCATCGGCTCGTACGTCTGGGACGACGCCGAGGACTTGGCGCGAGGAGTGACCGCCGACGAGGCCCGGCAGGTAGCGGCCGACGCCAGCGAGCAGTTCGGTCGTCATGTCCACGGCCCGGTCTGGCATCGCCTATCGGACCTCGACAAGCGGTTCCTGGCAGCCATGCTCATAGACGCCGCCAGCAGCGCCGTCACCGATGTGGGCCGACGCTGGGGCCACAACCCACGCAGCCTCAGCACCTACCGTAAGCGGCTGCTCGCAGTGGGCCTGATCACCTCCGTCGGCCGCGGCCGAGTTACCTTCGCCGACTCCACGGTCCGTGGCTACGTCGAAGCCCAAGCGGTCGCCGAAGGCTTCACCGACTAGCACCCCATGAGTCACGCGTTCCACTTGCCCGCAAGCGGGTTCCGCGAGGCCTGATCCGCGCCAAACACGCAACAGACATGCCGTTGACTCAACGGAGAGGGGGCACCCGTGACGGGTGCCCCCTGCCTTGGAGTCTCCGCTGCTGCCCAGCAGCCTACTAGCAAGCTTCAATGGAGCGCGGACACGCGGATCCGCGGGAGCGCTTGCTGGTAACGAAGACTCTCGGTTTGAGGGTTGCGGGCATTCTGAGCGCAAGTGTAGCCTTCGTCTAGCCGAGTGGAACTAGACCTAACTTATTGGTCCCCTCTGCTACGCAACATCCTACTATCAATAACTAGAGGAGCCATGAGGATCACTTGCAGCCAGGCCGACTTCCGTCATTGCAATGTGGAGAAGCGCACCGTCGAACGCGGGCAAGACCAGGGGAAGACCACAATCAGAGCTGAGGGTTGGTCCGTTGAACTCGAGTCTGTTCATGCTCGCCAACTAGTCGTCGAGTTGCCGGACGTGGAGACCGAGGCTAGAGGAGAAGCACCCACTGCTCGGGGATGGCCGGGTGACAGTGCGAGTGTTGCCGACGCTGGCGTGGCGCACCTGTCGCGTGTGGGCGCAGGAGGGTTGGAGAGGCCCGAGCAGGCCGCTGTCATACCCCCGCGGGATCATCGATCTTGTGGCTCTGGTGAGCTACCCGAGTCACCGACGAAAGGAGGGCCTTCGTGCCTGAACTGACAATCGAGCGGCTGACCGACGCAGTGGCGGGTGGGGCGGTTGCTCTCCGGTCGATCATGCGGCTGCAGCCCGCGGACGGACCGGGAGGCAAGGTATTTCCGCCGACCTTTGCCGTGGCCGCCACCGCGGAGAACAAGTACGCGGTCGAAGAGCGACAGGTCGGCGATCAGGTCGTAACGACTGTGCTGCTCGACTCGGTTGCTTCACAGGCCAACCGTGCCGAACTTGCGCTCCTGGAAGTGTGGGAGGCCAAGGATCTGGAGTTTCCCGTGCCTTACGTTGACTTCACCGGGGAGCCCGACTTGGCGGACCTTGGCCGAATCACAGTGCTGGAGGCTCCCCACCGTTTCGCCGATGCCATCTTCAGGGACAGCCTGCTCGGCGGAACGCTCTTCCGGCTCAGCGACGTCGGCCAGAGGATCACTGAGGCCTGTCCCGGCAACGCCACGGACATGTTCCGCTACGCGCCCACGGCGCTGCTGTTCGGCCAGTGGGACTCGACGGGCCCCAAGGGCGGTCTCGGCTCGAAGTTCCAGCGGGCGTACGTCTCGGAGATTGTCGGACTGGACGCGAAGATCGGGCGCAAGGTCGGAAGCCGCATCGACCCGTTGCAGATCGAACGCGATGCGGCCGTTGTCTACGAGCACGCTGATCCGCGGCAGAGGTGGACGCTGGACTCTGCCGAGGCGGCGCAGGAGAAGGGCAAGCCCAAGCTGGCCGGGGGTGACGGGCGCCCGGCCGAGATCAACCACGGCAACATTGCTCCATCGATCGACGCTCAGGCGGGCGGCGTGACCATCTCGGAGGCGAGGCAGACGACCGTGTTGTCACTGGCCGCACTCCGGCGACTGCGGTTCGCCGGCAAGAGCCGTGATGCAGAGGTTGCCGCGAGAACCGCCGTTGCGGCGCTCGGCGTGGCGGCGATTGCCTACGGCTATGAGGCCGACCACGATCTGCGGTCCAGGTGCCTGCTGATCCCGCATCACTCCCCGGTGATCGAGATGGTCGGCCGGGATGGGGAGTCGCCCGAGGCGGTCAGCGTTGACCGCGAGTCCGCAGCTCAGCTGCTGTCGGAGGCGTCGGCCCGAGCGGCGCGGTCAGGCATCGCTTGGGAGAGGGCCGAGATCGCGTTGACGCCAGCGCCCAAGCTGATTGAGTTACTGCGGCGCAGTCGCGAGGTGTCCGCACGCGAGCCCGTTGGGGAGTGATTGATGACCGTCATTGAGGTCAACTTCCTCACTGGGCGGTACAGCGCCACGTCGCATCACGACCGTGCCGAGCCGGAATGGCCTCCGCACGGTGCCCGTCTGTTCTCGGCCATGGTTGCGACCTGGGCGGACGCTGAGCCACCCGACGATGCAGAGCGGGCCGCGCTCGAATGGTTGGAAGCGCAGCCACCGCCACGCATCACGGCTCCCGAGGCGGTTAGGCGTCGAGTCGTCAGCCACTTCGTGCCTGTCAACGATGCCAGCGTGATCCGCCCGGCTCAATACCAGCGCCGCGCGAAGGCACTGGGCGAACTCATCGCCCAGTGGGAGGACCAAGTCGACGCCTTGAAGGGAGAGGTCACGAAGAGGGTCGAGAGGCTGCAGGACAAGATCAACAAGGAGCGTGATGTCGATTCGCTGGCTGGCAAGGTCGGCAATACGAACGAAGCGTCCGCGCTCGCGCTGCTTCCTGACGGCCGTGTCAAGAAGGAGCGGCACTTCCCGTCGGTCACATTGGTGGTGCCACGGGCCTCTGAATCCTCTGGCGATCAAGTGACGGCATTGCCGCGAGTGGGGCTAGCACCTTCGGTCACCTTCGCCTGGGACGTCAGTGCGCCGCCAGAGGTAGCCGAGGCTCTCGACGGACTCCTGGGCCGCGTCACCCGGCTTGGGCACTCGTCCTCGCTGGTGGCCTGCCGGTTGCGTGATGAGGAGCCGGTGACGACGCACACGCCTGGTGGAGGCACGCTGATGCTGCGCTGGGTGCGGCCCGGACAGTTTGCAGCACTCGAGGAGGAGCATCAGCGGCACCGGGCCATCAGGCCCCGCAGCCTGCCGTTCCGAGGAGTCCGGTACAGCGAGGCGGAGCCGGAAGGCGCTGAAGCTGGCGATTCGCTACGTCCGGCGAGTGCCGGCGACTGGATCGTCTTCAAGGTGGAGCCGCATGATCGGCATCGGCCCATGACGCGCACTGTGGAACTCGCGCGTGTTCTGCGCGAGTCCGTGCTCAAGCATGCGCCCGACCCCCTCCCGGAGGGAGTCAGCGGCCATCGTCCCGACGGCAGTCCGACCAGTTCTCCCCACATCGCCTTCTTGGCACTGTCCAATGTGGGCCATGGGTTCGGCGACGGTCGGATCATGGGACTCGCCGTCTCATTGCCGCATGGTCTCGACGAGGCTGCCCGCCGGGCGACGCTGCGCGGCATAGGTGTGTGGGAGCGTGAGCGCGGCGACGAACCGCGGGAGCTGAGGATGGGCCGCGGCGGAGTCGTCGAGATGCGAAGGCGGCAGCCGCCCTTCGCATTGGTGAGTCTGCGCCGGCGGGGGTGGTCTCGGCGGTCGAGGTGGTGGGCTTCGGCCACGCCCGTGGCGTTGCCCACCCATCCCGGCGATCTCCGTAGGGGAAGCCCGGCAGCCAGAGCGAGAGCATGGGCGCGAGCCGAGGAGGCAGTCGCCAAGTCCTGTGAGCATGTCGGCTTGCCGAGACCATCGGATGTGCGAGTGTCTCTGGTGTCGCACTTCGTCGGAGCGCGCCCGGCGAACGACTACCCCGTGTTCAGACAGGGCGGCGGCACCCGGGGGGAGGTCGTCCGAAGGCTCGTGCATGCATCGGTCGAGTTCACCGAGCCAGTACGTGGTCCGCTGGTGTTGGGCAGCGGACGCTTCGTAGGCCTGGGGCTGATGCGGCCCCTGGACGAAGCGGCCGCCGATGACGCGGTTCCCAGCGAGGGGCGCGAACGATGGGTGAGCTAACCGCCACTGACTTTGACGCGTACTTCCTAGACGTTCACGGATACGAGCCGTACCCGTGGCAGAGCCGCCTTACCCGACAGGTCCTCGAAGGGGACGGCTGGCCCAATGTCATCGACCTGCCGACCGGCGTCGGCAAGACCGCTGTGCTCGACACAGCCATCTTCACGCTTGCGGCGAGGCCCGACATCTCGCCTCGCCGGATCGTGTTCGTCATCGATCGGCGCATCGTTGTGGACCAGGTCCACGAGCGCGCGGAACGCATCAGGAGCCGGATTCTTGCGGCTACGGATGGAGTTCTGGCAGATGTGCGAAGCTGCCTGAAGGGACTCACGGGTGATGATGAGCTGCTCGGAGTCGCAGCTCTGCGAGGCGGAGTCCCGGTAGACGGAGAGTGGGCGCGACGACCGGATCAGCCGTGGGTGATGGTGTCCACCGTCGATCAGTTCGGTTCGCGCCTGCTCTTCAGGGGCTATGGCACCAGCCGCAGGATGCGCTCCGTCCATGGGGGACTCGCCGGCAACGACTGCCTAGTGCTCCTTGATGAGGTGCATCTGAGCCGAGCCTTCGCAGCCACGCTGCAGGATATCTCATCCGACGGCGAGGTGCCTCTGATTCGTGCTGTCAACCCGGAACTCCTGCCTCGCCGGTTCAAGATCGTGGAGATATCGGCCACACCGACGGACACGAGCGGTCGGCGCTTTGAGCTTCAGGACGGCGACTTGGAGCAGTCGCCGCTGCTCAGGCAAATCGCCGAAGCACCCAAGCGCGCGACGCTGGTGGCGATCAGCGGAAACCGCCCGCCACACGAATCGGTTCCCAAGAAGGTTCTGGAGCTGATCAAGAAGGAACTGCGAGAGGACGAGAACAGTGCGGGAGTCATCGTCAACCGGGTCCGGACCGCTCGCGAAACCCACAGGCTGTTGCAGGAGCACGGATTCGCGGCCTACCTGGTCACGGGCCGCATGCGCCCGATCGACAAGGAGGGAGTCCTCGCCAGAATCAGTCATTGCGTAGATCCCGATCGGGACTCGGCACCCGAAGAGCGGACCGTGGTCGTGGCCACGCAGGCCATTGAGGTCGGCGCCGACTTCAGCTTTGACGCACTCATCAGCGAGGCCGCGCCGATCGACAGTCTGTGCCAGCGTCTGGGCCGTCTCGACCGCCGCGGCAGCCTGGCCGTGCACCGTGAGAGCCCGACGCGCTGCTGGGTCCTGGGCGTTGCTTCGGAGATGAAGCCGAACCGCCTCGATCCGGTGTACGGCGACGCCACCCGGCACACGTGGGAGGAACTGCAGTCGCATGCAACCGATGGAGCGATCGATGTCGGGCCCGGCGCCGGTCTCTTGGCGCGTCTTGGCGCTGATGCTCTGGCACCGAAGCTGGAGGCACCGTTGTTGCTTTCGACGCACCTGGACGCATGGTCACAGACGAGTCCCGAGCCGGTCGCGGACCCACCCATTGCTGAGTTTCTGCACGGCAAGGACAGCCAGAGGGAGCCTGATGTCTCCATCGCATGGCGCTGGGATCGATCCGATGAAGCGCTCAAGGTAGTGCCGCTGCGGCCCGCTGAGTTCTTGGCGGTGCCCTTGTCCGCGGTCCGTGGCTGGCTACGGCGCACCGCGGAGGCACCGGTATCGGACACGGACACAGCACCGCCGGAGGACGATCGGCCACATGCTGCACGCGGAGTGGACCCGGCGCAACGGCGGTTGCTTAGTGTGCGCCGCTGGACCGGCCAGGAGGACGGTCTCACTCAGGCGTTAGAGCGAGTCGAGGACATCAAGCCCGGAGACCTGCTCATTGCGGACCCGGCCATGGGCGGCCTGACTGCGGGCACGTGGGATCCTTCAGCTCGCCCCTCAGCCCGACTGGGTGCCTCCGATGAGGATGTTCCGCCCGAGCCCGTGGAGGACCTTGGCGATCACGCGCAGCTCGCCCATGGGCGGCGAGCGACGCTTCGGCTCGATCCGCGTCTTCTCGAAGGGCTGGCGCTGAGTAGGTCTCCGAGTCCGCGGGATGAACAGGACACCCTGATCGCCAGGCGGGAGGCGATCAGTCAATGGCTTGCAGCGCTGCTGGACCTGCCCGCGGACGCGCTTCCCCCCTGGATTGTGCGGGTGGCCGAGCGCTTGCGGGCCAGTGGCCGTTTCGACATCGAACTGGTGGGCGCTGGCGCAGAGGACGGCTACTACGTGCTGGTGGAGCCCGCCGTTGATCCCGCGATCCTGGACGAGTTCGATGACAGGCCGTCCCTGACGGGCAGGGGCACGGAGCTTCGGGATCACCTCGGCGGGGTCGGGGCCAAGGCCGAGGAATACGGCGGCCGCTTGGGGCTGTCCACGGAGGTTGTCAGGGATCTGCGCCTAGCGGGGGAGCTTCATGACCTCGGCAAGATCGATTCTCGATTTCAGGCCCAGATGCTCGGCCATGACCCGGTGCTCATCGCCGGGTCGGATGAACCGCTGGCCAAATCCGTGCGTGGAGCGAGGACCCGCTGGCACAAGTGGCCTCCGGTGCGTCACGAGATCAGCAGCGTCGCACTCGTGCAGAGCAGTCCGGACGTGCTCTCCTTCGCCCACGACCCCGACTTGGTGCTCCACCTGGTCGGGACCCACCACGGATACGGCCGGCCGTTGCCACCGATCAGGAAGGACGACTGTCCGCAGTCGTTGACGGCAGTTGGGCAGTTGCGCGATGGCGCCTTTCGATTGAGCGCCGCTTCCGATGGCGGGTCGGATGCGGCAGCGGGGGCTCCCGGTAGTGTGCGCATGAGCGTGTCATCGGATCTTGCCGAGACGCCACTTGCTCTGGAGATGGCCGATCGGTTCTGGCGTTTGCAGGAACGCTACGGTCGTCACGGTCTGGCTTGGCTGGAGGCCATATTCCGTCTGGCCGATCAGCAGCGAAGCGCAGAGGAGACCGGCGCTGGGGCTGGGGAGTCACGGTGACCGGTTCCGATGTGACGCTGCTTCGAGGCTTGCCGGGCGACAATCCTCTGGGGTTCCTGGCCGCGCTGGGTACTCAGGTGGCTCTGGTCGAGCAGGGCCACGATCTTCGCCTGCATTGGACCGACGACCCGATCCCGCATCCAGTGCTCAGTCCGGCTTGCGGCCTGGACAAGGTTGCCCGGGCGGTCCGTGCCGTAGCGGCGGCCTGGCTTGACGGGCCAGCGCTGGACGAGTCGATCCATCCTGGGTTGAAGCTTGAGCCGGAGGAGATACGGGGATACCTCCGTCGGGGCCGCGGCGCCGGCTCATCGGGATCGCTCGCCGCGTGTCTGCTGGCAGAGAACAGCGTGGACAACAGCCGCAAGGCCAAGCCTTCCGATTTGTACTTCACTGCCGGGCAGCAGAAGTTCGTCTCCATGGCACGCACGATTCTTGGTGAGGTCACCGAGGAGGAGATCGTCGATGACATGACAAGGCCATGGAGCTATCACAGCGAACGGGAATCACTCATGTGGGACACCGTGGACGATCGACTGCATGCCCTCAGCTACGCCGACCCGACCAAGCCCCAGAATCCGAAACGCACCAACCCGGGGGCGGAGGCACTGGCGGTCCTCGGGCTCAGCAGATACCCGTGCTTCGCCTCCCCGCAGGGGACTCTGACCCAGGGGTGCTCGGGAGGCTGGAAGCGAGGCTGGTTCGTATGGCCGTTGTGGACGGTGCCGGCCACCGGACGTGCGGTGAGATCTCTCCTTGCCCAAGTTGGTGCGCCTGCGGAGACCAGAGCAGCGCGTCGTCGTGGGGAGTGGTATCGGTCGTGGGGGTTGAGCCGGGTCATGCAGTCGCAGATCCGCCGCAGCGACCAGGGAGGTTACGGAACATTCGGCCCGCCTCGTGTGGTCTGGCAGCGTGAATAGGATCTGCCCGCTTGCGCCGCTTGCCCGGCGCCGGCTCCTTGGGCGAGGGCTCTCGGGTCCCGCGTGACTGAAGTTCCCGGACTCGTTCCCGCTCGGATGATCAACGAGTTTGAGTACTGCCCGCGTCTCTTCTACCTGGAGTGGGTGCAGTCGCGCTTCGAACACAATCAAGACACGATGGAGGGGGTCTATGTCCACCGGGCCGTCGATGCCGGCGGGGGCCGGATGGGCGAGGCCGACGATCCGCCCTTCAGGAAGGCGAAGTCCGTCGAGTTGAGCTCGCAACGGCTCGGCCTGATCGCCAAGGCCGACATCATCGAGCAGAGGGACGGCAAGGTCGTGCCCGTGGAGGTGAAGCGCGGGCGGCCGCCCATGCACGGGCCGGCCTGGATGCCTGAGAAGGTGCAGTTGTGCACCATCGGTCTGCTTCTGCGCGACAACGGCTACGAGTGCTCCGAAGGCCAGATCTACTTCGCTGAGACCCGCAAGCGGGCCACGATCCCCCTCGACGACACGCTGTCGGCCCACACTCTTCGACTCGTCGAGGAGCTTCGTGAGGTTGCGGCCTCTCCCGACGCTCCGGCGCCGCTCGTCGACAGTCCGAAGTGCCCGAGATGCTCGCTCGTGGGAATCTGCCTGCCGGACGAGACCAACCTCCATGCCGGGCGCAGCACGGCGGCTCCCCGTCGCCTCACGCCCCGGGACTCGGCCGCAAGACCACTCTACGTGACCGAGCAGGGTGCCCGTATCGGGATCCGCTCCGGGCGGGTCGTGGTCAGCAAGG
>VYCW01000044.1 GCA_009843735.1 Acidimicrobiaceae bacterium | reverse complement strand
GTCGGGGGTGAGGCCCTGGGCCGTTCGGAACTCGTCGTAGCTGCGGGACTCCCTGGAGAACAGGGCCTGTCTCAGGGCTCGCAGCTCGGCGTCGGCCGCTTCGACTGCGTCGGTGTCGGCTGCTCCGGCGGCGCCGGTGGCTGCGGCCTCGAGGGCGTCGTAGCTGGTGAGCACCGTCGTCCACACCGTGTCGGTGGCGGCCGCCTGGGGCCAGACGTCGCCGATGAGCTCCATCACCCGGGCGGTGTCGGGCGAGATGGCCGGCAGGGACGCCACCAGCACGCCCCCTCGCTTGGCCGTGACGTCGACCGTGGCGGGGCCGGTGGCGCGGGCCCGGTGGGGCAGCGTGTTGGTCTCGGCGACCACGGTGGGGGGCTCGATGGACCGGCGGGCCACGATGGCGCCGCCGCCCTCGCCCACTAGCAGCACCGTGTGGTCCTGCGTTGCGTGGGGAGCGATGGCCCTTGCCCAGCGCTGGTGGGCGTCGCACGGCGCCACCACCACGACGAGCTCGGCGCCAGCGAGGGCCTCGCTGACCGAGTCGGCCACGTCCACTGGGTAGGTGCGGGTGCGGCGGTCGCTGGTGCCGGGGCCGTCGTCGTCCTGCTGGTCGCCCCCGTCGCCCTCGCCGTCCCCGGGACGGGCGGCGGTGACGGTGATGCTGCCAGCAGCGCGGACCGGTTCCAGGTCGTCCCGCTCGTCGGTCCGCTCGTTGGCGCGCTCGTCATCCCACTTGTCGTCGAGGTCGGCCATCACGGTGTGGCGGCCGTGGCGACACATGTCCGCGGCCACAGCCAGCGCCCCGGCGCCGGATCCCAGCACAGCCACCTTCATATAGCGCTCCTTATATCAGTGGAGCCGTCTCGGTGGAGCCGGCCGGCGCTGAGGAGCAGGCGGCGCCGAAGGACCTTGAGTACAAGCATCTCAGCCGATACGAGGAACCAATCTTGTGGGTGGCGGACGCCGTGGCATGGGCCCATGGCGCTGGCAGAGATTGGCGACTCCGCGTGGAGGGTCTGATCGATCGAGTCGTAGACGTAGACGGGCGGCGGTAGCCACGCGCAGAAGCCCGGCCACTCACCGTCCGGAGAGGTACCGGGCTTCGCTTCCGCAGACTAGTGCCTTTGGTGTCTCCATTCTTCCATTGGTGCGTCAAGAACGTCAACCTTCTGAACGGCGCATTCCTCCTTTCTTATAGGCGGGTTCCCGTTGGGCTCTCGGCTGGGCTCTGGGCTGGAGTTCTCAGCAGTTTTCAGTCTTTGTCATACCTTTGTGGCATAGTCTGTGCATGGTCATTACCGGAGCTCAGACCCAGGCTGAAGTGGCCGAAGCGGCGGTCACCCGGATGCTGGCGTCGGTCGGCGACCGCAGTGTTGCTGAGCTTCTCCAGGACTTGGAGACGTCCAAGGCGATCGAGTCGAAGCTGGCTGTCTACCAGGTGCGGGCAGCCGCAACGCTGGCCGCGCTGGAGCGCCACGGCGACGGCGGTGCCGGGGTGCTGCGCCACGCAACCGGCGTGTCCCGGCGCCAGGCGGAGAGCCGGGCCCGCACCGCCCGGATCCTCGAAGAGATGCCGGCGGCACGGGAGGCGCTGGAGTCGGGGCGGGTGTCGTTCGCCAATGCGGCCCGGCTGGCGCAGGCCGCCGAGGGGGTCGAGGCCGGCGCCGTGGAGGCCGACGCTTCCCTGCTGGCCAAGGCGGAGTCGATGACCGACGACCAGTTCGCCCGGGAGGCACGCCGGTGGACGGCGAGCCACCAGGCCGACGGCGGCGAGGCCGACTACCGGCGGTGCCGGGAGCGTCGTTCGCTGCGCATGTGGGACGGCGACGACGGCATGACCCATGTGAAGGGCGAGTTCGACCCCGTGACCGGCGAGCGGATCCGCAACCGGCTCGAAGCCGAGGCCCGCCGCCTGCGCCGCGCCGACGGTGCGGGCTCGGGCGGCGGCGGCGGGGGCGCAGGTGGGGGCGACAAGCGCGGCTTCGGCCAGGCCATGGCCGACGCCCTAGACGGCCTGACCGATGTCGGCAGCGGCGTCGGCCGTATTGCGGGCGGCGCTGCGGGCAGGGGCGACCCCGCCGGCGGCTCGGACGGCACCGGCAGCCCAGCCGGCAACAACAGCACCGGCGGCAGCGACCACAGCTCCACCGACAGCAACGTCGACGGCCGAACCGGCAGCGGCGCGGGCGATAGCGACCATGGCTCAGCCGGCAACAACAGCACCGGCCGAACCAGCGGCGGTACAAGTACTGCGGGCGGCGCAGCCGGAACCCGCGACCCAGCCAGCCGGGCCAGCGACGACCACGCCGGCAAGCCGGCAACGAACAGCGCTGGCGCCCCAGCCAGAACCAACGGCACCGGCGGCGGCTCGGCCACACCCGACGACACCACCAACAGCAGCAGCGACCGGAGCGACCCGCCGAGCGGCAACGGCGCGAGCGGGGGCTCCACGACCAGGGGCAGAACGACGGGCAGCTCGGACGGCGACTGCAGTTGCGGTCGCCGGCAGCGCGGTGGCCGGCCGATTGCGGACATCGCTGTGGTGTCCCACGTCGACTCCGCCACCGGTGACCTGGTATCGCAGCTGGCCACCGGGGAGCCGCTGCCCCCGAGCGTGCTCGACCTGCTCTCATGCAACGCCGCCCTCACCGGGGTGCTCTACGACACTGCGGGCACTCCGCTGTGGCAGGGCACCACCAAGCGCACCGCCACCGCCGCTCAGCTCAAGGCGCTCATCGCCCGCGACGGCGGCTGCATCGGCTGCGGCTGCCACCCGGCCCTGTGCCAGGCCCACCACATCAGACCCGTCTGCCGGGGAGGCCCCACCACCGTCGCCAACATGACGCTGCTGTGCTGGCACTGCCATAACAAGGTCCACCACAACCAATGGCAGGTGCTACGCCGCAACGGACGCCTCGTGCTGGAGCCCCCCATCCGCACCCGCTGGGGACCAGCCCGAGCCCCCTAGCCGGGTCGGGGCCCGGTCTGGACCTGCGGGTCCCCGTCTCGGTGGTCCTTCGCTTCTTGACAATCCAACAGCCCGAGTGTCCTGAGTCGTTCGTCAGGTGGCTGGTTCAGACGGCGGAATCTCGGTTGGGTTCTGTGTCGCCAAGCCACCCCAACCGCACCGAGAAATCTGGATGACATCTGCAACGAACTCCGGACTCGGGGCACTGGGCACCGAAAGCCCGGTGTGCGAGTGCTACGCATCGAGTTTCAGGCTGCCGGCGGGGACTGGTCGGCCTTGTCAGCACCCTTGTAGCGGGAGTCACTGTCGGCGGGGCTTGGTCGTAGCCTCGGGGCATGGGCCCTCACGGGACGGATGACGTGGTGATCCGGCTGGCCACGGTGGCCGACGCCGAGGCGATCCGCCGGATCTACAACCACGAGGTGGAGCACACCACCCACACCTTCGACCTCGTGCCCCGCACCCTCGAGGACCAGAAGGCCTGGCTGCTCGACCGGGAGGGCGCCCTCGGGGTGGTGGTGGCCGAGACCGGCGGCGACGTGGTGGGGTTCGCCTCGCTCAGCGAGTACCGGCCCCGGGCCGCTTACCGGACCTCGGTGGAGTCCAGCGTGTACGTCGACGAGTCCGTTCGGGGCCAGGGGATCGGCCAGCGGCTCATGCAGGAGCTGGTGCAGCTGGCCGAGGCCAGGGGCTTCCACACCATGATCGCCCGCATCGCCGGCGGGCGCGAGGAGTCCGTCGGGCTGCACCGGGCGGTCGGGTTCGAGATCGTGGGCACCGAGCGGGAGGTGGGCCGCAAGTTCGGCGGCTGGCTCGACGTCGTCGTGATGCAGCGAATGCTCACCTGACCTGCGGCGGGTGCAGCCGACGGCTTGGGCAGCTGCGCCCCTCAGGCAAGCCCCCTATGTGTATGTGATGTGGGCCGGGGAGGATTCGAACCTCCGTAGGCTGAGCCGACGGGTTTACAGCCCGTTCCCTTTGGCCGCTCGGGCACCGACCCAAATCGGCCCGCACGATACCATCGCAGCCCGAAATCCCGTCCCGAATCCCCTACCGATTGGCTGACCATGCCCACCTTCGACGTAGTGAGCCGGCTTGACATGCAGGAGGTCCGCAACTCGGTGGACCAGGCCGCCCGCGAGGTCAGCACCCGCTACGACTTCCGCAACACCGGCACGTCGGTGGCGCTCGGCGAGGGCGCCATCATGTTGAACTCGTCGACCGAGGACCGGCTGGCCGCCGCCCGGCAGGTGCTGGAGGAGAAGCTGGTGCGGCGCAAGGTGTCGCTCAAGGCGCTCGACTACGGCAAGGTGCAGGAGGCCGCCGGGGCCACCGTGCGCCAGGTGGCCGCACTGCGGGCCGGCATCTCGTCGGACCGGAGCCGGGAGCTCAACAAGTTCATCAAGGGCCTCGGCATCAAGGGCGTGCAGTCGTCCACCCAGGGCGACCAGCTGCGGGTGCAGTCCAAGAAGCGCGACGACCTCCAGGCCGTGATCGCCGCGCTGAAGGAAGCCGACTTCGACGTCCCCCTCCAATACGTCAACTTCCGCGACTGATCGGCTCCGCTCGCTCTCGCCCCGCCCTCGCCCTCGCTGTCGCTCTCGCCCAAGTATCCGCTACTACCGGCGGGACAGGCTCGGCAGGCCTGATGTAGCGTGCTCTCGGCATCGAGGGCATAGGGGGCAGCCACTGTGGGTGATCACAGGCAGCAGTCTCGCCGCGGAACTCTGAACCGCACGGCGGTGCTCGCCAGCCTTCTGGCGTTGGCCGCGTCGCTGGTAGCGGCCTCTACCGCCGGAGCCCAGGACGCCCCGGAATCCGCGCAGTCGTTGTTCACCGATGTGGCCGGGCATTGGGCCCTCGAGCACATCGCCGTTCTGGAAGGCAAGGGCATCTTCGACCGCACCGAGTGCGGCGAGGCGATGTTCTGTCCGAGCGCGCCGCTCAAGCGCGAGACGATGGCGGTGTGGATAGTGCGGGTCCTCGATGGCTCGGACCCGGCGACCGTGACCGACACCCGGTTCTCGGACGTCGACGGTTCGCACCGGTGGGCCGCTCACATCGAGCGCTTCGCCGAACTCGGCGTCACCGCGGGATACACCGACGGCACCTTCCGGCCCGACGTCACGGTGTCGCGGGCCCAAATGGCGTCGTTCCTGGCCCGGGCGTTCGATTTTCCCCCGGCCGAGCCAGCCGGATTCGGTGATGTCGAGGGCAACAGCCACGAGGACGACATCAACCGAATCGCAGCGATGGGCATCACCGCCGGATGCGACGACCGCCCCAACTACTGCCCGAGCCGGCCGACCTCACGAGCCGAGATGGCGGTCTTCATCAGCCGAGCAATCGCCTACGTCGAGTCCCAGGCCCACTTCGATCCTCCAACGAAGCTGGACCTCGGCGCCAGCCATTCCTGCATGGTGCGAGCCGATGCCACCATCGCCTGCTGGGGAGACAGCCTGTACGGAAAGTCCAACGCTCCCGGCGGCAGGTTCAGAGCCGTCTCGGCCGGAGGCGGGCATTCGTGTGCTCTGCGCACCGATGGCTCTGTCGTCTGCTGGGGCAACAACGGCGGCGCGGACGACTACACGGGGGCGGCCGTCGCTCCACCCGGGACATTCAAGACCGTGGTCGCGGGACCGCGCTTCTCGTGTGGGCTGCGCACGGATCTCACGGTCGCATGCTGGGGCGACAACGACGCCGGGCAGGCGAGTCCTCCCGAGGACCTCTTCAGCACCATCAGGGTCAGCACTTACCATTCTTGCGGGCTGCGCACCGACAGCACGATCGCGTGTTGGGGCAGCAACCACGACGAGCCAAACGGCGAGGTCTACTACGGCCAGTCTGAACCGCCGCGGGGCACGTTCAAGTCTGTGGCCGTCGGCTGGAGACACTCATGTGGTGTGAGAACCGACGACACCATCGAGTGCTGGGGAGCCAACTCGACCACGTACAGCAGTGGACGCGTCGACCGTGACGGCAGGGCGGAAGCTCCACAGGGGACCTTCAAGGCCGTGACCGCCGGTCGCGCGCACTCATGCGGGCTGCGCGCCGATGACACCGTGGTTTGCTGGGGCAGCGACTATGCCGGGGCAGTGGACGGTCCAAGCGGGAAGTTCAAGACCATTGTCGCTTCCGGCTCTACGACCTGCGGGGTACGGGACAATGGCGGGCTCGCCTGTTGGGGCAGCAATTCGTACGGCCAAGCGGTGCCTCCCTCCGGGTCCTTCGAGAGCATCGTTGCAGGGAGCTCACGGTTCTGCGGAATTCGCAGTGGCGGCGCCGTCGCTTGCTGGGGCCGCAACAATCGGGGCCAGTCGGTAGCCGCGGACGCGCCGTTCACTTCAGTCACAGCGGGGTCCGAACATGTATGCGGTCTGCGAGACGACGGCAGGATCGCATGCTGGGGCAGCAACATAGCCAGACGAGCCACACCCCCCGCAGGGACCTTCAAAGCCGTCAGCTCGGGTGGTGTTCACGGTTGCGGTCTGCGCACCGATGACAGGATCCAATGCTGGGGCGCCACTCCGGGCCGAGTAGGCAGCTTGGTGTTCGATGTGGGCCAAATTCACCCGCCATCGGGAAGATTCAAGGCCGTGGACGTTGGATCTTGGCACTCGTGCGGACTTCGCCACGACGACACAGTCGCCTGCTGGGGCGATGACAGGCACGGCCGGTCGACCCCGCCCGACGGCACTTTCGTGTCAATCAGCGCGGGGGGTGCGCATGGCTGCGGTCTGCGCGCTGACCAAGCCATCGCGTGCTGGGGCAGTAACGACAGCGGGCAGACCGACGCACCCGCGGGCGCATTCGAGTCTGTGACCGCCGGTGGCCGGCACAGCTGCGGGTTGCGCATGGGGGGGATGATCGAGTGCTGGGGCGACAACGAGAACAACAGGGCCAAGCCGCCCAGCGGAACCTTCGAGTCCGTCAGTGCCGGCCGGGAGCATTCCTGCGGGCTGCGCACCGACGGCACAGTCAAGTGCTGGGGCAGGAACAACAACGGGCAAAGGAACGCGCCCGAAGGCACCTTCGAAGCGGTCGTGGCTGGTCCCCAGCACTCGTGTGCACTACGAGCCGACGGCACCGTCACCTGCTGGGGCTACGTCAGGAGCCACATGGCCTTCGGCGTTGTCGACGGGCCCTCGCTCGAGGCCCCGACCTACCGCGCCGTCGCAGCCGGCGTCGAGCACTCGTGCGGGCTGCGCACCGACGGCACGGTCGAGTGCTGGGGCGACAACGAGCACGGCCAGGCCGACCCGCCGGCCGGAGAGTTCAGCGCGATCTCCGCCGGGTGGCGGCACTCGTGCGGGCTGCGCACCGACGGAACTCTCGCGTGCTGGGGCTCCGACGGGGACGCTGCCAGGCTGGCCGCTCTGGCTCCGGGGACCTTCACCGCGGTGAGCGCCGGCCTCTGGCACGCGTGCATGCTCCGCCCCGACGGCACCGTCCTGTGCGGGGGAGACAACAGCTACGGGCAATCCAGCCCGCCCGATGGCAGGTTCGAGGCGGTTGCCGCCGGATGGGCCCATTCATGCGGGGTGCGGACCGACAACACGATCACATGTTGGGGCGGCGACACCAGCGAGGAGTTCCAGCACGGCCAGATCGACGCCCCCGACGGGGAATTCCGGGTTGTGACCGCCGGTGACCGGCACTCGTGCGGGCTGCGAACCAACGGCACCATCGCCTGCTGGGGATTCAACCGGGACGGGCAGACCGACGCCCCCGGCGGAAAGTTCGAGTCCCTTTCCGCGGGCTCTCGGCACACGTGCGGAGTGCGCAACGACGGCCGCATCGCCTGTTGGGGCCTTGACGGCCACGGTCGAACCGAGCCGCCCGTCGAAACGGCCAGCACCGCCGGGACCTATACGCAGGTCGCCGCGGGGGGCAGCCACACCTGCGCACTGCGCATCAACCGCACCCTCGTCTGCTGGGGCAACAACGAGCACGGCCAGACCGACGTGCCTGACTAGGGGTTTGGAAGCTGGAGCCTTTGAAGCGATCCGGGCTTGGGTGAACTACTGCCAGTTGCCGGACTCCAGGCGGCGGATCCGCTCGGCGGTGGGCGGGTGGGTGGAGAACATCTTACCGAAGCCTCCCCCGCCGCCGCCCCGGGCCTGGGCCTTGAGCGGGTCGATGATGTAGTTCGACGCCTGGCTCGGGTTCACGCCCGACGGGATCCGCTGGGCGTAGGTCTCCAGACTCCCCAGCGCCCGGGCCAGGGGACGGCCGTCGCCGATCAGCTTGGCCGCCGACGCGTCGGCTTGGAACTCCCGGCTGCGGCTGATGGCCGCCTGGATCATGGCCGCCGCGATCGGGGCCAGGATGGCCAGAGCCAGCTGGCCGAGCGGGTTGCCGCCCCGGTCGTCGCCCCGGCCGCCGGCGAACATGGCGCCCCACATGGCTATGTGGGCCACGAAGGTGACCGCCATGCCGACGGCCGCGGCCACCGAGCCGATCAGGATGTCGCGGTTGCGGATGTGGGCAAGCTCATGGGCCAGCACGCCCCGGACCTCGTCCCAGCCCATGGCCTGGGTGAGCCCGGCGGTGATGCACACCGCGGCGTTGTTGGGGTTGCGGCCGGTGGCGAAGGCGTTGGGCTGCGGGTTGGGCGACACGTACAGCTTCGGCATCGGCATCTGCGCCCGGCGGCACAGGTCGGACATGATCTCGTAGTACTGGGGCATGTCCTGGGCGGTCACCGGCTGGGCGCGGGCCGAGGCGATGGCCAGCTTGTCGCTGAACCAGTAGGAGCCGCCGGTGAGCACCAGGGCGAAGATCAGGCCCAGAATCAGGCCGCCCTGCCCGAAGTACGCCCCGATCACTATGCACAGGCCGCCCATCAGGGCCAGCAGCGTGAACGTCTTGGCCGTGTTCCACATCGTCCGTCACCTCCGCGGTGACCCCCAACCTACCGGCCGAAGGTAAGAGCCCGCCGGGGGTTCAGGGACACGGGTGTCGTCCCACCAAGCACAGCGCGCGCCGGATCCCAGCGCCGACGTGGTTCGCCCGCTCGGCCCCAGGCATCGACACTCGCAGCAGCCGGAACGGACCCCCAAGGCGAGCAGGGTGCCGCCTCGCCACCCACACCGCGCCCTCCGGATCCCAGCGCCGACGTGGTTCGGCCGCTCGCTCGGCCTGCCGGCGTCAGCGCTCGTAGTAGCCGGAGTGGGTGTATAGGGCGAAGATGTGCTCGGAGCGGTACATCTCGATGATGCGCTCGTCGTCGTCGATGGCCAGCGCGACCTCGAAGCCGGCGGCTCGCAGGCGGTGTATCTCGTGGCGCTTGAAGTCCGCCGAGGGGCCCCCGCTGCCGCGGCCGTGGCGGGGGCGCAGGATCAACAGGTCGTGGCGGACCTCGTTGGTGGCCAGCCAGGCCCGGGTCATGTCGGCCACGTAGTGGGGGCGGGCGGTCAGGATCGCCACCGCGTGGTCATCGCCGATCGAGGCGGCCAGGGCCAGGCCGGTGTCATAGGGCGGGTCGAGGCCGGCGTTGGTGAAGAAGCCCCGCCAGTTCTTGCGGTCGCCCCGCAGGAAGTGCTGGCGGTGCGTCGCATTGGAGATCACGCCGTCGAGGTCGAGGATCACCAGCGGCCCGCCCGCGGGCGCGCCGTCCCGGAAGAACCAGTTGTCGGGCACGGCGCCGTCCGTCACCGGCCTGTCCTCAAGATCTCGGGTTGGTTGTACGCACTCCAGCCACCACAAACCTCCCGAGAACTGGCCAGCACCCCCACACCCAAG
>VYCW01000024.1 GCA_009843735.1 Acidimicrobiaceae bacterium | reverse complement strand
CTCGCAAGTCGGATCCGAGCGCTTCAACCGGGTGTGGATTCGCCTGCACTTGCCTCGCCTCCCTCATGGTTCTGCGATTTCAACGATAGACGAACACACAGAATTCTACACCTAACTTCGCTTATATACGAAAATCAGGCATGACAGAGAGAGTATCACCTTTAAGCGAAGTACGAAATGCCCGTACGTCATCGGCCGCCGCCAAGACGAGCTACGGGCCGGGAGCGCTTCGACCGTTCCCGGCCTGCCATCGTCCGCGAGGTATGTCGAGACCTACGTACCTAGTTACCCGGACTGTCTCACCCCTTGGGTAATCTGCGTCCATGAGTGGATCGATGAGCCTCCCGGAGCTGTTCGCCAAGTTCCCCGACGACGACACGGCCGAGGCGTGGTTCGTCGAGCAGCGCTGGCCCGACGGTGTGCACTGCGTGTTCTGCGGCTCCGAGAACGTGGCGGAGCGGGCGAGTCGCAAGCCGCAGCCGTATCGGTGCCGGTCCTGTCGGCGGAACTTCTCGGTGAAGACCGGGTCGCTGATGCACGCGTCGAAGCTGGGGTGTCGGGTGTGGGTGCTGGCGATCTACCTGATGTCGACAAGCGTCAAAGGCGTCTCCAACCTGAAGCTGCACCGCGATCTGGGCGTGACTCAGAAGACGGCCTGGTATCTGGCGCACCGCATCCGCGCCGCCTGGGAGAACCACCCCCAGCCGTTCGCCGGTCCGGTCGAGACCGACACGGCCTGGATCGGCGGAAGGCCAAGAACATGCACGCCACTGTCCGGCGTCAGCGGATCCACGGCTCGAACAGCCACCTAGTGCCCGTGATGGGCGTGAGGGACCGCCCGACCGGCGATGTCGCTGCCGAGGCGGTCGCCCGAGACGACTCGGCTACGGCCCGCGAGTTCCTCCGGGACCACACGACCGGGCCGGTGATGGTCTACACCGACGACTCGAAGATCTACGCCCGGCTGCCCCGGCACCGATCGGTGAACCACAGCCGCGGCCAGTACGTCGACGGCTCCTGCCACACGAACGGGATCGAGAGCTTCTGGGCGCTGTTCAAGCGCGGCCATTACGGCACTTACCACCAGATATCGCCCCAGCATCTCCACCGCTACATCACCGAGTTCTGCGGACGCCACTACATGCGCCACCTCACCGCCGGAGAACGGATCGGCCGGGTCGCTGCCGCCCTCGACGGCCGTCGCCTCCCCTACGCCGAACTCGTCGCCTAGGCTCCGCTGCCATGACCCCGACCGAAGTCGCAGCGGAGGGCAACGGGCGACTCCAGGAGTATGCGGAGACCCGGCGAGCACTAGCAGCGCTCCGCGCCCGGATCCGGGAGGACAGCGACGCTATGCGGCAGATCAGCCAGAGTGTTCGCCGCAACAAGACCGTGCTAAACGTCCCCAAGCGCATCGGCACCTTCGGAGAGACGCTGGAGGACTACCGCTCCACCCGGGCCAGATGCGCCGAGCTGTACGAGCTGCTAATGGACCTCGGGATGGCCGCGGCGATCCGAGATCTCTCGGACTTCCCTCGGTACTAGGTGCGCACACCGCGCCGGGCGCAGGCCGATCATCTCGGCTGCGCCGTCCTCGCGACTGTCGTGGTGCTGTCCACCGTTGTGGGGATCCTGTTGCTCGTCTGGTGGATCCTCTAGCGACGCTGGGTGCTCGGGCACGCTCGGAGCGGCCCGTCTAGAGTGTAGTCGCCGTACCAATGCTGACGGGTCTGCCGGGCTCGTCGAGCGCCAAATCATCCATGTGGTCCGAGTGCTGGCATGGCTCCCCTCGGGTTTGGCGCACAGCGTTGGTACGGCCCAACACTCAGCCCGCACGAGGGGAGCCACCTATGGGCTGGGGCCGCAAGGTCGCTCGCCGCATAGCTACCGCCGTCGCCATCAAACTGACGTTGCGGCTGCTCAGCCGGATCGGGATGGGCGCCGCCATCGCCTCGGCCGGGTGGCTGGCCGGGATCGTCGTGTCGCTCGGCTTGCTGGTCGTCGAAGAGCTGCTTATCGCCGCCGTGGACAAGCACCGACTACGCTATGAGACACCCCGACGATAGGAGTTCCGAGATGGCCGACGAGAAGGACGAACACCGGCAGATGCCCGAGCGCATCCCCGACACCGCCGAGAACATCGCCCAGGCCGTCCTCAACACACCACCCGCACCCGACGGCGAAGCCGTCCTCCGGGCAGCCAAACGCCTCGCCAACCAGACCTAGAGCCGGTGCGGGCGCGGCAGCGCCTCTGGGTCTACGTGCAGCTCACCGTCGCCGCCGTGATGTTCGCAGCGCTGATCGTGATCGAGATCGTCGCCGCCGTCCCCTAAACCGCCCGGCTGCGGGTAACTAGGTACGTAGGTCCCGGTATGTCTGTCTTGCATGGTATGTCAACACAAGGGGCAGCATCGCTACCGTTAGCGGACAGGCCGCCCATGGACGGCCCTCGCCGGGCGGGGTGCGGCCAGCGCAGCGGCCGCGTTCGGAGGCGGCCGCTGCGGTGACCGGGCACGGTAGAAAGTGAGCCGCCCGGCGACATGAAGCAATCTCACGGGCGGTATCCTCTCGCAGATGTCCGTGATCTTGAGCACGTCTGGGGCCGTTCATCTGCTGACCGTCGACGACGGACACCGCAACACCATCAGCGTCGAAGTCGCCCGCGAGATGGTGGACGCTCTACGCAGCGCGCAGGATCACGCTCAGGCGCTGGTTCTCGCGGGCCGTCCGGACTTCTACTCCGAGGGGCTCGATCAGGAGGTCTTCCGCGCCGGCGGACAACCCGCGAGCGATCTGCTCCATGGTGCCACCGAGCTGATCCTGCGGCTGGTGGAGTTCCCCCGCCCAGTCGTTACGGCATGCACCGGCACCGCGGTGGGAGCGGCCTCCATCTGCCTGCTGGCCTGTGACTACCGGATCGGTGCCGCCGGCGACTACAAGATCGGCATGGACTACGTGGCTGTCGGAATGGAGGTTCCCGAGCTGGCGATCGAGCTAGCTCGGAGCCGGCTCTCGCCCCGGTATATGACGTTGGCATGCAACACGGCGCAGCTCTATTCGCCCGGGGAGGCAGTCGAAGCGGGCTTCCTCGACGCGGTGACGACCGGCGACCCCGTCGCACAGGCATGCAGAGTGGCGGAAGACCTCGCAGAAAGAGTCGACATGCGGGCTTTCGAGGCGACCCGCTCCATCACCTGCCGCGGTTTCACCGACGCCATCATCCGCTCGGCCGGCGACCTCTGGCGGATGCAACGGGGCAGCTGAGTACCGTTCGAGGGGCCGTAAAGGAGGATGTACACCTACTCGGAGTTGGAGAGCATCGCGGAGGCAGGCGGGTATGCGGCGGACACGCGCGACATCAGCAGGATCACTGCCGCTGACGTGCATCGGCTCTATGCCGGTCTGGCCAACAGCAGCGGCGACCATGCCGGCGCCGCCGTCCTCGCGCTGACCAAGCTGCGCCAGTGGCTGCTCCACGGGGGTGGCGAGCTGCCTCCGGTGCGCGGCGCGGGTTTCGTGCGCAGCGACCGAGAAGTGTGGATCGCGTACACGAGCTACGAATTCCCCGTCCTCGTGCGCGGCCGCGGGTCTGTTCTCGCCGAACTGGGGAGCTACCTTCCGGTTGCGGCCAATCCAAACTACGACGGGTCTCTGCGAGTGCGGACCGATCCGCCGATCCGGCTGGCGTCGCGAGACGGCATCGTGCTGCAATCCCGGCTCGGCGAGCTGACGTTGAGCAGGCAGGCCGCCCTCGTCGTCGAGCAGTGGTTGGAGGTGACCATACGGCGCAACGACCGCCGAGGGGTCCTGTGCCTGCCGGGCGCTTGGAGCGGCGGCTAAGGGCGGGACCCGCCTCCCTGCGGACCCGGGCAGGCTAGCCGCGACGATCCGATGGTGGCGCGCTGGTTCCCGGAGGACCTGCGCCGGGATGTGGCGCGCTGGTTCCCGGAGGACCAGGCTGCGGCGCACCGGCCGGCGTTCCGGGCGGAGGGGCAGCACCGGGATGTGGCGCTCCGGGCGGAGGCCACCCGCTGGGCGGCGATCCACCGGGCACGCCAGTGCTGGGTCGAGGCGCACCGGCCAGCGTTCCGGGCGGAGGTACGGCGCCGGGATGTGGCGCGCTGGTTCCCGGAGGCCATCCGCCGGGCGGGACGCGCAGGCGAGGATCCATCGGGGGTTCGTTGCGGTCCCGCGGTCGTCGGGACCGGCGCCCGCGCCGGCTGCGAGAATCGAGCGGCTCCCGGTAGTCGTCGAAGTCCTCGGGCACGAGCACGAACTCGGGGTGTGACTCGATGCCGAGCTCGCCCACGTCTTGGCCGACATACTCGACGTCGCGGGACACCCTCATGCCGATGGTGAGGTCGATCACCTTCCACACGACGAGGGAGGTGATGAACGTGAAGGCCGCGACCGACGCCACCCCCAGCAGCTGCACACCGAAGTCGGCTCCGGCCGAGAGACTCGCAGCCAATGTCCCCCAGATGCCGGCCACGAGATGCACAGGGACGGCGCCGACGACATCGTCAAGCCTCAGCCGCTCCAGGATTCGGGTCGTCAGAGAGCAGAGCAGACCGGCGACGGCGCCGATGATGACCGCCCACCAGCTGTCGGCGATGTTCGGTGCGGCCGTGATGGACACCAGGCCGGCCAGAGCGCCGTTGAGGCTGGAGGCCAGCCCCAAGCGGCCGAAGATCGGGCGGGCCACGATCACCGCGGCGATCAGCCCGGCGGCGCCAGCCAGGTTGGTGTTGGCCAGGACGCTGCTCATGATCACCGCGTCCGCCGGAGTGGACAGCGCCAGTTGCGAGCCGGCATTGAACCCGAACCAGCCGAGCCAAAGGATCAAGACCCCTAGGGTCACCACTAGCACGTTGGACGGCGGCGTGGCCTTCACGCTGCCGTCGGGACGGAACTTGCCGCGGCGGGGCCCGACGACGAGCAGCGCGGCCAGCGCAGCGCTCCCGCCCACGGTGTGAACGGCGGTGGCCCCGGCGAAGTCCTGGAAGCCCTGATCGCTGAGCCATCCGCCGCCCCATGACCAGGAGCCGGCGATTGGGTAGATGAACGCGGTGAGAACAAGCGTGAACGCCCAGAACGCCCAGAGCCTGACCCGTTCGAGGATGGCGCCGGAGACGATCGACGCGGTGGTGGCCACGAAGAGCATCTGGAAGAGCCAGGCCGACATTGTGGAGTGTCCGTTGCTGAGAACCTCCGCCATGCGTCCTGTCGCACCCTCGAACAGCAGCACCTCCGCGTCGGTGGGGCCGTAGAGGAACTCGAGCGTGCCGACGACCTCGCCGACGCCGACGTACATAAGGTTGTAGCCCACGAAATAATACGCGAGCCCGGCGATCGAGAAGATGCCCACGTTCTTGAGGCAGATCATCGAGGCGTTCTTGGTGCGGACCGAGCCCGACTCGAGCATCGTGAATCCGGCACACATCCACATCACCAGTGCCCCCCACACCAGGAACGAGAACGTGCTCAAGATGAACTGGATGTCCTCGTAGGAGGCCGGCGGGACGGCGTCGGGCTGCGCCGCGTGGGCAACGCGGGGCGCGGCCGCCCACAAGCCGGCCATCAGCAACGCCGCCAGCCCCAACTTGATGATCGGGCTACGGTCTGCGCTCATTAGATCGACTCCCCTTGCGGCGCCTCAAACGGCGACATGCTATCGACCTCTTGTCGAGTGGCCATGTCGAATAGGAGTCCGCGAACACGAGTGCGCGAATTGTACCCTTGGCTGCTTGGCTCACGATGACGCCAAGCGTTGCAGCGCAGTGGCTGCGCGGACCCGTTTCGCGTTCGGTCACTCCCCGCTCAACCACACTCGGAACGCCTTGAACTAACCGACACGATGCCGACCGGTTCCATGGGGATGGAAGAACTCCCATGAAGAGGGCTCCCTCTAAGGCCTTGATCGGCTTGGACGCAGCGGGGGTGTTCTGATGAATCTTCGACTTGCGTGCGAGGCGTGACCGCCTCTAGCGTGACCTTCTTGGGTTTCAATGGTGATCGAAGCTGTGGCTGTCTCTGACGAGAACAATCCCCTCCCGAGACCGCCATCGGCATCGAACATCAGAGAACCTCAAAGGGGAAAGCCGTCCTGCTGCGCCGCAACTTGTCCGCCCATTCTTGGGATCGCTCGTGCAGCAGGGCGGCTTATCCCCTCCACCCTTGTTGACGGATCGCAACTCAGACCAATACCGCGTATCCTGTTTACAGTTGCATCCAGCGCGTCCAACACAATGGAGGATTTATCTCCTACCGGTCACCAAGGTGCAACAGGGAGCGGATTTCGCCGCGTGATGTGTCATGCTCATCACTGGGCTGCTTCTCGGGTTGATTGGCCCACCAATTTAGCGGCGCGGCGGGCCCTGCTGAGATCGACTAGGTGGCAGGACGCGCACGTCAGGACAGATTCCCCGTGCCTGCAGGTGTACCGTGCTCAGTCGCCTTGGTGGGCCCGGCTACCGCCTACGAGCCCACCAAGCCCGCAACCAACAACACACAACTACAATCCAACCACCCCAAAACGAGGAATTCCGCTGATCAACTCTGAGGAATTTCGCTGATCGGCGTCAACACGATCTGGACCGGGTGAGCGCGCTCGGCTCCGCGGCCCCGCCAGAACACCCGCGACTGCCGCATCATCGATCAGATGGGCTTCCACTACTTCAGCGCTCTGCGGACTCCACATCACTACCGCAGCCTCACGGCCTAGACTCCGCGGCCATGACACCTGCCGAGGCCGCCGCGGAGCGCAGCGAGCAGCTTCAGCGATGCACCGGGAACGCAGAGGTGGCAGTGGTTCACGCCCGCATAGTCGAGTGCGGCGAGGACATGGCCCGCACCGGACGCGAGCTGCACACAGGCAAGCCGCTGACGAGCCTCGATCTCGCCTTGAAGCCACTCACGGGCTTCGCGGAGACGCTGGCCGACTACCGCGCCACCCGAACCCTATGCGCCGGGCTCTACCAGCTGCTCAGCCTTCTGGGCCTTGCCGAGACGATCAGAGGCCTCGCGGGCTTCCGCCCCCTAGTCCTTGTCGCTGGGTGATGGCTCGTCACATTCGGCGCGGCGACCCGCTGCTGGCGGTGAAGGCGAGGCCGTTCTGCGCGCAGCAAGACGCCTGGCGCAGAATCAACAGACGCCCCAACGTCCTCGGCTAGGCCCCTTCCGCCCTTCGCCAGGCGGCACCGCATAATCGCCGGTGCGGCCTCGACAGCGTGCCAAGCCGAAGGCCTCGGCTGTGCACTGCTCGACGCTTCGCGAGGCCTTCACCTACGACGGGCAACGGCCAGCAACCACGGAAAGTGGTGGCCGCTCCCCGGAGCCCCGACAGCTCACCACGACCTGCGCATTGGTCAGCGGGCGAGCTGTCGGGCGATTGGGACGACCGGCTCGGGGGGCGCTTGACTGCCGCTTAGCGTCTAGGCGCCGCAGCCCGGGCGATCCGGGCGCTCACCCAGCCCCCCGGGATCATGGGGTGGTGCTTCCTCTTCTACGCGTTGGTGACGTGGACAGCGTATGGCGAGTTTCTCCTCGACATCCTCAGAGCATGGTCCTGGCGGCATGGCGAGGACCAGGCAAAGGCCGACTGGACGGGCGGGACCGACGAATGCCTCGTAGTCGCGGGACTGCTCGGGCGAGGACCCATCCTCCGACCCAGGGAATGGGAACAGCACTACGCCCAGACGCTGCCGCAGTGAGCAGTCTTGCCCTCCACCGTCGTAGCGTTGTCAGACCACACGGCATCATGCTGACTGGATTTCCCCGAAGTCCTACGGACTGCAAGGGCCCTGTCCGTCACGCTGAGGCAGGGCGCGGCGATGCAGATGATCCGGCACGTAGAGGCCTATCGGACGTGCATCTCACCTACAGTCCGAGTCCGGCGCGGCGGGGTTTGCCTCTGCGGACGGCTGCTGCCGTGGCGTCCCGCCTGGGCACCGGACATCCGGCTTCGTGGTGGGGCTGGTTCGCTCCGCACAGCAGGCATGGGTCGTCAAGGTCTTGGGCGTGGGTGTCTGCGAGTGCCCGGCGGTGCCGTAGTTGGTCGTCGAGGTGTGAGCGTATGAGGGCCGCAGGGATCGCCCGGTGCACTATCACACTGGTGTACGCGGCGGCTCGAAGGGAGGCGACTTCGCCGAAGGTGGTGTCGATTACCCAGGGGACACCAGGGCCGGCGCAGCGGCGTGCTCGGGCCAGCCCGCCGGGGTCGTGGCCTGGGCGGGCGTGGGGCATGGGTGTGTCCATTGACGCTTGCTGCAGGGCGCTGCGGGGCACGTCGACGGGTATGACGGCTCCGTCGGGGTGGCCGGGGCTACAGGCGTAGCCGTATCCGGTGTCGGCGCCGGTGGCGAAGAACTGGCCGGGGTGCAGGCGGAACGTGTCTGGCTGCATTGTTCCGTGGCGCAGCCGGATGTAGCCGGGTTCCAGGGCCGCCTCGGCCGGTAGCAGCTCGACGCGGGCTTGGCGGGTGTCGAGCCAGGTGGCGAGTTGCTGGGACCGGGACGGGCCCGGGCTGTCGGTGAGCCAGGACCGGGTGAAGTCGACGGCGTCCTCGGTGTCGAAGCCGCCCCAGTAGCCTGCCTGGTGGCCGTCGTTCGAGGAGGCGGTCATCGGCTGAGGGCGGCTTGGCGGCCGGCGTGGGGGTTGGCTTGGAGGCTGGCGATGGTCTCGGCGATGTCTTGTACCAGTTGGGGGTCTTCGGCGTCGGCGACGCCGTAGGTGAGGGCCTTGGCGGCTGTGGTGGCCTCCGGGTGGTTGTCGTCGCCGCTGTGTCGGGTCTCTGGTTGGGTGGCGGTGTCGTGGGCGAGCACGGCAGTGAAGCGGTGGCCGTGTGCCGCGGCGGTCTGGTGAACGGCGACGAGTCGGGTGAGGGGGTCTTGGCGGGTGGTTTCGTCGAGTACGGCCTCTGTGGCCCGGACGCTGGCGTCGATGCTGCGCCGCGGGTCGGGATCGGCTTGGAGCTGGGCGGTGATGGCGGCCCACGGCTGGGGTTCTGAGCTGGCCCATAGGTGGTGGAGTTCGCGGGCGGTGAGGGAGTCGGGGTCGGTACCGGGGGGCATGTTGACGACCCGGGTGGGCAGGCCGCGGTCGCGGGCTAGCCGCAGCGCGGCCCGGGTGGCGAACTGGCCGCCAGCGTCGCCGTCGAAGGCGGTGTGCAGTTGGTGTGCTCCGGCTTGTTCGATGGCGGCTATGTGGTCGCCGGTCACGGCGGTGCCGCAGGCGGCGACGGCGTTGGTGATCCCGCTGCGGTGGGCGGCGATGACGTCGAGGTAGCCCTCGACGATGCTGGCGGTGCCGGTGGCTGCGATGGTGTCGCGGGCCTGGTCGAGTCCGTAGAGGGTGGCGGACTTGGACCACAGGTCGGTGGTGCGGGTGTTGAGGTACTTGGGGGCGTCGGGATTGTTGTCGTTGATGGTGCGCCCCGCGAAGGCGACCACGGCGCCGTCGGGGTCGCGGATCGGCAGGATGACTCGACTGCGCATGACGTCGAAGACGCGGCCGCTGGTGGATTCGGCGGCGATGCCAGCGGCGACCGCGCAGCGGTCGTTGGCGATGTGGTTGGTGACAGCGCGCCACTGGTCGGGGGCCCAGCCGATCTGCCATCTGGTCCAGTCGTCGGGTCCGATGCCGCGGCTCTCGAGGTAGTGGCGGGCCTCGGCGGCGTCGGCGCTGTAGAGGAGCTGGTTGTGGTACCACTTCGCCGCGGTGGTGACCGCGGCCCGCAGTTGGGCGTCAGGGCCGGGCCGGCTGGGGGGACTGGGCGGCTCGAAGGACCATCCCGGCGCGCCCTGCGGTAGCGGCACCGGCTCCGGGGTCGGCGGTGAGTCGT
>VYCW01000096.1 GCA_009843735.1 Acidimicrobiaceae bacterium | reverse complement strand
GACAGGTCGATGGTGTAGAAGGGGTCGATCTGGCGGAACGTCACCACGTAGCCGACGTCGCCGACGAAGCGCACCGACTGGACCTGCTCGCCCCGGCCGATGTCACCGACGCTGCCGACCTCGACGAGGACGTCGCCGCCGGTGCTCAGCACCCGCACCTGGCTGTCGGACTCCTCGCCCCACGGGCCGCCGACGGTAGTCACAACCCTCAGGTAGCCGTTGTGCTCCGACAGCGAGAACTGGTTGTGGATCACGCCGAGGACCTCGCCGGAGGCCTCGTATGCGGCCTCGGTGCCGGAGATGTCGAAGCGGTGGATGCTGGTGCGGCGCTGGCGCCAGGCCTCCTCCCAGGCGGCGTCGTCGTCCGCGAAGGTGTCGGCCTCCACCCAGCGGGTGGTGGCCACGTACAGCGAGCCGGTCGAGGCGTAGACGGTGTCGCCGGGGGCCATCACCGCGGTGGACGACGAGGGATCAAAGGCGCCGCCGATGGGCACGCTGATCACGGTGGTTACCCCGAAGCCGGAGAACACCGACGGGGCGTGCACGTCGCCGCACGGCACCATCAGAGATCCGGTCGAGCTGTCGGCGGACCCGACCGTGTAGTGGGGCAGCCAGTCGTCGAGGGTGGAGTTCAGCACCGCGGCCCGGTTGGCCGTCTCGGCCACATCCTCGGCGCCCTCGTTCTGGGGGAACACGAACGGGAAGCTCCACTGGGGGTCGTAGCGCAGCACGACCCGGGCGGTGCCGCCGACGCTGCGGGCGCTGACGTAGCTGCCCTGAACGTTGACGGTCCCGGTGATCTCGGGCGCGCTGCCGCTCACGTCGATGCTCTGGAGCACGGTCTCGGAGCCGTCGGCCGCGTCGCTGGTGGAGCGGGTGATCAGCAGCAGGCTGTCGCCGTCGATGAATAGCTCCCGTCCCCAGCCCTCGGCCACGGTGACCGAGCCGATGGTGCTGCGGCTGGCCGCGTCGACCACTACCAGGCGCCCGGCTGACAGCGTGAAGATACGCCGGCCGTCGGTCTTGACGATGTCGGCTTCGTCCACGCCAGCCTCCTGGACGTTGGTGCCTGAGAAGTCCACACCCTCGACGGCCGCGGCCGTCACGCTGGGAGCGGCCGCCGGGGCGTCGGCTGACTCCGTCATGGCCTCGTCCACGCTCATCGCGACCGTCACGCCCGGCAGCGGCATGGGGCCGAACCAGCCACCCTGATCGAAGCCCCACGGGCCTACCCGGGCCGAGTACTCGGTGTGGAGGTAGTCGAGCAGGGTGTCGCAGTCGTCGAAACGCACCAGCCCGGCCGTGAGCACGACGTCGTCGGGGCCGAGCTCCACGACGGTGCCGCCTCCGCTGCTTCCGTCCGCGGTGCCGTCGCCGGATCCCATGGAGCCGGAGACTCCCGGATCGCCTCCCGGGCTGTCACCGCTGCAGGCGGCAGCCAGCAGCAGCGTGCAGATGGCGAGGATGAGCGTCTTGCGCATGGAGGGAGGGCCTTTCGTAGCGGCGAGTCGGGCGACACGCCTCGTAGTCAAGGCTTGAGACGATCCCGTCCCCGTCCTGGTTCCCGGTAGCGCTCCCATTCTTTCGGAGGCGCCGGACATTTCGCTTGCGGCTAGAGGCCGAGCGGATAGGCGGACAAACCCGGCTCATACGGGCGAGGCCGTGGCCCGAGCGGCCCGTGAGCGAAGCGAACAGGAGCGGGAATGACACCGCTGCGGCACGACGGCTCCTCTCCCATTCGCACTTGCGGCTAGGTGGCGGCTGGGAGCCAGGGGAGCCGTCGCCGCTCGTAGTCGTCGATGGCCCCGGTGTGGCGCAGCGTGATGCCGATGTCGTCGAGGCCCTCGAGGAAGCGCTGCTGGGTGGAGGCCTCCAGCGGGAAGGCCGCCTCGAACCCGATGGCGGTCGCCTCGACCTGCCGCCGCTGGACGTCGACGGTGATCTCCAGGTCGGGATCGGCTTGAACCGCGGCCATCAGCTCGACGGCGGCATCAGGCTCGATCTGAGCGGGGACCAGGCCGTTCTTGGTGCAGTTGTTGCGGAATATGTCGGCGAAGCGGGGGCTGATGACCGCTTCGAAGCCGTACTGCTGGATGGCCCACACCGCGTGCTCCCGCGACGAGCCGGTGCCGAAGTTGGTCCCGGCCAGCAGGATGGTCGCCCCCGCATAGCGCTCGTCGTTGAGAACGAAGTCGCGGCTGTCGCGCCACTCCGAGAACAGGCCCTTCTCGAAGCCGGTGCGCGACACCCGCTTGAGCCAGTCCGACGGGATGATCTGGTCGGTGTCCACGTCGCTGCGGTCCAGCGGCACCGCGGTTCCCGAGACGATCCGGGTGGCCTTCATGGACGCGACCTGCCGGTGGTCGAGTCCGGGCTGCGACCGGCCATTACAGGTCCTGTGGCGCCGCGAAGCGCCCGGCGATGGCGGTGGCGGCGGCCACTGCGGGCGACACCAGATGGGTGCGGCCGCCCCGGCCCTGCCGGCCCTCGAAGTTGCGGTTGGACGTGCTGGCGGCCCGCTCGCCCGGCGTCAGCTTGTCCGGGTTCATGGCCAGGCACATGGAGCAGCCCGGCTCCCGCCAGTCGAATCCGGCCGACCGGAAGACCTCCGGCAGGCCCTCGGCCTCGGCCTGGGCCTTGACCTGGCCCGAGCCGGGGACCACCAGGGTTCGCACGCCCTCCGCTACCCGCCGGCCCTCGACCACCGCGGCCGCGGCCCGTAGGTCCTCGATGCGGCTGTTGGTGCACGAGCCGATGAACACGGTGTCCACCGCGATGTCGCGCATCGGGGTGCTGGCGTCCAGGCCCATGTAGTCCAGGGCCCGCGCAGCGGCCTCCCGTCGGGCCGGGTCGTCGAAGCTGTCGGGCTCCGGGACTGCGGCCGCCAGGGGCACCGACTGGGCCGGGTTGGTTCCCCAGGTCACCATGGGGGAGATCTCGGCACCGTCGAGGGTCACCTCGACGTCGAAGGCGGCCCCGGCATCGGTGCGCAGGGTGCGCCAGTCGTCCAGCGCCCGCTGCCACAGCTCGCCCGACGGGGCCTGCTCCCGGCCGCGCAGATACTCGAAGGTGGTCTCATCGGGGCCGATCAGGCCCGCCTTGGCGCCGGCCTCGATGGACATGTTGCACACCGTCATGCGGCCCTCCATCGACAGGGCCTCGATGACCGGACCCCGGTACTCGATGATGCGCCCGACCCCTCCGGTGGTGCCGATGCGGCCGATGATGGCCAGGATCACGTCCTTGGCGGTCGCCCCCTCGGCGAGGGCTCCGTCGACGGTGACCGCCATCGTCCCCGGCCGCATCTGGGGGAGGGTCTGGGTGGCCAGGACGTGCTCAACCTCGCTGGTGCCGATGCCGAAGGCGATGGCCCCGAAGGCCCCGTGGGTGGAGGTGTGGGAGTCCCCGCACACGATGGTCATGCCCGGCTGGGTCAGGCCCTGCTCGGGGCCGATCACATGGACGATGCCCTGCTTGGCGTGACCCATCGGATAGTTGGTGATGCCGAACTCGTCGGTGTTGCGGCGCAGCGTCTCCACCTGGGTGCGGCTGACCGCATCCGCGATCGGCTTGTCGATGCCGGCGGTGGGGACATTGTGGTCCTCGGTGGCGACCGTCAGGTCGGGGCGCCGCACCGCTCGCCCCGACAGCCGCAGACCGTCGAAGGCCTGCGGCGAGGTGACCTCGTGCACCAGGTGCAGGTCGATGTAGAGCAGGTCGGGCTCGCCGTCTCCGCCCCGGGCCACCGTGTGGCGGTCCCAGATCTTCTCGCTCAGCGTTCGCGCTCCGCTCACGGCTGTGATCCTAGAGCCCGATGCATCCCGCTCAGCCGTCGCGGCCGGTGATCACCGGGACCGGCGGATCGTCGCTGGCCGCGTCCCAGACGATCAGAGTCGCCGCCGCGGCCAGCAGCAGCGCGCCGGCCACCAGCGCGATGCGGGCCCAGCGCAGGTTGCGAGGCTGCTGGCGGTCGCCGCCGGGCCGCGGGCCGTCCACCGCGCCGTGCCCGGTCTAGGAGACTTCGACGACGGTGACCTTCTCGGTCGTCCCGCCCGGCGTCTCGAACTCCACGTGATCGCCCGCGCCCGCTCCGAGCAGTGCCTTGCCCATGGGAGAGCCCGGTGACACGATCACCATGCCGTCGGCGCGTTCCTCGACCGAGCCGAGGAGCAGGCGCTCGGGCTCGTCGTCGCCGTCGTAGAGCACTGTGACCGTCGAGCCGAAAGCCACGCTCGCGTCCTCGGTTCCGGCGTCGATGATCACCGCGTCGGTGAGGATCCTTGAGAGGTGCATGATCCGCTCCTCCATAAGGCCCTGGGTCTCCTTGGCCGCGTGGTAGTCGCCGTTCTCGGAAAGGTCGCCTAGTTTGCGGGCAGCCTCGATCTTCTCGGCTATCTCGATGCGGCCCCGCGTGGTGAGGTCCTGGAGCTCGGCGCTCAACCGATCGTGCGCGTCCTGCGAAAGGTGATGGACGTCGGGCATCGCACCAATCTACCGCCCAGGAGACCGAGCGAATAGCGGAGGATGGCCAACCGGCGGGGTGGCGCGTTATGCTTGCCTCCGTGGCAGACAAGCCCGCGATCGTAATTCCGTAGCGCGCGCCACCCCGGCGCGCGCCCTCAACCGTCCACCCAGGTGGGCGGTTTCTTTATTTCAGCAACGAGCAGGCCGGCACAACCCGATCACGAGACGAGCAACACGAAACGAGCAATCAGCGATGGCGCATCGAGTGGGAGTCATAGGAGGCGACGGCATCGGCCCTGAGGTCGTGGCCGAGGGCCTGAAGGTGATCGCAGCCTCAGGGGTGCAGCTCGACACGACCCGCTACGACCTCGGCGGCGCTCGCTACCTGCGCGACGGCACGGTTCTCGACGACGCGACCGTGGAGGAGTGGCGCCATCTCGACGCGCTCTATTTGGGCGCGGTCGGTACCCCCGACGTCCCGCCCGGCATCATCGAGCGGGGCCTGCTGCTCAAGATGCGCTTCGAACTGGACCTCTACATCAATCTGCGGCCCTTCACCGCGCCGGGCCACGACTTCGTGGTCATCCGCGAGAACACCGAGGGCACCTACGCCGGCGAGGGCGGCTTCCTCAGGCGGGGAACCCCCGAGGAGATAGCCACCCAGGGTTCGGTCAACACCCGCCATGGCGTGGAGCGGGCCGTGCGCTACGCGTTCGATCTGGCCATGACCCGCCGCCGGCATGTGACGCTGGTCCACAAGACCAATGTTCTGACCTTCGCCGGCGATCTGTGGGAGCGCACCTTCAACGCGGTCGCCGCCGAGTACCCCCAGGCCGAGACCGCCTACAACCATGTCGACGCGGCCTGCATCTACTTCGTGGAGGATCCCGCCCGCTACGACGTGATCGTCACCGACAACCTCTTCGGCGACATCCTCACCGACCTCGGCGGAGCGGTCTCGGGCGGCATCGGGCTGGCGCCCACCGCCAACCTGCATCCCGGGCAGGTGTCGATGTTCGAGCCGGTCCACGGCTCGGCCCCCGACATCGTGGGCACCGGCCGGGCCAACCCCGTCGCGGCGGTGCTGTCCGGCGCGATGATGTTGGACCACCTCGGCGAGACCGGGGCCGCGGAACGGATCCGCAAGGCCTGCGACCGGCCCGAGTCGCTCGCAGGCACCACCGGCGCGATCGGCGACGCCATCGTCGCCCGCCTCGCCGACCAGCCGGTCTGAGACCCAGGACACAACGCAGAGAAAGCGCCATTCAAGGAAGGCCACCCGCCCAATGCCGATCACACCCACCAAGCACATCTGGATGAACGGGGAGCTCGTTGGATGGCAGGACGCCAAGATCCATGTGCTGTCGCACTCGCTGCACTACGGGACGGGCGTGTTCGAGGGCATCCGTACCTACGCGACCGACAACGGCCCCGCCGTGTTCCGGCTGACCGACCACATCCAGCGGCTGTACAACTCGGCGAAGATCCTCAACATGGAGATGCCGTACTCGGTGCCCGAGATCGTGGAGGCCTGCAAGCTGGTGGTGCGCGACAGCGGCCTTCCCGAGTGCTACGTCCGCCCCATCGCCTACTACGGCTACGGCGAGATCGGCCTCTCAACCGCCGCCTGCGTAACCGAGATGGCGATAGCGGTGTGGCCTTGGGGCGCGTACCTCGGCGACGACGCCCTCACCAAGGGCGTGCGCCTGAAGATCTCGTCGTGGGCCCGCCACGACCACAACATCATGCCGCCCGCCTCCAAGACCACCGGCAACTACGCCAACTCGACGCTGGCCAAGATGGAGGCCCTGAGGGCCGGGTACGACGAGGCCATCATGCTCAACCCGGCCGGTCTGGTATCGGAGTGCAGCGGTGAGAACATCTTCGCGGGCGCGGCCGAGGTGATGGTCACGCCGCCGCTGTCGTCGGGGGCGCTGCCGGGGATCACCCAGGACTCGGTGATCACCATCGCCCGCGACATCGGCATCGACGTGGTCGTCGGCGACCTGGCCCGCAGCGACCTGTACATCGCGCAGGAGATCTTCGTGTGCGGGACCGCCACCGAGGTGGGCGCGGTCAACTCGGTGGACGACCGGGCGCTGGAGTGCCCCGGACCTCGCACGCTGGCCATCGCGGAGGCCTACGCCGACGCCGTTCGGGGTCGCACCGACCGCTACAAGACCTGGAACGAGTACGTACATGAGTAGCGGAGAGCGCCCCGCCGTAGAGATCTACGACACCACCCTGCGAGACGGCACGCAGCTCGAGGGCATATCGCTCACCGTCGACGACAAGCTGCGCATCGCCGAGCAGCTCGACCTCCTCGGTGTCGCCTTCATCGAGGGGGGATGGCCGGGCGCCAACCCCAAGGACGACGAGTTCTTCACCAGGGCCCGCTCGGAGCTCGACCTGAAGGTCAGCGAACTGGTGGCGTTCGGCTCCACCCGCCGGGCCAAGGGCAAGGTGGACTCGGACCAGGTGCTGGCCCACCTGGCCGCGGCGGGAACCCCGGCGGTGTGCATCGTCGGCAAGTGCTGGGACTACCACGTCACCGAGGCGCTGCAGACCACCCTCGATGAGGGGGTGGCCATGGTGGCCGACTCGGTGGAGTACCTGGTAGCGGCGGGCAAGCGGGTGCTCTTCGATGCCGAGCACTTCTTCGACGGCTACCGGAACAATCCCGAGTTCAGCCTGCGGGTGCTGGAGGCCGCGGCCATGGCCGGCGCCTCCACCGTGGTGCTGTGCGACACCAACGGCGGCACCCTGCCCGACGACATCTCCGAGGCGGTGTCGGCGGTGGTCGCCCACGTGGACTGCGAGGTCGGCATCCACCTCCACAACGACACCGGCTGCGGGGTGGCCAACGCGCTGGCCGCGGTGCAGGCCGGGGCGGTGCACGTGCAGGGCACCATCAACGGCTACGGCGAGCGGGTCGGCAACTGCGACCTGGTGCCGATCATCGCCAACCTGGAACTGAAGATGGGCATGCAGGCGCTGCCGGAGGGCCGCCTGCCCCGCCTCACTTCGGTGTCGCACCACGTGGCCGAACTGGTCAACCTCCCCTTGAACCCCCAGCAGCCCTACGTCGGGGCCGGCGCCTTCGCCCACAAGGCCGGACTGCACGCCAGCGCCCTGAGCCGGCGCCCCGACGCCTACGAGCACGTGCCGCCCGAGCTGGTGGGCAACGGCACCAGGGTGCTGGTGTCGGAGATGGCCGGCCGGTCCACGCTGGAGATGCGGGCCGCCGAGCTCGGCCTCGACATCGACGGCCGGGTGCTGGGCGACGTGATCGACACCCTCAAGCGCCTGGAGCACGCCGGGTACCACTTCGAGGCGGCCGACGCCTCGTTGGAGCTGCTGATGCGGGGAGCGGCCGGCTGGGAGCAGGACTTCTTCCGGCTGGAGTCTTTCCGGGTGTCACTGGACCACCGCTCCGGCACCGGCGCCCGGGCCTGGAACGACGTGTCGGTGGAGGTGGACACCGAGGCCACCGTCAAGCTGTGGGTCGGAGGCGAGCGCCGTGTAGCCGTAGGGGACGGCAACGGTCCCGTCAACGCGCTGGACACCGCCGTTCGCACCGCGCTGGGCGACATCTACCCGGCGCTGGAGAACATCTCTCTCACCGACTTCAAGGTCAGGGTGCTCGACACGCAGAAGGGCACCGGCGCGGTGACCCGGGTGCTGGTCGACTCCACCGACCGCCGCAGGGTGTGGACCACCATCGGCGTGTCGGAGAACATCATCGAGGCGTCCTGGCAGGCGCTGGCCGACTCGGTGGTGTACGGCCTGCTCCACGCCGACGACTGAAGCGCTGCCGTCCCGACCGCCGTCGCCCGGCCGGCGGGTCCTGTCGTCGAGTCCGTTCGACCGACGGGGCTTCGCCCCATTGTCGGTCGCCCGGACTCGCCGCCACCTCCCGGCCTGGCGGGTCGCCGATCAGAACGGTCTACGCTGTCCGGCCGTGGCTGCGCCGTCCTATGTTCCTGCTACGGCCAAGGCGCCGTCCAGCTACCGGTCGCCGCCCCGGCGGGACGATCCCTGGGTGGCCGACCGGCCCGGCGAGGTGGTGGGCGACGAGGCTCCGGCCGGTCCGGGCCTGGGCTGCCAGGGCCCCGACCAGGGCTATGCGCTCAAGCTGGCCCAGCGTTTCGCCGGCCGGCTGGTGCTAGCCGACGGTGAGCGCGAGGACGACGCGCTCGCCGGTTGCTGCGCGGTGGCCCTCCGCCGGGCCTCCCTATTCGGCCGGGCGCCGGTGATGCACGACCTGCGGCTGGCGCTGGAGCTGTTCGGCTTCCTAATCGACGCTGACGCCGCCCTGGTGACCTGGCGACGGGCTCGCTTCGCGGGTGCAGCCGGACACCACGGCTACCACGTCAAGCTCCGTCTCGCCGATCTGATCCCCGCCGACACGCTGCGCCTCACCCCGGCCGCGGTCGCCGAGGCCTGCTCCGAGAATTGGCGCGTCCCGCTGGGCCTCTAGGCGACTCAGCGGTGGGCCCGGTCCCGCGGCGGGCCGGGCGTCAGACCTTGACGACGAGCGTCTTTGCGGCCTTGTCGTGCCAGCCTTGACGGACCTTGTCCCAAGTCAGCGAGACGTACACGAGCAGGGACAGGAGTCCCACGAGCCCGAGTGGGGGAACGAGCCCGATGAGACTGGGAATAGCGGGCACCAGCCAGCGCACGGTTGACATATCCCATCCCGGGAGCAGGCCGTCACCAGCTCGGATGATCTTGATCTTCATGGCCATCTTGCCGATGGTCTGGCCCCTCGTGGCGACGAGTGAGACCTCGTAGACGAGCCCGATGGCAGTCAAGGCCAGACTCACTCCGAGGGGTTCGTCGGCGAGGTCGTCGAAATCCTGGAGCCCAACCAGCAGCGGGATGAGGCTTAGGACGAAGAAGATGGCCCCGTCGATGATCCGGGCAACGAGGCGGGTGAGAGGCCGGGCGAGCTCCACCATTTTGCCGGTCCCGAGCATCGCCATGCCGCTGCCCGGCTTGGGGGCCTGATCCGGCGGCTCCGGTGGGGGAGGGGGCTGCGAATCCCAGCCTGACTCGTCAGGAGGAGGTGGCGGAAGATCAGACACGGCGTCTCCTGTAGGCCTGCCGCCGATACGTGGGGTCAGACCTTGACGACGATGGTCTTCACGGCCTTGTCGTGCCAGCCCCGTCGACGGTCATCCCAAAGCAGTGAAGCGTGGACCAGCAGGCCCGGGAGGAACAGCAGGGCATAGCCGATGGCTGGAATGATCCAGCGTCCGACCGAGGCGCCCCAAGGGGGCAGGGTTCCGTTGTCGGCTCTCACGATCTTGATGTTTGCAGCCATCTTGCCGGGGGTTTGACCTCTGAGGGCCACGAAGACGATCTCGTAGGCGGCGCCGACCAGCAACGGGATGACCAGGGGCTCGATGAAGCTGGCGATGAAGCCGATGATGCCGACGATGATGATGTCGAGGATCCGCGCACCCAAGCGTGCGCCGGCCGAAGCCGGTTGGACCGTGTCGCCGGTACCCAGGTTGGCCATTCCGTGGGCAGGTTCATCCCCGGCGCCGGAAGGGCCCGAAGGTGGGGGAGGGGATCGGAGGACCAGCCGGAGT
>VYCW01000138.1 GCA_009843735.1 Acidimicrobiaceae bacterium | reverse complement strand
GGGCGGCGAGTAGCCACTAGCTAGACCCGCAATCCGGCTTCGGGCCGGCGGCGGCGCGTCAGCCGTCGCCGGCCCCGCCGCGCCCACGCAGCCGCGTCGCCAATAGTCTGCCGGGCGGAAGGCCTCTGCTGTGTACTCATCTCTCGGCCGGTGGTGCTACCGGCACCCGTGGCGGGTTCTGATCGCCTGGCTGCTGATCATCGTGATCGTTGCCGGGGCCTCGCGGGCCGTGGGCTCGGCGTACGGCGGCACGCCGGCTGCCCCCGACGCCGAGAGCAGCCTGGGGGCTGACATCCTCGACGCCCACTTCGGCCGTATCGGCGCGGTGATCAGCGGTCGGATCGTCTTCAGGGCCGAGCAGGGAGTGAACGACCCGGCCGTGCGGGCCGCCATGACCGAGTTGTTCGAGCGGGTCGAGGCCATCGAGGACGTCACCGTCGGATCGCCCTACGACCCTGACGGGGGTCGCCGCATAGCGGCTCGAGGCCCCGAGGCCGGCCGCATCGCCTACGCCGATGTCGACACCGGGGCCGACACCGGTGCCTTCGAGGCGGAGGACATCGGAATCGAGATCGGACGCCTCATCGACGAGGTCGGGGTGCGCTCGATGGACGGCGTCCAGGTGGAGGTGGGCGGGGCCTGGCTGTCCGACCGGGAACCGCCCGAGTCCGAGACCATCGGGCTCGCCTTCGCGGTGTTCGTGCTGATCCTGGCGGTCGGCTCGGTGGTGGCCATGGGCATGACCGTCGGAACGGCCCTCATCGGGGTGGGCGTCGGCGCGGCCGGTGTCGTGCTGTTGAGCAACGTGGCGACCGTCCCCGAGTTCGCCCCGACCATCGGCATCATGATCGGCATCGGTGTGGGCATCGACTACGCGCTGTTCATAATCACCCGCTACCGGGAGTGGGTCCACGGCGGCTTGAGCGCGGAGGAGGCCACCGCGGCCGCGCTCGACTCAGCCGGCCGGGCGGTGGTCTTCGCGGGCGCCACCGTGGTGGTGTCGCTGCTGGGTCTGCTGCTGATCGGCCTGCCGTTCGTGGCCGGGCTGGGCCTGGCGGCGGCCATCACCGTGACTGTCGTGATGGCCGGGTCGGTGACGCTGCTGCCGGCCGTGATCGGCCTGCTCGGTGACCGGATCACCACGACCCGCTTCCGGGGCGTGTTGGCCTCTGCGCTGGTCGCCGTCGCCCTGCTCGGCTTCGGCACCGGCTTCAGGCTGCTGCTGGTGGGCGTGCCCCTGGCCGCGGTCGTGCTGGTGGCCGGGTCCTTCAAGACCCCGTCCAACCCGCTGAGACGAGTGGTGCGTCAGCGTGAGCCCAAGCCGCGGCGCGAGACCGGCTGGTACCGGCTCAGCCGGATGGTCCAGTCCCGGCCGTGGCTGTTCGCGGTGGGCGGCACTGTGGTGCTGCTGGTGCTGGCCGCGCCCGTGCTGGGCCTTCGTCTGGGGTTCTCCGACGAGGGCAACTTCGCGGAGGAGACCACCACTCGCAGGGCCTACGACCTGATCTCGGAGGGCTTCGGACCTGGGGCCAACGGCCCGCTGCTGGTGGTGGCCACGGTGTCGGGCCCGCAGGATCTGGCGACCCTCAACGACCTGTCGGGCGCGTTGAACCGCACCGACGGCGTCGCCTTCGCGTCGCCTGCGGTACCGAGCCCCGACGGACAGGCCGCGGTCATCCGGCTCCAGCCCACCACCGGCCCCCAGGATGCGGCCACCGAGGACCTGGTGCACCGGATCCGGGGCGAGGTCGTCCCTCTGGCTCTCGACGGCGCCCGCCTCGACCCGCTGGTCGCGGGTCAGGTCGCCTTCAACATCGACATCAGCGACTACCTGGCCGGCCGCATCCCCATCTTCTTCGCGGCGGTGCTGGGCGCGTCGTTCCTGCTGCTGATGGCGGTGTTCCGATCGCTGGTGGTGCCGCTCAAGGCGGTGATCATGAACATGCTGTCGATCGGGGCCGCCTACGGGGTGGTGGTGGCCGTCTTCCAGTGGGGATGGCTCGGCGGCCTGACCGGAGTCGAGCCGGCGCCGATCGAGCCGTTCATCCCGATGATGCTGTTCGCCATCCTGTTCGGGCTGTCGATGGACTACGAGGTGTTCCTGCTGTCGCGCATGAAGGAGGAGTACGAGCGCACCGGCGACCCGGTCAACTCGGTGGCCGACGGGCTGGCCGCCACCGCCCGGGTGATAACCGCGGCCGCGGCCATCATGGTGGTGGTGTTCGGCAGCTTCGTGCTGGAGGACAGCCGTCCGGTCAAGCTCTTCGGCCTCGGCCTGGCCACCGCCATCGCCATCGACGCCACCCTGGTGAGGATGCTGATCGTGCCCTCCACCATGGAACTGCTCGGCGCCCGCAACTGGTGGCTGCCTCGCCGGCTAGACCGCATCATCCCCAACCTGCGGGTTGAGGGCCAGCTCACAGACCGCCGGCCCTGATCGGTTCGGGCGGCCGCGCCCGCCTATTCACTCTGCCTCTGGGTGATCAGGTCTCGAAGCGGCGGGGCATCGTGGCTGGGTAGTCGACCTCGAGGATCTCGCCCAGGGCTCGGGCGGCCGGTGGGCTGAGCCGGTGGTACAGGTCGGCCGCTACGTCGTAGGCGCAATCGCCCACCCAGTCCCGGGGCAGGAGCTCCGCCGGCATGTCGGGTTCCCTCAGGCGGATCCGGCGGAACTCGTGCACCAGCATGGTGCGCAGCCCGTAGGCGTCGAGCGGAGCCGTCCCGTCCAGAAGGTGACTCTGCCAGGGCTCGTAGCGGGCAAGGAAGTCCCGGTACTCGTTCTCGGTGTCCTCGACGCGGAACGCGTCAGCGAAGAGGCCCTCCCCGACCAGGTGGTCGAGATCGTCGAGCTCGGCCCGCCCGATCGGCACTGCCGCGGCCGGCTCCACAAGGCGAAGCAGCTCGCGCAGGCTCGGCACCGTGACCGACGGCGAGGCCAGTAGTCCCCGGCCCAGAGCCACGAACCCGTGCCAGCGCAGATGCCGGGCGACGCGGTCACGCTCGGGCGCGGCCATCTGCGGCGTATCGACCACGGCGAAAGTCCACAGGCCGTCCCACCCGGCCCGATCGGTGGTGTAGATCCTGCGGTCGGCGTCTTCTGACTCCCGCACGGCCAGCAGGGTCAGCGAGTAGCGGCTGCGACGCCCCACCCGTTCGTTGGACACCCAGCCTTCGGACACGAGCCGGAACATTGACGTGCGCACTAGGCGCTCGCTGAAACCGAACGGCGCGGCCAGTTCGAACAGGCCGGAGAGCCACAGCGTCTCGGTCACCGGCAGCACGGAGTCGCCGAGCACGGTCACCAGCAGCGACCTCGCCGAGATGTCGGTCTGCTTGCACCGAAGTCGCACGGCGGCGGCGATATCGCTGTCATCGGAGTCGTCCGCGAGGACAGGCTCCGGCAGCGGATCGCTCACCAGATCGCCTCGGGGTCGTAGTCGAACACCTCACGCATGCGGGCCAGCAGCGGCTCGAAGTCCGCTGACCGTGTCGTGCGCCGGTTCTGCCCGTGGTCGAGGAGAGAGTTCACGGGTGCGGCACCGAAGCGCTCCTCAGCGGCCTGTTGCAGCGGTGCAAGCAGATCGGTCGTAGACCCGGCGGCCACGCCGGTCCTGATGGCCTCAGCCTCACCCTCGACCGGCTCGCACAGTCCGGTTACCAGCGGCCCGACCACCTCGAGCGCCTCCAGGATCCGCTTCCTTGCCTCGGGGGCGGCCAGGAGCTTGTCGAGCAGGGCATCGGCGTGGCGGCAGTGGAACGCCTCTTCTTGGAGCGCCTTGCGAGCGACCGACGCCAGCTTCGGCAGCGACGACCCGGCCACCAGCTTCCAGCGCATCGCCTCGAAGGTGTCGTAGACCCAGTGGCGCACCAGGGCCTCGGCCCAGTCGCTTGTCGTGTACTCCACCAGATGGCAGCACCGGTAGTCGTCACTTGGGCGGCCGAAGGCGAGGGCGTCCAGCGCCGGGTCGGTGGCTTCGACCCCCTCCAGGTCGAGCACCAGCTCATAGAGGAGCGCGGCGTGGCCGAGCTCGTCCTGGCCGATGCTGGAGACGGCCAGATCCTCCTCCAGGAACGGTGCGATACCGATCCACTCGGTGTGCTGCTGGCCCATCAGGTGCTCGTCGTCGGCAAAGGCCAGCAGATACTCCCGCACGCCATGGGGTTCGCTCATGCCGACCGTCTCAACTGGGCGACTGCCGCGCGGCCATGCGACGGGCGGCCACCGCGGCGCCGTCATGGTGGCGGTGCGGCTTGTCGGCGTTGGGGTCCACGAAGTCTCCGGGGGCCGCGACCACATGGTCTCGGCGCACCACCCACAGCCTGTCACCCTCGGCCCGCCGCAGGTAGACCTCCCGGGCCAGCACCAGCGCCAGTTCGTCGGTGGCGGCCTCCAGCGCGCCGACATGGCGGAACTCGTTGCGTCCGTCCTTCTTGACGAACACCTCGTAGACGCGCACGTTCAGGACCCGCCGGTGCTCGTGGAGCCGTTCCCGGCACCGTTGGCTGCCGCACCGTTGTCGGAGAGGGCGGCTCGCACCCAGGCGGTGCGGCTCCAGTTGTCGGCGGCCTCGCGGATCCGGCGGGACGAGTCAGGGCCGCCCTGTGCCAGCGTGCGCTTCAGCGGCTCCCAGTCGATCGACCCGACATCCCAGCGATGCCGCACGGCGTCCCAACGCATGTCGGGCGCGGGAATCGTGAACCCGTAGCTCTGAAGCATGGGCACGAACCTCTGTACCCACCGATCGCGGAGCACCTCGTTGCGCTCAGACTTGATGTGCCAGCGAAGCAGCACGTCGTCGGACTCCGAGTCGGGCCCGAAGAGTTGCAGCGCCGGCCAGAACCAGCGGTTGAGCGACTCCTGGAACATGAGGCGCTGGCGGTCGGTGCCCTCCGCGATGCGCAGCATGCGGTCCTCGCCCAAGCGCATGTGGAACCCCTCCTCGGCGATGATGCGCCGCAGGATCCGCTTGTACGGGCCATAGGAGCAGTTCTTGAAGACGGCCTGCTGGCTGATGAGCGCGGCCGCATCCACCAAGAAGGCAATGGCCACCTGGTCGCCCCAAGTGACGGCCCGATAGTGGAACACGTTGTGGAAGCGGCTGCGGCCGGCAAACAGGTCCTCGAGCATCTCAACTCGGGTCTTGACACCCAGGTCGGCAGCCACCATGTACAGCAGATGGCCGTGACCGATCTCGTCCTGGGTCTTGGCCAGGACCGCCATCTTGTGGCGAAGGCCCGGGGTCTTGGGGATCCAGTCGCGCTCGGTGAGGCCGCCCATGAGCTCGCTGTTGGCGTGCATCTCGATGAAGGCGAATACCGCCTGCCGGTACGCGTCGGGCATGGGGTCGTCGGCCTCGACCAGCCCGCCATCATCGAGGAAGGCCTCGAAGTCCTCCATCGTCGCCCAGGACCTAGTCATGGCTGCGTGCCTCGGGCGCGCCGTTCACGCCGGGGGCGTTGGCCACCATGGTGAGCACGTCGTAGGCCGCGTTGACCTCGCCGTGCTGGTTGACCACCCGGGTGTCCCAGGCGACCTCGCCGTAGCCGCGGCCGTCTAGTTGGGTCTTGCGCTTGCAGGTGAGCACCACGTGGATCTCGTCGCCGGGGTAGGTGGGCTTGGCGAAACGCAGCCGGTCAATGCCGTAGTTGGCCAGCACCGGCCCCTCGTCGGGCCACACGAACAGACCGGCCGCGAACGACAGCACCAGGTAGCCGTGGGCCACTAGGCCGTTGAAGATGGGGCTGCGGGCCGCGGCCTCCTCGTCCATGTGGGCGTAGAACTTGTCGCCGGTGCTCTCCGCGAAGGCTGCGATGTCGGCCCGGGTGACGGCGCGGGAGCCGGTGGTGATGGAGTCGCCTACTTCCAGGTCGTCGAAGGTGAGCTTGAAGGGGTGCCCCTTGTGCTCGCGGGTCGCCGAGCCGCCGATGTACTCGCCGGTGACCGCGGTGAGCATGTCGGGCGAACCCTGCACCGCGGTGCGCTGCATGTGGGCGAACACCCCCCGCATGCCGCCCATTTCCTGGCCGCCGCCGGCCCGGCCCGGCCCGCCGTGCACCAGCGGCGGCAGGGGCGACCCGTGGCCGGTGCTGGCCGAGGCCATGTTCTCGTCCACGATCAGCACCCGGCCGTGGTGCGACGCCACCCCGGTTGCCAGCGTGGCGATCTCGTCGCGATCGGCGCCGTACAGGGACGCCACCAGGCTGCCGCCGCCTGCGACGACCAACTCCACCGCCTCGTCGAGGTCTCGGTATCCCACCAGGGTGGACACCGGCCCGAACGCCTCGGTGGTGTGGACCGTCTCCGAGCGGGGATCGGTGGCCTGCAGCAGGGTGGGAGCCATGAACGCCCCTGCCACCGGGTCGACGCCGGAGAGGTCGCAGGAGTCCACGACCGGTACGGCGGCCCCGCGCAGCGCGGCCACCGACGCGGCGACCTCGTCGCGCTGGGCCAGGCCGACGAGCGAGCCCATTTGAGTGTCCCGGTCACGCGGATCCCCCACCACCACACCGTCCAAGGCCGCGGCCAGGGCCTCCGCGGCTGCGTCCAGGTGCCGCTCCGGCACCAGCGTCCTGCGGATGGCGGTGCACGTCTGACCGGCCTTGACGGTCATCTCCTTGACGACCTCAGCCACGAAGATGTCGAACTCGGCGGTGCCGGGGACGGCGGCCGGAGCCAGCACGGCCGCGTTGAGCGAATCGGCCTCGATGTTGAGCCGGGCCGCCCTCTCGGTGACGGCGGGATGGGCTCGCAGCGCCGCGGCAGTGCCGGCCGAGCCGGTGAAGGCGATACTGTCCTGGCCCCCGAGGCAGTCGAGCAGACCGGCGAGCTCCAGGGGCGAGGCGCACACCAGTTGCAGGGCTCCCTCCGGCAGCAGGCCGGACTCGACGATGAGCCGCACCGCGGCCTCTGCCAGATAGGCGGTCACCGAAGCAGGCTTGACGATGGACGGCACGCCCGCGAGGAAGGCGGGCGCCAGCTTCTCGAGCATCCCCCAAACCGGGAGGTTGAAGGCGTTGATCTGCACCTCCACGCCCTTGCGGGCGGCGAGGATGTGCACGGCCGAGAACGAGTCGTCCCGCGACAGGGACTCAATGGCGCCGTCGACCGCGACTGTGGAGTTGGGCAGCTCGCGCCAGGCCTTGCTGGCGTAGGACATGAGCACGCCTGCGCCACCCTCGATGTCGATCCATGAGTCGGCCCGGGTGGCCCCGGTGCAGTACGAGAGGTCGTACAGCTGCTCCTTGATGTCCTCGGAGAGCAGCACCTTGCCCGCGTTGCGGAGCATCGTGGCCCGCTGATGGAAGGTCAGCTCCCGCAGCGCCGGCCCGCCGACGTCGCGCCCGTAGGCGACCGAAGCCGCAAGGTCGACAGCGGGTGGTGACAGCTCCGCGACGGCTTGTCCGGTGGCCGCATCGAGCAGCGCCCGCCCGTCGACAGCCGGGCGGTGCCACGCTCCCGCCATGTAACTCTCAACCCGGTGCATGGCCCTTCCCCAACATGATAGCCGCTTCGGGTCAGTATTGCTGCGGTATGTATCATAAACAACACGCAGGTGGCCGGCCACCAAGAGACCCTTGCCTCTACGCGGCATGGGAAAGTAGCCTGCGGGCCCTTGGAGGTCACGCCGTGGGGTTGCGGTGGCTCTCAACCGAGGAGTCCCTCAGATAGTGGTCGCTAGTGCTGCCGGTTCCAGACCGCCTGAGCCGTCAGCGATGGCGCGGGCGCGCCTCGGCGACGGCTCAATGATCGTGGCACGCCGCCACGGCAACCCGGACGGACCGAGGGTGGTGTTCACTCACGGTTGCGGCTTCGCCGCCGACCTCTATTGGCCATTCTGGTCGCTGCTCGCCGTCGACTTCGATGTAGTGGTGTACGACCTTCGCAGCCACGGCTGGAACGAGCCGAGCGATCTGCGTTTGCACAACATGCCAACACTCGCCGACGACAACATCCGGGTCCTGGAAGCGGTCGACAACGCCTTCGGCGCCAAGCCAACCTTCGGCGTCTACCACTCGCTGTCGACGATGGTCGTGCTTATGCACGAGCATAAGTCTCCGACGTTTGCCGCGCTGGTGTTGTTCGATCCGCCGATCTACCCGCCCGGAGCAGGTCTGGACGAAATGGAGACAGTCTGTCAAGGGCTCGCGGGCGCTGCCCGCCGGCGGCAGCGACGATTCGAGTCACCTGACGAGCTCGTGGCGATGCTCAAGAAGGCGCCCGCGTTCTCCCTGGTGCCCGAACCGACACTGGCGTTGTTCGCGGAGACCACGCTGCGCCCGTCGCCCGACGGTGGCCACGAACTGCGATGCCCGCCCGAGCATGAGGCGCAGTTGTTCGAGTGGTATTTCGGCCACTCGATGCAGACCATGGAACTCCTCGCCGACATCACGATCCCCATCAAGGTCATCGGGGCCGACCCGACCGCGAAGTTCTCGTTCCTGCCGTCTACGGACCTGAGCACCCTCTCGGACCTGGACTATGATTTTGTGCCCGACCTCACGCACCTACTTCCACTTGAAGCACCCGAGAGATGCGCTAGTTTGGCAATGGAATTCGTACGGCGCACAGCTCCTTAGCTCGACCCCATCCATGACCACCGAAAGAGACCACTCCGATGTTCCTGATAATCGACCCTAGAATCGTCGACCGTGACGCCTATGTCGCCACCGTTCATCAGTGGCGTCCCGCGGCCCACACCGCCGAACAATACGGTGGCCGGTTGCTGGTCTGCGGCGACCGGGTAGCGGTGATCGACGGTGCCTGGAAGCCCACCAACCTGCTGATCGTCGAGTTCCCGGACGCCGACGCCATGAACAGTTGGGTGGGGTCCAGCGACTATGCGGAGATGGTGGAGCTCGTGAGCCAGTCCGCCGTGATGTCCATCGTGGCCGTCACGTCACACAGCGAGTAGCGCCCACAGCCTCGCTTCCACCGGGCCTCGGTCGGGTCCGAATTGCAGCAGACCCAGTTCACTGTGCAGTAGAGCTAGGCGTCAGTCGATCAGGCCCTCGGCGGTCGCCTTGCGCAGTCCGGCGGCTCGGCCTGAGACCCCGAGCTTGTCCCAGAGCCTGGACAGCTCCCGGTACATCGAGCGCTCCGAGTAGCCCATCTCGGACGCCACGTCCGCGATCGGCACCCCTGATGCGAGCCTCTTCAACATCAGTTGCTCGGCGGCCTCGAGGGAGGGGGGCGCCTCCGCATCGAAGTGCTGCCGCACCGCGACGCAGGCCCGCTTCAGCCTGCGAGTGCCGTCTCTGGTGGTCAGCGCGGCCAAGCCGTCCCAGTGGACGACCCTCGGGTTCTCGAGGGTCAGCTCCGGGGCCTCTGCCAGTCTTGGCCCGCGCGACACCGGTTCGCCGGACGCCAGCCAGTCCTCGATGGACCCGGCGGCCTCGCGCATGTACGCGGTGACGATCGCCCAGTCGCCGGCCAGGCCCGAAGGAATCAAGCGCTCCTTCATGGCATTCTCGCTGTCGCGGAACAGCCTCGCGACGTCACGCTGATACGACCACGGCAGAGACTCGCTGTAGATCTTCACGGCCTCCCGGTGATACTCGGCCGTCCAAGGCTCGCGGTGGGGGCCCTCGGCCACACCGAAGCGATAGGCCTCCAACATGGCGTCAACGCCTCCGACCATGCGACCGCACGCGAGACGGACCCGCGCGAGCGCAAGACCTTCGCCCATTTCGGCGCCCACGGCACGCGATTCTAACGCGCCGACCCGACCCGGACCGGGCGAGCGACCAACGCCAGCCGCGTGGCAGGTCTCTGCCACAGATTTGGCAGACATCTGCCAGGAGGCGGTCCGATCTGGCAGAGATTGGCAGACATGACACGCCGCGACGCGGCAATGCTCAGACCGTCAAGCCAATATGCCAATCACGAGGAGAATCCATGTCAGACTCCACCAGCCATATCACGGACCAGCGGCGCTTCGGGGCCATGGGCTGGTTCGCCCTGGTCGCGGCGGCAACCGCGGCGGCCGCGCTGGCGATCCCCCGGTACCGCCGCAGCCACCGCGGCATCTGACGGTCGCCCGGCCGGTGCCCTCCCCCGCACCCGCCGATCTGCTGCCGCCCCGGGCAC
>VYCW01000048.1 GCA_009843735.1 Acidimicrobiaceae bacterium | reverse complement strand
GTCGGGTACCTCCCGCCAGCCGTGGTGATGGATCTTCTGGTGGCAGGCCCAACACGCCAGCATCATGTTGTCGATGTTGGTGGGACCGCCCCGTAGGACCGGTCTGACGTGGTGGCCCTGACATATCCACATGTCGGTGCCGCAGCCCCCGCAGGCGCCGTAGCGGGCCCGCAGCGCGTTCATCTGGGCCTTGGTGGCCAGCCGCTTGGCGTGACCGTGCCACAGCGGCACCCCCTCGCTGCTGAACACCACTCCGGTGATCCGGGCGTTGCAGAAATGCTCCTCAAGCACGCTCTGGGGGATCACATCGCCGCCGGCGACCTCCGCGAAGGCGTCGGTGCCGATGGCGCTGAGGTGCTGAACGATGGTGATGTCAGCCGATGGCGCATTCCCGCACCGGCACCTGCCCCCACGCTCGGTGCCGCCGCCGCTGTCGCCGCTGCCCGTCTGGTCCAGGCCGCCGTGCTTTGCCGGGCTCACCTCGCCACCAGCCGACCTCACGCCACCGCTTTCTTTAGTCCGGCTCTCGCCGCGTTGATCCCCGTTCGAGCCACGCATGTGGTCGCGCGGGCCGAAACTGTCGCTGATGTCAGCGCCGGCGCCGCTGCGGCCGTTGCCGCCGGGTCCTGCCCCCTCAGCCTTGGAGTGGATGCTGCCGTGTGAGCTCAGCGTGTCGAGCGCGTCGGCCATGCGCTGGTTGGGGTTGCGCTTCTCCCCGCCAGGACTGTGCAGGTCGGCCCTTCGGAGCCGCTCGGCCTCCTGCACGAATCGCTTGCGCACCTTGGCGCCGGTCACGGGATCCAGCTCGCCCCGCAGATGCACCATTCCGTCGTCGCCGTTCCAGAAACTCAACCGCCGTCGAGCACGCTGACGCCGGTACCGCTCCTCGCCGTCGTCGTCCTGACGCCGGGCCGCCCATCTGTTGGCCTCCCGGGAGAACTGCTCAGGCGTCAGGTCCGCCGCCTGAGTCAACAGGTCGCCATCCTGCTCCACCTGCTCAGCGCTGGTCTTCTCACATGCGGTGGCCAGCGTCTTTGCATTCGCCACCGAGATCTCGCCGCTCTCCAGCGCGTCGCGCACCGCTGACATCGCACCGAGCTTCTCAACCGTCTTGACCTGGCTGGCGGCGTCCCTGCGGAACAGTCCCGCGGCCCGGGCCAGTGCCCCCACGCCGCCGTCGCCGTGACGTTCGCGCGCCGCAACCCCAGCGGCCGCGTCGGCCTGCAGCACAGCCAACTGCCCGCCGAAGCTCCCGCACTCGGCCAGCACGAACTTCAGATCCGAAGTCGCGGTGGCGGGATCGTTCACGAAGCGGATCAACTCCGCCAGACCCTCCCGCACCCGTCGTGCCGTCGAGATACCCATGAGCACATCATGCCAGAGGGGTGTGACATCTATCAGCCCTTATCAGCGATTTTCAAGATATTTCTCTAAAGGAGGTCCGGCCTGCGTCACGGATCTCCCACACGGATCGGCCCTTCGCAGATGAAGGCGGCACCCCCGACAGTGAGAGGAGCCGGGCCATCGCCGTATTGCGATCTCAGGATCTCGGCAACCCGTCCCGCGAGCCGAGCGCGGTCCGCGGCAGTGTCGAACGCCATCTTGAAATAGGCGGTGCTGCGGTAGTAGTCGAGCACAGCGTCGACGGTCGGGAAGGCGAGGACACCCGACCATGGCTCCGCACGCACTTCCAGGAACGAGCCGCCGAGCTTCTGGCCCCCCGACTCGGCGTCGAAGTTGGTCGACATCCGCTCGACGAGCCGGCCACCGAGGTCGGTCACCGCCTCGGTGTGCGCGTCCTGGAGCTCCGGGCGGCTGCTGGAGCTGTTGGTGGTGGCCACGAAGAGGCCGTCATCTCGGATGACTCGAGCGGCTTCGGAGGCGGCCTGTCGAGGGTCGGGCACGTGATAGAGCATGTGCCTCGCCACCGCCGAGCCGAAGGAAGCGCTCCTCAACGGCAAGAGGGTGGCGTCGAACTGGATGAGGTTCGGCTGGTGCTTGAGTGAGGCTTCGCGGATCGACTGCAGTTGGCGCAACGACAAGTCGCCCGCGATCACGTCCGGCCGGTCGAACACTGCCGGGCCGACCGGCAGCAGCGGGACGCCGACCCCGCACCCGATGTCGAGGACGGGCGAGCGGCCGGCGATTTCCGAGGTCACGTGTTCGAACAGGCTCTGCGAGGCAGAGTCAACGGCGAGATACCGGCCGAAGGCCCCAACCCGGGTGCTGAGCGGCGATTCCGTCTCGTACAGGGGGCGAGGATCGACGAACGGCGTGGGCACTGCGGGCTAGGGAGACTGGGAGTCCAGCAGAGCCTGGTAGGCGTCGAGAGCCTCGGTGTTGAAGCACATGAACCGCACTAGGCGCACCTTCGTCGGAGTCGACCGGACCGTGCGGACGGCGATGGCAGCCGCGGGCCCGGCGGGATAGCCGTACACCCCCGTGGAGATGGCGGGGAAGGCGACCGAGGAGGCGCCGACCTCGTCGGCCCGGGCCAGCGAGGAGCGGTAGCACGAGGCCAACAGGTCCGCCTCGCCACGGGTGCCGCCGTGCCAGACGGGTCCGACGGTGTGGATCACCCAGCGGGCCTCGAGCCGGAAGCCGGGTGTGATCTTGGCGTCGCCGGTGTCGCAGCCGCCGAGCGTGCGGCAATGCTCAAGCAGCTCGGGACCGGCGGCCCGGTGGATGGCCCCGTCCACGCCGCCGCCGCCCAGCAGCGACGAGTTGGCCGCGTTGACAATGGCGTCCACCGGCTCGGCGGTGATGTCGCCCAGAGCGGCCTCCAGCCTCGGCCCCGAACGGCCAGAATCGCCGACGGCGGGATTTCCCGTCGTGTTCATGCCAGTCAGTCTGCCCGCTGGCGCCAGCGCAGCCTCTTGCTTCAGTGAGTCCAAGAGCGGCCGCGAATAGGTGCCGGCGCGGCGCGGCGGCGTGGTCGTTCCCGCGCTTCACGCGACTGGCTTGTCCCTACACGCGCACGTTCTTGGAGGACTCACCCCACGGGGACCGAGACCGCCCTGTCAGACGCCGATTCTCGGAAGATTCTGGAGCGCGGACATGATGCCCGTACCGGAGTACGTGATCGTCAGCGTTTCTGTGGCCCGGGTAACTGCGACATACAGCAGCCGCCGTTGGTCTTCCGCGAGCGTCTCTGGAGAGGCCGAGCGCACCCAGATGTGATTGGCGCCTCCGACTATCACATGGCGGAACTCGAGGCCCTTGAGCAGTCCCAGAGTTGCCACTCGGACTCTGCCCCCTGCATCGAAAATCTTGTCGCGGTTGCGTCCGGCCTTTGTATCGAAGGCATCGGGCACCAAGCGCACCACATCGTGGCGCAGGTCCTCCGTCCCGAGCAGCACCGCGATCTGATCTGGGGGCGCTCCTGCTGCGCGCAGCTCCTGCACCCTCTTGGCGATCGCCTCCGCCTCGCCGCTGAGGTCGGAGCAGGCCAATGAGAGGGGCGGCAGCCCTGCCCGCACGGCCTGGTCCGGCTCTACCAGCGCGTCCAGGTCGTCCGGCTGGTGGGTGTCCGGCTCCCGACCGAGTCCCACCAGCAACTCCCGGCCGAGATCGAGGATCTGGCGGGTGTTGCGGTAGTTGACGTTCAGAATGGTGGTGCGGCCCCGAGCCGTCATGCCGGGCGGATTCCAAGTCATGCGACGCCGGTAGATCATCTGGGCGCCGTCCAGGGCCATCACAAAGTGGTCCCGTCCCGGCTTGAGCATCGCCCAGGCCAGGTTGAGGCCGGCCTCGTCGAGGTCCTGGGCTTCGTCCACAAGGACCATGTCGAAGAGCTTGGAGTGGTCGACGGCGGTCACCGCTTGGATTGCGGCGCGGCGTCGACGATCGAAGTCAGGCTTGTCCTCGCCGTCTGGCGCGCGGCCCGCAGCCGCCAGCACCCGCAGGGCCAGCGCATCCAGCGTGTGAACCCGCACACCGTCATACTCGGCTACTTGGTGCGACAGTGCCAGCGACAGCGCCTTGTTGAAGCAGAGCAAGAGGATGCGCCAGCGCGGAAAATGGCGTGCCATGTGGCGGGCCCGGTAGGTGAGCACCAGTGTCTTGCCGCTGCCGGCCACTCCCCTGATGAGGCGGTAGCCGGGGCCGAGGCTGTGGGCCAGACGCTCCTGCTTGCGGTCCAGAGTGCGAAGGATCTCGTCGTCGCTCTTACTTTGCGGGGCGAACAGCTGTCCCTGCGTTCCCCGGATAACGATGCCGGGGTTGACCGCGGCCCGTGCTGCGGACTCCTCCTCCTGGGGCAGATGGGCTCGGCGACCGCCGGCAATCTCCTGGAGCGCCGGCCCCAGGGCTTCGATCGCGAAGTCCTCCGCGCACAGCAACGGAACGTCGGCTCGGAACCCGGCTGCTTCCTGAGCCGGCATGTCCGGGTAGGCCGCAGCCACCGCCACGGGCAGCCGCGCCACGTTGCGAGCGTCGAGACTTCGACGCAAGTCCGACGCCCGCCGCGCCATCAGGTCTCTCAGCCGATCGCGGTCGATTCTTCGGCGCCGACCGCGCCTCTTGCCAGACCGCATCCCCGCGGGAGCCTCCAGGACGACGATCCCGGACGACGGGTCGAGCACCACCAAGTACGCCTCGCCCTGCTCGCCGGCCGGCTCGAATCCCTCGAATCGCTGCTGCTCGAACTCCCTGTGAAGGGCCCGACCCTCGCCGTCTCCGGTCCGCTCCAGCCAGACTGTGACCTCATCGGGCAGGAACTCCCGCAGGCATCTGGCCACTGCCTGCAGCCGAGCCGGTACATCGTTGCGGCTCGGAATGTTGGCGGGCTGGAGGAAGGCCATACGGGCCTGCGACTCTAATGCAGCAGTTTCTGATACAGCAGTCGCAGCGCGGCTGGGTCCCTCGTTAATGGTCCGCTGGGTCGGCGGCGGCGCCTATTCGATTCCCCTAAGGTGTGCCCGGCCCTCGTCGGTAATCTCAAGGTGCTCGTAGCTGGTGCCGTCAAGCTCGGCCGGAACCGCGCGGACGAGGCCGTCGACGATGAGGTCCTCGATCTGGGTCGTGACGGCCGGAGCACCCAGGAAGGCAAGGCGCCCGGCGAGATGGTGGCGGGCGAGTCGGGGGGGCAGGGAGTGCTCGGCCGATCCCAATCTCCCGACGAGAGTCCGCTCCAGGTTGCGGCGCGAGTAGCCGACACCCCTGGTGTCGTCCAGCAACTGCAGCACGATACTGCGGGCTGGCAGCGACCTCACGAGTCCTTCCCGGCTGATGTGGCTGGCCGCCCAGGGGCGATCCAGGTCCGCACAGAGGTCGCATTGGTCGCACACTTCGAGAGCCTCCGCGCCGAAGTACTCCAGCATGGCGCGTACGCGGCAGCCAGTGATCTGCCTCGCGAATCGCTTGGCCTGTTCTGACTTCGCTCCCACCTCGGCGCGCCGCTTCTCCGCCTGATCCTCGATGACAGTCCAGCCGGGCTCTGCGTCCGGCTTGCGCTCCAGCATCCAGGCGTGCTTCCACACGGAGAATCCCAGGATGTCGCGCCGGTCGAGCTCCAACAGATCCGCGGCGACCTCGGTCGCAGGGCGTTGAAGACGCCGGCTCCACTCCTCGGCTCGGTACTCGTCAGTCATGAGCTGTTCGATCAGTTCGACCAGACTCGCGCCCCGCGCGGCCAGCCCGGGCTCTGTGACTTTCAATTCCTCAAGCCCCTGGCGGGTGTCAGCCATCACCGAGACCCGGCCGCGCCAAGGTGTGTCGAGATGGCGAGCAACCGCGCCGGATTGCTGCAGGTAATGCACGGCCAGCGCTGCCGCCACTGACTCCCGGTCGGTTCCCTCGTCGTCGCTGGGGTCTAGCCGGTCCGGGTCGTAGGCGTGAACTCCCTCCTCCAGCCGCGACCAGATCCTGCGAACTTGCTCAATGCCGGGAGCGGCACCCCGGACGAAGACGCGGTGGATCGTGCAGTCGCGGGAGGTCCTCAGCAGCACCGCGGTACCGACGGACGGTCCCTTGCCTTCGACCGCGCCTCTGGCGGCCCGCCCGGTTTCCTGGACGTACTCCTCAATGGTGGCGGGCATCTCCAAATGCACGATCAGCGCGATGTCGGGCTTGTCGATGCCCATGCCGAAGGCCTTCGTGGCGACAACCACGTCTAGCTCGCCGTGACGGAAGGCGTCCTCGGTGTGAAGGCGCACGTTGTCCCCCATCGCCCCGTGATAGGGCCGGGCCACATGGCCAGCGGCGCGGAGCAGCCCCGCGACGCGGGCCGTGTCCCGGCGCGTCGGGACATACACGATCGCCGGCTGGGACCGGAATGCCTCCACGATCTGAACGACCCTGACATCGCGGTCAGCCCGATCGTGGCACTTCTCGACGAAGTACCGGATCTCGGGCCGGCCCGGCGACAACGAGACCGGGGCGCCGGCCAACCTCAGGCCGAGGAGCCTCACGATGTCGTGGCGCACGGACTCGGTGGCTGTTGCGGTCACAGCAAGAACCGGAGGGCGGGCGCCGCCCGACGCGATGCGCCTCAACGCATCGGGGATAGCGGCGTATTCCGGCCGAAACGAGTGACCCCACTGCGAGATGCAGTGCGCCTCGTCCACTGCGACACGGGCCGCGCCCACCCCGGCCAGCGCGCCGACGAACTCCTGTGACCACAGCCGCTCCGGGCTGATGTAGAGCAGCTTGTAGTCGCCCCGCGCCGCGCCGCGCAGGATGTCGCGCCACTCCGCCTGGCCCACACCGCTGTGAATGGCAGCCACCTTGGTGATCCCCCGGGCGCGAAGGTTCTCCACCTGGTCGTTCATCAGCGCCTTCAGCGGCGAAACCACCAGCGTGACACCGGGCGAAAGGAGGGCCGGGATCTGGAAGGTGATCGACTTTCCCGAGCCTGTGGGCAACACAGCCAGGAAATCCGATCCCTCGATGAAGCGACTCATGGTCTCAAGCTGGCCGGGTCGCCAGCGCCGGAATCCGAACATCTGCCGCAACCGCTCAAGCCGGGCCGCTACGACATCCGGGCGTCGTGCGTCTGCCTCGCTTAACTCCAGATCCGCGAGTCCTGCCCACGCGTCGGCGCTATCGACGGTGCGCAGGCGCTCCAGCATCCTGCCGTCCAACTCGATATCGCCGAGATGCTCGGCGACGAGGCGGTAGGCGTCCTCGGCCCGATTGGCCCGGACCCGCCGCGGCGGACCGGGAAGCGAGTCGAGAATCGCGTCACGGTAGGGAACCGCCCGGCAGAGGCGGCTGTCGAGCACCACGGTGACGCCCCGGTCGTGTTCGGTGCGTATGAGCCTCCCGACACCCTGGGCGAAGCGCAGCGCCGCCCGCGGAACCAAGTATTCGGCGTAGGGATCCTTCCCCCGCATTTCGATGGCCTCCATGCGGGCGCTGGCCACGGGATCCGCTGGCGAGTCGAAGGGGATCTTCTCGATCATCAACAGGCTGAGAGCCGCGCCGGGGATGTCCACACCCTCCCAGAACGAGCGGAGAGCGATAAGGCTGGTGGCCGTCTCCGCCCTCATCCGCTCCACTAGGGCGGCTGCCGCATCGTCGCCCTGCGAGAGCAGCGGTATGCCCTCGGCGTCGAGGATCGGCCGGGCGTGGTCGCGCACGAACTCCAATCGAGCGCGCGCCGCCATGAGTACCAGCCCCCTCCCGGCGGTGAGCATCAGCAGCTTGGGGATCTCGGTCGCGGCGGAGGCCTTGAACTCCTCCATGAGCCGGCTGCGGGGCGCCGGCAGGTAGTCAGTCAGCAGTAACAGGTGGTTGTCACCGATCCAGCGGAATGGGCTTCCCAGAACGGACGTCTGAACGGAACCGAGCCCGAGGCTGTCGATCATGTAGTCGAAGCTCCCACCTGCCCTCATCGTGGCCGAAGTAAGTACAGCCGCCTCAAGCGACTCCCACACGCTGGAGAGCGGTCCGGCCACCGACACCGGCGAGCGACGCAGTTCCCACGCCCATCTCCGCAGGTCCGCCTCGTAGGAGATGGCTGCGATTGGGATCAGCCTCTCGGCGTCGGTCGCCCACAGCACATCCCCAACTGTGCGAGCTGCATCGCGTGCAATCCGTCCGAGCCTGCCTACCTCTGCTTCGAGGCGGCTGCGCCGGTAGCGGCCAGACAATTCCTCGGGAAGATTCACCTCGTTGAGCGAATCTGCAAGCCCGCGCAGCGCCTGTACCAGGTGCTGGCCGTTGGTGAGGACCTCGCGGTAGTCGGGGTGCTGGGTGTCGTGGCCGCGCCTGATCCGGTAGGTCGCGGGATACCTATCCTCGACACTCGCTCCAGTGCGGATGCGCAGGTAGTGCACGAGCGTCACCCCGAAGCGCTCTGACCGTTCTCCAAGAAGATCCACGGCGCGACGAATGGCGCCAAGGGGCTCGTAGACGCGCGCCGACGACTCCCCGTCGAGGCTCCCGGCCTCACCCGATCCCTCGGCGGCCCCGTCAACAGCTTCTTCGAGCGGGTTGTCGGTATCGAGGACGGTCCGGTTCCCGGCATCGCTGCGCAACGACCACCCGGCTGCATCCGAAAGGCGACGCACGGTCCCGCTGCGACGCTGCGGATCCCACAGCGCATCGCACAACGCGGCAAGGTCGTCCCGAGACACCGCGTCGGTGAGAGCGTCAGTGGCGGCATCCTCGAGATTGTGGGCCTCATCGAGGACCAGGTGCCGGGAGTGGTGAATCCATTCGTGGTCCGACACAACCAGTGCATGGTTGAGCACCGCAACGTGGGCGCTTCTCAGACCCTCACGCGCCCGGCGATAGAAGTCGAGCCTGTCCAGCGCGGAAATCGGTGGACCCGTCGCATCCTCTCGACTCACCACGCGGCGCAGATCGCTCAGCGCGGTCCGTCCGCCCTCCAGCGCCCCGGCCCTCAGGTCGCCCCAGTCCCCGGTCGCAGTCTGGGCCACCCAGCCGCACACCATTGCCAGCGCCAAGGCACCATCAGGTGTAAAGGCGCCCGGATCCTCCGCCAGCGCGTCGAGCTCGCCCGCTAGAGACTCCAGGTCGACATAGTTGTTGCGTCCCTTCACGAGCACCCACGCGAAGGGCTGGACTTCCTCCGAGAGACTCTCGAGGGTGGCCATCACCTGGTCCTGGAGCACTTTGGAGTGTGGGGCGACAACCACGGTGCTACCGCTGGCTCGTGCGTGCTCGATGGCTGGCACGAGGTAGGCCAGCGTCTTGCCCGTTCCGGTAGGCGCCTCAATGAGAAGGCTGCCGCCTGCCTGCAGCATCTCGGTGGTCTGGACGGCCATCTCCATCTGCTGCCGCCGCGGCTGGCGGGCGTGGCCCATCAGAGCGCCGCCATCGCCGAACATCGCGGCTACATCCCGAGGGTTGAGTTCGCCGGTGACGGGACCCCGTCGCAGCCCAGCCGGCTCTGGCACGACATCCTCCAGTGGCACCGGCACAGACTCCTCGGCGAGCAACCCCGCCCACGGATGGCGCCCTGCTCCCAGGACCCAGCGCTGCAGCCGTGGAGCCGGTCCCGAGCCGCCGACTTGTTTCAGAAGCGGGGGCAGGACGCGTAGGAGCAGCCGGGAATCGTCCAGCGCCCGGTGCAGGCTCCGCGCTCGAATCCCTAGCAGGTAATGGGCAAGTTCATCGAGGCTGCGTCCGGCAGGCGGCCTACTGCCGTCCACGTTGCGGATGATGCCCTTACCGGCCCGGGGGAATGCAAGATGCGCGAGCTCCAGGGTGTCGAGCCTGACGACCTCGGGCGCAGGAACCGAGGCTCGAACGCCAGCCGAGTCCAGCAGCGGAAAGTCATAGCGCAGACCGTTGTGAGCGACCATGGGCCGGCCCCCCACAAACCGGTAGAAGTCACGAAGGGCTACGGTCGGCACGGGAGCGGTCGCAAGCTCCTCGTCGGTCAAGCCTGTCAACTCGCAGGTGAAGTCACGCAGACGTCGGGTGGGACGCACAAGGGTCGCGAATGCGTCGACCTCGACTCCATCGCAGACCAGAACGGCACCGATCTCAATGATCTCGTGAGCGGGAGGATCAGACCGGTCGGCGTTGGCCTCAAGGTCGAAGATGATGAACTCTCCGTTAGCACAACTCAAGGGAGTTATAGACCTGACTAGAAAGCTGGTAGTGTGCGGTGGCAGGCCGTCCCCT
>VYCW01000074.1 GCA_009843735.1 Acidimicrobiaceae bacterium | reverse complement strand
CGAGATAACCCTGTACATCCATCGCCCGGCCGGCGACACCGGCCCGCGCCCGGGGGTCCTGCACATCCACGGCGGCGGCATGGTGATCCTCACCGCGGCCGACCTCAACTACCGGCGCTGGCGCGACGAACTGGCCCGGAGCCTGGTCGTTGTCGGGGTGGAGTTCCGCAACGCCGCGGGTGTGCTCGGCTGCCACCCGTTCCCGGCGGCCCTCAACGACTGCACCTCGGCGCTGGAATGGATGCACGCCCACCGGGACGACCTCGGGGTGTCGAAGCTGGTGGTGTCGGGCGAGTCCGGCGGCGGGAACCTGACGCTGGCCACGTCGTTGAAGGCCGGCCAGGATGGCCGCCTCGACATGATCGACGGGGTGTTCGCCCAGTGCCCGTACATCTCCGGCACCTATGCCAGCCCGCCGCCCGAGTTGACGTCGCTGCACGAGAACGACGGCTACTTCCTGGCCAGTGACCTCATGGGCTACTTCGTGGAGGCCTACGACCCGGGCGGAGCCAACCTGACCAATCCGCTGGCCTGGCCCTGGCACGCCTCGGTGGACGACCTGCGGGGCATGCCTCCCCATATGGTGTCGGTCAACGAGCTCGACCCGCTGCGGGACGAGGGCCTCGACTACTACCGCAAGCTGGTGCAGGCCGGCGTGCCCACCTACTGCCGCACCGTCAACGGGACATGCCACGCGGGCGACCTGCTGATGCCGAGCGTCATGCCGGAGGTCTACGCCGCCTCAGCCCGCGACGTCACCATGTTCGCCCTCACGCTCTGCTGACCAGGCCCGGCCCTGAATTGGCAGCGTTTTGCCCCCTATGGGGTGCGTTTTGCTGCCAGTTCTGGACAGGAGTGGAGCCGGTGGAGGAATTGGCAGCGTTTTGCCCCCTATGAGGTGCGTCTTGCTGCCAGTTCGCGTTGCTAGCCGCGGCGGACTCGGGCTCGGGCCTGGTCGGGAGTCTCGGCCGCCTCGGCCCGGGCCAGGGCCTCCTTGCGGACTAGCTTGACCGGCACGCCGACGGCGTCGCCGGGCGGGAGCATGTCGGCGGTGTAGAGCGCAATCTTTTGGCGGGCGGCCACCTTGTCGCCCTCCATGTCCAGATTGCGGGCGTTGGTGCCCTTGGGCGGCACGATGGTCCGGCCGTCGCGCCACTCCAAGTCCCACCACCACTTCTTGATCGGGTTGATCGAGCCGTTGCCGACCCAGTCGTCGAGCCGGGCCAGCCAGCGGCGGGTGAACGGCAGCTTGATGGCGGCCCACAGCAATGCCCGCTCGGCCAGCACGCCCTCGATGTTGAACGGGCAGGTCTTCATGCACCGGCCGCATGCCGATCCCCGCAGGTTGCCCAGCCGGTACTTGGTGCACCGCTCGACGTCGGGCTTCCACATCTCGGCCCCGTTGAACATGACCTTGTCGCCGAAGGGGATGGCCGCGCACGGGCACTCCCGGGCGCACTTGGTGCACTTGGAGCAGAAGTCCTGGAGCCCGAAGTCGATGTGGCGATCGGGCGTGACCGGCATGTCGGTAGTGACCACCACCGACTTGAACCTCGGCCCCACGAACGGGTTGAGGACCAGCTCCCCGATCCGGCTCAACTCGCCCAGCCCGGCGTGCAGCACCAGCGGGATGTGCAGCACGTCGGAGTCGCTGTTGGTGTGGCTACGGGCGCTGTAACCGAGCGAGCGGATGTGGGCCGCGATGATCCCGGCGATCTGCGCGCCCCGCATGTAGGCCCGCATCGACTGGGCGCCGCTCACCCAGTCGTCGCCGCTGGCGCCCTCCATCGTCTCGTATCCCTGATCGAGCAGGATGACTAGAGCATTGGTGTGGTACGGGTCCACCACGGAGCCGTCCTCGCGGTGCGAGTACCAGGCGTAGGTCGGTACCCGGCACACTCCGGCCATGTCGCCGCCCAAGTGGTCGGCCAGCGCCTTTAGGGCGTCCGCGTTTCGGCCCGGATCAGTGCTGTCGGGTTCGGTCTTGACGGTCATGTCCCCATCCTGGTAGGGCACCATGGCGTCGATCTGGCGCACGTACGCCTGGGCCTGGGGCGTCTTCCAGGCGAACACCTTCTCGTCGTCCTGGAACTTGGGTCCCATGTCGCCGTTGGCCGCCCGCGGGAAGCCTCCCGCCCGAACCGGCACCCTCGGCACCTCGTCCTCGATGATCAGGGTGGTGGGCTCGTCCACCCGCTTGATCCGCTCCATCGGGTAGCGGCCCATGTGCAGGGGCCTGTGGTCGCCGTTGAGCCGGCCGATGCCGGCCCGGGTGCCGCCCCGGCCCAGCATCCAGCCCGGACCGCGAGTGCTGCGCAGCGCAGCCAGCGGCCGGCGACGGGCCAGCGGGCGGTCGGGGGCCAGCTCCCAGTCGGTGCTCACCACCGACAGTGCGAACCCGCCCTTCAGATACGGCGCCCTCAGTTCCTTCCCCCTCACCTCCACCAGCCCCGCCTGCAGCGCCACCCGGTCCAGGTCGAGGTCCGTACTGGTGGGCGTGTGGGCCACCGCGTCGTGGCCGAGGTTGCGAATGTACGAGGCGGTGATCACGGCCAACTCGGCCGCCCGGAGGTCGGCGTTGACCTGGCGGGTCCCGTCGATCCAGTCGTCGCCGGGGAGTTCCTTGGGCAGCTTGCGGCTGAAGGCGATGAGGGTGACCACCGCGTACCGGTGGTCGTGCCGGGCGCCGGTCCACGCATCGTCACCGATCAGTCCGCAGCCGACCATGTCGGCGTCGAGGAAGTAGAGCCCGGCCTTCAGGTTGTCGGAGATCTCGACCGGGTTGGCAGGGGTAGGCGCGTCCGGCGCGACGTCCCCGTAGCGCTGGGTATCGAAGAGGTCGCAATACAGGCCGTAGGCGTGTCCCGCGCCGGACCCACCCTCCGGCTCGGCCTCGACCGGCCGGGGCGGCAACCGGGAATCTGCGCCCGGAGGACAGGCGTCGGCCGTGCTCAGGCGGGGTAGGCGCTCCAGCGGGTACGGCCCCAGATGGACCGGCCGTTTGCGGTGCGAGAACAGCCTCACCGATGAAGGATCCTAGAGAACGCTGGCTGGGGTCGATGCACTGGCCGCGGCCTAGCCTCCAACGGTTCGGACGATCGAGGCGAGAGGACCACATCGATGAGCGACACGCCTGCCGCGGTCGGCACTTGGATCCTGAACTTCGTGACCCCCATCGGGGAGCTGACGCCCCAGGCGGTGCTCAACGCCGACGGGTCTGCCCTGATCACCCTCGACTTCGGGACGGTGGATGTGACCGACGTCGTCTACGACGGTGACGACGTCACGTTCACGGTCACGGTCCAGATGCCCATGGGGGAGTTCGAGCTGACCGTCGCGGCCACCGTCGACGGCGACACTCTCTCGGGATCGTTCTGGGGCTCGGTGGGCACTTTCCCCCTCACCGGCGTGCGCCAGTCCTAGCTCATCGGAGACGCGGGCCGGCTTCGATGATCGGAACGGCCCGGATACCGTGAGGCCGTGCGCCAGCTGATCACCGACGCGCTGATCGTCACCGGCGACGGCTCGAGCGAGCCCTACCGCGGCGACGCGCTCATCGACGGCGACGTCATCACCCATCTGGGCGAGGTCCCGCCCAGCGCCGCAGCCGGAGCCGATCGCACCATCGACGCCGGCGGCCGGGTCCTGGCCCCGGGGTTCGTCGACACCCACAACCACGGCGCACTGGCCGGCACCCGCGTCGGCGAGAACGGCATCCCCATCAGCTGCGAGATGGCGGTGCGGGGCGGGGTCACCAAGCGCATCTGCGGCGTCGACGGCCTGTCGCCGGCACCAGTCGTGCCGGACCAGCGGGCCGAGTACGCGGCCCAGCTCGTGCCTCTCGACGGTATGGCCGGCTCGCCGGGCGATCCGGAGGGGGACGATCCCGCAGGCGGTCTCGACTGGCCGTGGTCGACGGTGGAGGAGTTCATGGGCTGGCACCGGGGCCGCTCCGTCACCGACCTGGGCATGCACCTGGGCCACAGCGCGGTCCGGCGCACCGTCCTGGGCAACCTCGACCGGGTCGCCGACGACGAGCAGATCCGGGCCATGGCCGAGGTCGTGCGGCGAGAGGCGCCGTGGTGCCTCGGCCTGTCAACCGGGCTCGTCTACAACCCTGCCGTCTACTCCGACCAGCGGGAGATCACCGCCCTGGTGCGGGCGTTCAACGAGGTCAAGCCGGGCGCCCTGTACCCGCACCTGCGCTCCGAGAGCGACGACATCATCGAGGCCCTCGACGAGGTAATCACCGCCGCGGTCGAGGGCGGCGGCGGGTACTGCAGCGAGCACTCCAAGATCGCCGGGCGCCGCAACTGGGACCGCTTCGGCGACGTGGCCGGCCGGCTCGACGACGCAGCCGGCTCCATCGCCACCATGGGAAACATGTACCCCTACACCGCGGGCAGCACCACCGCCGACGCCCTGTTCCCGCCGGAGGTGCGGGCCGGGACCCGGGCCGAGTTCATGGCCCGGCTGAGCGACGACGACGTGCGCCGCTTCGCCTTCGAGAAGATCTACGGCGACGGCTCCGGGTGGGACAACTTCGTGGCGTTCTGCGGGGGGCTCGAAGGCGTGCAGATAGCGGGGGTGCTTGACGGCGTGGGCGACGAGTTCCTGGGCAAGCGCTTCTCGGATGTGGTGCTGGCCTCCGGGGTCACCGACATGGAGTCCATCGAGGCCCACGACGCGGTGTGCGACTTCTTTCTCCACAACCGGGGAGAGGTGTCCATCATCAGCCACTACGGCAACGAGGCCACCGTCGAGAAGTTCTTCCGGCGCCCCAACATGGCGCTGTGCACCGATGGGCTGATGCCCGGTCCGGGCCAGAAGCCCCATCCCCGCTCGCTGGGGTCGTTCCCCAAGGCGCTGCGGATGGCCCGGGAACTGGGCATCGGTGTGGCCGAGATCGTCCACCGGCTGGCGGTGCTGCCGTGTGAGTTCATGGGCCTGCCGAGCCCGGTGCTGCGAGAGGGCGCGGACGCCTCGCTAGTGCTGCTCGACTGGGACGGCGTCACCGAGCGCAACAGCTATGAGGACCCGCTGATCCCGCCCGATGGCGTAGACGCCGTGTGGGTCCACGGCGACCTGGTCCAGCACGAGGGCCGGATCCACCCGCCCAAGTCCTTCGGTGGCCGCCACCTGCTCACGCCTCCGACTCGTTCTTGAAGGTCGGGCGCGCGGGGCGCGGCGCTAGGCCGATGGCTGGTTGATGAGGTGGGTGGCCGCGTTGTCGAAGTGGTCGAACATGGCGGCCCGGATCTCGGCGGGCAGCGGGCGGCCGGTGCCGTCGACGATGGTGGCCGCGTCGAGCGACGCCGTCATGTGGGCCATCCAGGCGTCTCGCTCGGCCTGCCCGATGGCGAACGGGAAGTGCCGCATCCGCAGCCGGGGATGGCCCCGCTCCTCGCTGTAGTGCGGGGGACCGCCCCAGTACTGGGCCAGGAACCCGGCCAGGCGCCGCCGGGACGGCCCCATGTCCCTCGGATACATCGGCCGCAGCAGCGGGTCTTCTTCGACGGCGTCGTAGAACCGGTCGACCAGATCGTCGAAGAAGCGCTGGCCGCCCACGATCTCGTACACGGTCGGCGGCGCCGACATGGCTTCGCGCAGCGACCCCTTGAGGTTCAACCCCGCCGAGAAGCTGTCGTTCTCGCGGTCGTCGCCGGGCGGCGGTCCGCCGGCGCCCGTGGCCTGCGGGTGGGTGTCGGGTTCGGTGGTCACGGCCGGGGCATCTCGCGGAACTTGGTGGGGTCGTAGGGGGCGCCGCAGCGGTCCAGGGCGGCCCGCCACGAGGGGCTGTTGCGCAGACCCCAGCGCAGGAAACGCAGCAGCGTAGCGGCGCTCAGGCGGGCGCCCGGGCGGGCCTTCAGGCCGAGCACTGAGGTCAGCTCAACAGGCATGGTGCTGATCGCTCCGTGCATCAGCACGTCGTAGCCGACCCGCTGGCGGGCGGGCAGCGGCGGCTGCCGCAGGAAGTCCACCGCGGCCCGCATCCCGGGGCTGGGCGCCAGCGCCGGGTTGGTGCGGACCCAGGCGTGGAGCTCGGCCGCGGTCTGGGGCAGGGGAGCGGCCCCGAGCATGGCCCCCACCTGGGACTGCTCGACCACGAACCGGTCGGCCTCGGCCTCGGTGAGCCCCGGGCCGAACTCCCGGTACGAGGTCAGGAACGACTCGGTGAGGGTGTTGTGCACCCATGCGGCCAGCTCCGGCATCGCCGCGTCGTAGGCCATTCCCCGGTGCGACGTGCCGCTCACACCCTGGTGGGCGGCCCGGACCCGGTCGACGGCCTCCTCCACCTCGGGCATGGACCCGAAGGTCGCTGACGTCACGTAGAAGGCGGTCCGGTTCAGGCGGCCCATCGGGTCGTCGCGGTAGCGGCTGTGGTCGTCCACCCCGGCCACCGCCTCGGGATGGGCGGCCTGGATCAGCAGGGCCCGGATGGCTCCCACGAACACGCTTACGTCGCCGATCGCCTTCCAGCTCACCGAGCCCGGCCCGCACAGCCCGGGGTCGCCGGGATAGTCGGCGGTGCGCTGCAACGGCATCTCCCCGTGGGAGAACAGCCCGCTGACCGAAGCCTCCAGCCGGGCTCGGTAGCGCTGCAGCGTGTCCATGCCCCGCACGCTACTGCGGGGCGCTGGGGGTCAGGACTGGGTGCCGGCCTGGGCGCCGCGGCGGGACTTCATGCGTTGGCGCATGCGGGCGTGGGCCTCGGGGGTGCCGTCGTGGAACGTGCCGAACAGCTTGTCGATGGGCACCGGCCGGTTGCCGTAGTTGCACTCGAAGTAGCGGTGGTGCAGATGGTGGAAGTAGTCGGCGCCCGGCGCGCTGCGCCCCTCGCGCCGGCCGACCTCGAAGCGCTCGAACCCCGAGTGCGACACCGCCGGCGACACGCCGTTGAACAGCCCGTTGAGGATCACGATGAACGGATGGGCCGGGACCACCCACCACAGCGCCAACACGCTGAAGTAGATCAGGTGCTCCAGCGGGTGCATCGAGATGCCGGTCCAAGGACCGGTGTTGACGTTGCGGTGGTGCAGGTAGTGGGCGTGGTCGTAGAACCAGCGGACATGCAGCAGCCGGTGGTTCAGGTAGAAGTGGGTCACCGACCACAGGAACACCCCGACGGTCAGCACCGACAGGTACAGCCACGCCGAGCCCCACTCAACCTGCGGGATCCAGTCGTTGGCGTAGAACCACATGGCGAGCGACTCGTACGCGGTCCAGACGGTGACGCCGCTGACCAGGCTCCAGAACACGTTGTCGCGGGTCTGGTTGGTCCACAGGAACTCCCGGTTGGTGGTGCTCATCCACTGCCGGTTGTACTTGTAGCGCTGCTGCTGGGCCCGCCTCAAGTACAGCGCCAGGTGCAGCGCTCCCGCCACGGCGGTCAGGATCAGCGCGTTGCGGAGGTAGATCTCCAGAATCCATCCCGCACGCAGGTTCGCCATGCGCTCCGTCGACGGCGTGAGGTAGTTCCATGCCAGGGCGGCCAACGCCACCCAGAAGATCCCGTAGGGCAGCATCACCGGTTTGACCAGGTACAGCAGCGTCGCCGCCGGCCTGGGCGGCCAGTCGAACATCGGCGAGGTCGTTATGGGAACCTCGGGCTCGTAGCCCTTGGAGCCGGGGTTGGTGACCGAGCCAGTAGTCGGGGACATGTCCGCCATAGCCTGCGACCCCCTTGAAGCCGAACGACCCGACCGAGTAGCCCGGAATGCTACAACCCGTGCGGGATCCTCGGGTCGATTCTGCGGGTATACGGCACCTGGCCAACCAGGGATTCCGGAGTGACCGGCCGTCGCAGCGTCACCGTATGCTCTCGGCCATGAAGTATGCCTCCCCGACGACGGTGGCCGAGGCTGTGGATCTGTTGGGCTACGAGCCGGACGCCCGCGTGTACGCGGGCGCAACCGACCTGATCCCCCAGATTCGCGCCGGCCGACCTGAACCGACCGTCATGGTCGACCTCAAGCGCATCGCGCGCTTGTGTGCGATCAGCAGCAACGGATCCACCCACACGGTCGGCGCGGCCACCCCCACCGCCGACATCTGCGCCCACGACGGCCTGGCCGCGGCCTTCCCCGGCCTGGTCGAGGCCAGCGGGCTGATCGGCTCCGACCAGATCCAGAGCCGCTCGAGCTGGGGCGGCAACCTGGCCAACGCCTCGCCCGCGGCCGACACCCCTCCCAGCCTCGTCGTCAACGACGCCCGGGCCGTGATCGCCGGACCGGACGGGGAGCGCACAGTGGCCTCGGCCGATGTCGCCACCGGCCCCGGCACCACCTCGCTCGGGCCGGCCGAGATCATCGTCGAGTTCGTGCTGGACGAGCCGCCGGCCCGCACCGCCGACGCCTACCTGCGGCTGATCCCCCGCACCGAGATGGACATCGCGGTGGTCGGCGCGGCGGCCCGGGTCACCCTTGACGGCGACGGCAGGGTCGCCGCAGCCGCCATCGCCCTCGGCGCGGTGGCTCCCACTGTGGTACGGGCGCCCCATGCCGAGGCCGCCCTGATCGGCAACGAGCCGGCGGGCGATGCGCTGGCCGCCGTTGAGGCGGCTGCAGCCGCTGCCACCGACCCCATCGACGACAAGCGGGGCACCGTCGCCTACCGCCGGCAGGTGGCCGGCGTGCTGGCCCGCCGGGCAGTGTCCATCGCAGCCGAGCGGGCCCGCGAGCGAGGAGGCCAGTCATGAGCCGCGTCCACGTCACCTGCACCATCAACGGCGACCCGGCCGAGTTCCTCTGCGACGGCGGCCAGACGCTGCTCGACGCCCTGCGCGACGAGGTGGGCCTCACCGGGGCCAAGGAGGGCTGCGGCACCGGCGACTGCGGGGCCTGCTCCGTCGTCATGGACGGGCGGCTGCTGTGCTCGTGCCTGGTGCTCGCCCCCGAGGCCGAGGGAACAACCATCTCCACCGTGGAGGGCATGGCCAGCGGCGACGACCTGCATCCCCTGCAGCAGTGCTTCCTGGAAGGCGCCGCCCTCCAGTGCGGCGTGTGCACCCCCGGGTTCCTGGTGGCGGCCAGGGCGCTGCTCGACCGCAACCCCGACCCCGACGAGACCGAGATCCGCTACGGCCTGGCCGGCAACCTCTGCCGGTGCACCGGCTACGACAAGATCGTGCGGGCTGTGCAGGCCGCGGCCACCGAGATCACCGCAATCAACGAGAGCTAGGAGCTGCCAGTGACCGTCACCGAGCCCAAGCCCAGCTACAAGTACGTCGGCACCCGGCCCGTCCGCCACGACGGGCTCGAGAAGGTGACCGGCCGGGCCCGCTTCGCGGCCGACCTCAACATGTCGGGTCAGATCCACGGCATCGTGGTGCGCTCACCCCACGCCCACGCCCGGATCGTGTCGATAGACACCTCGGAGGCCGAGGCAATGCCCGGCGTCAAGGCGGTGATCACCGGCGACGACTTCCCGGCCGTCGAGCCCGGCCACCGCCAGTACGACATGTGCATCAACGTCATCGCCCGCGACAAGGTCCTCTACGAGGGCCACGCCGTGGCCGCGGTGGCCGCCTCCACCCGCGACCAGGCCCAAGCGGCCGCGGCCGCGGTCAAGGTGACCTACGAGGTGCTGCCGGCGGTACTCACCATTGAAGCGGCGATGGCCCCCGACGCCCCCGTGCTGCACGCGCACATGATGACCGCAGGTGCCGACCCGCCCGCGGAGCAGCCGTCCAACATCAGCAACGTCACCCGGTTCTCCAGCGGCGAGCTCGACTCCGGGTTCGCCCAGGCCGACCTGGTGATCGAGAGGGAGTTCACCACCCAGCCGGTCCACCAGGGATACATCGAGCCCCACGCCTGCGTGGCCGACACCGGCCAGGACGGCCACACCACGATCTGGTGCTCCTCGCAGGGGCACTTCAACGTCCGGTCGTCCACCGCCACGCTGCTCGGCTGGGAGACCACCCGCATCCGGGTGATCCCCGCCGAGATAGGCGGCGGTTTCGGCGGAAAGACCACCATCTACCTCGAGCCGCTGGCCGTGGCCCTGTCGGCCAAAGCGGGCCGCCCGGTGAAGATGGTGATGACCCGCGACGAGGTGTTCCGGGCCACCGGCCCCGCCCCGGGCACGCAGCTCCGGATCAAGCTCGGCGTGAAGAGCGATGTTTTTTTTTTTGATTGGGAGTCCTACGTGATCTACACCAACGGCGCCTACGCCGGTCCCGGGGGACTGCTGGGGGCCATGACCGTGTTCGAGTCCTACAAGATCCCCAACTTCGAGATCGAGGCGCTCGACG
>VYCW01000113.1 GCA_009843735.1 Acidimicrobiaceae bacterium | reverse complement strand
TGCCATGGAAGCGCTCTACCAACTGAGCTATAGCCCCGAGGGTGCCGACAGGCTACAGGCTGGGTGCCGGCCAACGGCACCGGTAGAGGTCAGGCGGCCTTGATCTCGTTGAGGATCGGCTCCCAGCGGTCGGCGTCGCTGACCCCGGCGTAGAACTGGAGCCGGTCGAGGCTCCCGCCGAAGCGCTCGGCGATGCGGGCCGGCACGTCGCGGGGCTCGGCCACGATGGCGAAGGCGTCCAGCATGTCGTCGTCGATCACGCCGCCCATCTCCTTCCACATGCCCCGCTTCGACAGCCGGTTGAGCTCGGTCTGGGCGTCTCCCCAGCCGTGATGCTCTAGGACGGCCCGGTAGGCCGGGGTCGAGCCGTAGAAGGCGATCTGCTCGCGGGTCCGGGCGGCCTTGGTGGCGACCTCCTCCTCGCGGAACCCCGACACCACGAACACCGGCATCGAGATCTGGAACTCGGAGCGGTCCCGGCCGGCCTCGGCCAGGCCGGCGTCCACGTTGGGCAAGGTCACGGCCCGCAGGTACTCGGCGGTCTGGAAGGCATGGCACACGAGCCCGTCGGCGGCCCGGCCCGCCACCCTGGTCATCAGCGGCCCCACCGCCGAGATCAGGATCGGCGGGGGCGGCACGTCGATGGGTCCGGGGCTGAACATGGGCGTCATCAGGGTGTGGCGGTAGAACTCGCCCCGGAAGTTGAGGCGCTCGCCGGTCTGCCAAGACTCCCAGATGGCCCGGATGGCGGTGATCATCTCCTCCATGCGGGCCGCCGGACGCGACCACGGCATCGAGAAGCGCTTGGTGATGTGGGCCTGGATCTGGCTGCCCAGCCCGAGCAGGAACCGCCCCTGCGACAGCGCCTGCAGGTCCCAGGCGGTGTGGGCCAGCACCATCGGGTTGCGGGCGAAGCCCACCGCGATGGCGGTCATCAACTCGATCCGCTCGGTGTCCTGAGCCGCCAGCGCGAGCGGCAGGAAGGGGTCGTGGCTGGTCTCGGCCGACAGCAGCCCGCTGTAGCCGTCCTGCTCCATCATCCGGGCCCGGTCGCCGATGGTGGCTAGCTCTTGGCTGCTGGCTGCCTCGGGGAGGCCGATCCAGGCGTCGATCCTCATGGTTGCCTCCGGGTGGGAGTGGTCGGATTGGTGCCGGGCTGAATCCGGCGCGGCGGCCGATACGTTGCGATGACGATGGCCGACGTTACCGATGCAACCTTCCAGGCCCAAGTGGTTGACCGGTCCCGGACCGTCCCGGTGATCGTGGACCTCTGGGCCTCCTGGTGCGAGCCGTGCCGGCAGCTGACCCCGCTGCTCGAGAAGGTGGTGGCCGAGACCAACGGCGCGGTCGAGCTGGCCAAGGTGGACGTCGAGGCGAACCCGGGCGTGGCCCAGGCGTTCCGGGTCCAGTCGATCCCGGCCGTCTACGCCATGGTGGACGGCCAGGTGGCTGACGGCTTCCTCGGAGCCCAGGGCGAGGCCGCGGTGCGCGAGTTCGTGCAGCGGCTGCTGCCCACACCGGAGATGACCGAGATCGAGAGACTGATCGCGGCGGGCGACGAGGTCTCCCTGAGAGCCGCCCTCGAGATCGAGGCCGACAACGCGGCCGCGGTGACCGCTCTGGCCGCGCTCCTCATCGACGACGGCCGAGCCGCTGAAGCGGTCGGGCTGCTGGAACGGGTCCCGGAGACGCCCGAGACCCGGCGCTTGATCTCCCTCGCCCGGGTTCAGGAGTCGGGCGACGCTCCCGCTGGCGGGGCATCCGGCATCGAGGCCGAGCTGGCCGAGCTGCTGGCCACGGTCAAGGCCGATGAGGAGGCCCGCCAGCGTTTCGTCGACTTGCTGGAGGTGCTCGGGCCTGACGACCCCCGCACCTCGGCCTGGCGCAAGAGGCTCTCGGCCGCACTGTTCTAGCCAGCGCTAGTCTCACGGTCGGCTAGCCGGCCGCCTTCCCGTGTCGGCCTGATTGCAGGCGATACAGGGGACACGCAATGGGTACGCCACCCGGCGGCCGGAAGTTCGCGGTTCCGTCCCCCGGAGCGCTGGCCGACCGGCTGGGCGTGTCTCCGGTGACGGTGGTTGTCGGCGTGCTCGCGGTGGCCGCGGCCGCGATCGGGGGCTGGTGGGCGCTGCGCACGCCTGCTGGCCCGGACCCGGCCGAGATCCTTCCCATGGCCGGCTCGGTGGAGATCCCCGTGCCGGGTCCGTCGCCAATGCCGGATCCGGGCCGGATAGTGGTGGACGTCGTCGGGGCGGTGGCCCGGCCCGGCCTGCACGAACTTCCCGCCACCAGCCGGGTCGCCGACGCGGTCGAGGCCGCGGGCGGGCTGACGGCCGAAGCCGACCGGATGCGGCTCAACCTGGCCGAGCCGCTGAGTGACGGGTCGCGCCTGTGGGTGCCCGCGGTGGGGGAGTCGGCGGGACCCGAGATCGTGCCGGTCACCGCCGGCGCGGGCGACGGCAGCCGGGCCGGAGCGGCAGGCGCACCGCTGAACGTCAACATCGCGGACGCGGCCGCGCTTGAGGAGTTGCCGGGCATCGGCCCTGCGCTAGCGGTCGCAATAGTCGAGCACCGACGCCGGTCGGGTCCCTTCGCAACAGTCGACGAGCTAGTCGAGGTCTCCGGCATCGGCCCGGTCAAGCTCGAACAGATTCGCCCCCTGGCAACGGTGGATGGCCCGTGAGTGAACGGCCTGCTGGGGTGGGGCAATCTCGCTGGAGTTGGGGCGGGGCGGTGATGCCCTACGCCGCTGCGGCGGGCGCCGCGCTGGGGTCGTGGCTGCTGGTCGGAGTCCCGCTGGCCGTAGCGATTGCGTTGGTCGCGGCCTGCCTCTGGCGGCCGAGCCCGCTTCTCGTGCTGGTCGTCTTCGCGGCCTTCGCCGGCTTCTTCGGTTCCAAGGCGCTGGAAGGGCTCGCCGATCCGCCCGACGGGCCGGTGGAGGGCTGGGTCACCCTGCTCGACGATCCCAGACCGCTGAGCACCCATGGGATCCGCGTCACGGTCCGCTATGGCGACGCCCGGGTCGAGGCCAGGGCGTACGGAGCGGTAGCCGCCCGGCTGGACGACGCCCTGGCCGGTGAGCGTGTGCACATCTCGGGCACCGCTCGGCCCGCCACCAGCGACTGGCACCGCTGGCGGCACGTGGCCTCCACCCTCAACGTCGACACCGTCGGCGACCGGGCCGATGCCGCGCCCCTGGGAGCGTTCACCAACCGGATCAGGCGGTTGCTGGAGTCGGGAGCGGGCAGCCTGCCCGACGACAGCCGGGCCATGTTCGCGGGGATGGTCTACGGCGACGACCGCGGCCAGTCGCCCCGGCTGTACGACGACTTCCGGGCCGCGGGCCTCGGCCACCTGCTGGTGGTGTCGGGCCAGAACGTCGCCTTCGTGCTCGCGCTGGCCTCGCCCCTGGTCACCCGGGCCCGTCCCGGGGTCCGCCTGGTGGTGCTGCTGGCCCTGCTGGGGGTGTTCGCGCTGTTGACCCGCTTCGAGCCATCGGTTCTGCGGGCCGTGGCCATGGCCGGCACCGCCGTCACCAGCGCCGCCCTCGGACGGCCTGAGACCGGACGCCGCACGCTGGCCTGGGCCGTGGCCGGCGTGCTACTGGCCGACCCGTTCCTGGTGCGGGTGCTGGCCTTCCAGCTCTCGGTGTGCGCCACCTGCGGGCTGCTGTGGATCACTCCGGTGCTGGCCGAGATGCTGCCGGGCCCCCGACCGCTGAGGCTGGCGGCCGCCACCACCGCCGGCGCCCAGCTGGCGGTGATGCCGCTGCTGGTGGCCGTCTTCGGCACCGTCCCGCTGGCGTCGCTGCCCGCCAACGTGGCCGCCGGCCCGGCGTCGGCCCCGGTGATGATGTGGGGTCTCACCGGGGGACTGGGCGCGGGCCTGGCCGGGGGATGGCCGGCGTGGCTGATCCACCGGCCGACCGCGGCGCTGTTGTGGTGGATCGGAACGGTGGCTGAGACCGCCGCAGCCGCGCCGCCGGCCGTGCTCGGCGCCGTCGGGGCTGTCGCCGTCGGGATCGGCGTCGTCCTCGTGCTGGCTTCACGAATGCCGGAGAGGACCCGGGGGCTGGCGCCGGCGGGCGCGGCGGTGGTGGCGGTCGCCTTCGCAGGCAGTGTCCTGACGGCGTCGTCGCCCGCCTCGGGATGGTCCGAGACGGCGGGGGCGCGGGTATTCCATCACGAGCCGGTCACAGTGGTGGTTCTGGACGGGCCGGCGCGGCCAGCCAAGCTGCTGGAGGCGCTACGGCTGATCGGCGTTCGGCGCGTCGACCTGGTGGTGGCTGCCCGTGGCGGCGCGTCCGATGCCCATGCTGTGCTGGCTCTGAAGGACCGGTACCCGGACGCCACCGTGGTGGCGCCGCCGATGCATCGGGTCCCGCACGCCCGCACGGTGCGGACGGGATCGGTGGTTCTGGCGGGGGACGTGGAGCTGGAGGTCGTCGGCGAGGGGCCTCCGCTTGATGTTGCCGCCCGAACTTCCGGCGGTTGAGGGCGATATGTCCCCGTTTCCGCCGGAAGATCAGACCGTCGCCGGGCGTAGCCGCGCCGAGCCGTCGGGTGGCCGTATCATCCGGCCACTATGAGCGTCCAGCTCGTCACCGGCGACGACCCTGTGCTGCTGGCCGAGTCGGTGGCCCGCATCGTCAAGGAGACGCTGGGCGACGAGGACCGCAGCCTGGCGCTGGAGCAGCTCGACGAGACGAGCCTCCGGGACCCCGACGGGGAATGGAGCCTCGCCCCGCTGGTGGACGCGGCCCAGACCGAGCCCTTCCTGACCCAGCGACGGGTGGTGGTGGGCCGCCACCTGGCCCGGTTCTCGCGCAAGGGCCAGTGCGACGACCTGGTGCGCCTGCTGGACAGCCTCCCCGCCACCACCGACCTGGTCCTGGTGTGGGAGAGGGGAGTGGACCCCGCCATGGGCGGCCGCATGCCCGCGATCCCCAAGGAACTGGCCGCTGCGGTGAAGGCCGCCGGGGGCGCCAAGCTGGACGTCAACCCGCCCACCCGCAAGTCCGACGCCGGCAAATGGCTGCGCGACCAGTTGAACCGGTCCAGCCTCACCTTCGAGCCGGCCGCCGCGGCGGCGGTGGAAGACCTGGTGGGCGCCGACCGGGGGAACGTGGTCGGGCTGCTCAGAACCCTGGAGGGCGCCCTCGGCGCGGGCAGCACCGTCACCGCCGACGATGTGGCCGTCTACGGCGGCGACGCCGGCTCGGTCGTGCCGTGGGAGCTCGACGACGCCATCGACCGCGGCGACATCACGGCCGCCCTCAAGATCCTGCACCGCCTGCTGCCGTCGCGCCATGCGCTCCAGGTGCTGGCGGCGCTGCACGGCCGGTACCAGCGCATGCTGCGCCTCGACGGCGCCGGGGCGGCCGACGAGCATCAGGCCGCCGCGATGCTGGGCATGAAGGGCTCGACCTACCCGGCCCGCAAGATCCTGGGCCAGACTCGCAAGCTGGGCTCGGAGAAGATCGCCCGCGCCATCGGGCTCCTTGCCGACGCCGACCTCGCGCTGAGGGGAACGGTCGACTGGCCCGACGAGCTGGTGCTGGAGGTGCTGGTGGCCCGGCTGGCCCAGCTGTCGTCGCGCTGAGTCTGGCCGCGAGGCGCCGATGGCCCCGCGTGGAGCGAGTCAGGGGTGTCTCGACTGGCGGGCTAGCTCAGTCGGCCAGACGCTGGGTCTCGCGGATTAGGCGGCTCTTGCGCCGGGCGGCGGTGTTCTTGTGGATGACGCCCTTGGCGGCTGCCTTGTCGATGCGCTTGACCGCCTGCCGGAGCGACTCCTCCGCGGTCTCGTCGTCGTGCTCGGCTGCGTCGATGGCGGCCTTGGTCCGGGTGTTGATCTCCGAACGGACAGCCCGGTTGCGGAGCCGGCGCTTCTCGTTCTGCCGGTTGCGCTTGATCTGGGACTTGATGTTGGCCACGCTCACCTGCCGGTCATCTAGCGGCCCTTGAGGCCGACCGACGAGGCTACCGCCGCGGGGGTGCCGTCCCACCGCGGCAGCCCCAGGAGGCGTCGGTAGCCTTGGAGGGCACCTCAGGCGCCGGATCCGAGCCGAACGGAGCCCTGTGGACACGCCCCGGAAGGCGCCGGCGCCGCCCGATCGAGAGCCCCATGGACCTGAACCGCATCCGCAACACGTCGATCATCGCCCACATCGACCACGGCAAGTCCACCCTGGCCGACCGCATGCTGGAGCTGACCGGCGCGGTGGACGCCAGGGAGATGCGCGAGCAGTACCTCGACTCGATGGACCTCGAGCGGGAGCGGGGCATCACCATCAAGCTCCAGTCGGTCCGGCTCAACTGGCGCGACCACGTTGTCAACCTGATCGACACCCCGGGCCACGTCGACTTCAGCTACGAGGTCAGCCGCTCGCTGGCCGCCTGCGAGTCGGTGATCCTGGTGGTGGACGCCGCCCAGGGCATCGAGGCCCAGACCCTGGCCAACTGCTACCAGGCCCTGGAGAGCGACCTCGACGTGGTGGCCGTGGTCAACAAGATCGACCTCCCCGCGGCCGAGCCGGAGCGCTGCGCGGAGGAGATCGAGCGGGTCCTCGGGATCGACGCGGCCGACGTGCTGCACATCTCGGCCAAGACCGGCGACGGGGTGGCCGAGCTGCTCGACGCCGTGGTGGAGCGCACCCCTCCGCCCCGAGGGTCGGCCGAGGCGCCCCTGCAGGCCCTGATCTTCGACTCGCACTTCGACCAGTACCGGGGGGTGGTGTCGTCGGTGCGGGTCGTCAACGGGGTGCTCGCCGCCGACGCCCGGGTGCGCTTCATGCAGGCCGGCACGGTCCACTCGGCCGACGAGGTGGGGGTGCGCACCCCCGACAACGAGATGGTGGAGCGGCTCGGCCCCGGCGAGACCGGGTACCTGATCGCCGGCATCAAGGACGTGGGCGAGGCCCGCTCCGGTGAGACCGTCACCGACGAGGCCCGGCCCGCCGCCGCGCCGCTGGAGGGCTACTCCGAGCCCAAGCCGATGGTCTTCTCGGGTCTGTACCCCACCGAGGGCGACGACTTCACCAACCTGCGGGCGGCCCTGTCGAAGCTGCGCCTCAACGACGCCGGGTTCACCTATGAGCCGGAGACCTCGGGCGCGCTCGGCTTCGGATTCCGCTGCGGTTTCCTGGGGCTGCTGCACATGGAGATCGTCCGGGAGCGGCTCGAGCGCGAGTTCGACCTGGCGTTGATCTCCACCGCGCCGTCGGTGGAGTACCGGGTGACGATGACCGACGGCGAGGTCGTGCCGGTGTCCAACCCGTCCGACATGCCCCCGGCCGGTCAGATAGCGGCGGTGGCGGAGCCGTACCTGATGGTGGCGCTGATCACGCCGACCGACTACACGGGCACGCTCATGGAGCTGTGCCAGTCCCGGCGGGGCGAGCTGGACCGCATGGAGTACCTGTCGCCGGAGCGGGTCGAGCTCCGCTACCGGCTGCCGCTGGCCGAGGTGGTCATCGACTTCTTCGACCAGCTCAAGAGCCGCACCCAGGGCTACGCCAGCCTCGACTACGAGCCCGCCGGCTACGACGAGTCCGACCTGGTGAAGGTGGACGTGCTGCTGCAGGGCGTGGCCGTGGACGCCTTCTCCACCGTCGTGCACCGCGACAAGGCCTACACCTACGGCCGGGCCATGGTCGGCCGGCTGCGGGAGCTGATTCCCCGCCAGCAGTTCGAGGTTCCCATTCAGGCCGCCATCGGCGGTCGCATAATCGCTCGCGAGACCGTCAAGGCCTTCCGCAAGGACGTCACGGCCAAGCTCTACGGCGGCGACGTCACCCGCAAACGCAAGCTCCTCGAGAAGCAGAAGCAGGGCAAGAAGCGGATGAAGAGTATCGGGCGGGTCGACATTCCCCAGGAGGCCTTCATCTCGGCGCTCACGCTGGACGGGTAGCATCTCCGCCATGCTCGACGACCGCAAGGCCGCCATCCTCTACGCCGTCGTTCAGGAGTACATCCGCACCGCCCAGCCGGTGGGCTCGGTCCGGGTGGCCCGCTCGCCCAGCGTCGACGCGTCGCCGGCCACGGTACGCAGCGAGATGGCCGCGCTGTCGGACCAGCAGTACCTGGTCCAGCCCCACACCAGCGCGGGCCGGGTGCCCACCGTCAAGGGCTACCGCTTCTTCGTCGACCAGTGGCGCCGGCGCTCGCCCTCGCCCACCCTCGACCCGGTCGACCGCCAGCAGGTGAACGAGTTCTTCTCGGTCTCACACGGCGGTTTCGAGTCGATTCTGAGCGACACCACCGGGCTGCTGTCGGATCTCACCGACTGGACCGCGGTGGTGGTGGCGCCCAGCCCCGCGGCGGCCACCGTCCGCTCGGCCCAGCTGGTGGACCTGGCCACGGGCATGGTGATGGTGGTTGCGGTCATGTCCAACGGCGCCATCGAAAAGCGCACGATCGAGGTGCCCGCCGACACCGCGGCGGAGGTGGTGGCCGATGCCTCCCAGCGGCTGGCCCGGCGGGTGGTGGGCCGGACCCTGGCCGACATCGGGGAGTGCGACGAGCCCGACGACAGGCTCCTGGCCGCGGCTCTCACCGCGCTGCGGGAGGCCCGGGCCCACCACGAGGTGTTCGTCGGGGGCACCTCCAAGCTGGCGGCCGCCTTCGACGCCGTGGAGCAGCTCAGCGAGGTCCTCGGCCTGCTGGAGAAGCAGCTCGTGGTGGTCACCGTGATGCGCAGGGTGCTCGACAGGGGCCTGCGGGTGGCCATCGGCGAGGAGACCGGTGTGCCGTCGCTGGCGGACTGCTCGCTGGTGCTGGCCCCGTACAGTACCGACGGCAGCGGCGGCGGGACCATCGGCGTGATCGGGCCGACGAGGATGGACTATCCGCAGGCGCTCTCGGCGGTGGCCGCGGTGAGCAGCCGGTTGGGACCCGCCCTGAGCGAATCGTAGAGATGGTCGGTCACGGCCGGGCGATGCGAACACTGGGCGATCTGTAGATGGCGGACCATTACGAGACTCTGGGCGTTGGCCGCGACGCCACCGACGAGGAGCTCAAACGGGCCTACCGCAAGATGGCCCGCCGCTACCATCCCGACGCCAACCCGGACGACTCCGAGGCCGAGGCCCGCTTCAAGGAGGTGAGCGCGGCCTACGAGGTGCTGTCGGATCCCGAGCGGCGCTCCCTGTATGACCGCTTCGGCACCGACGACCCCAACGCGGCCCGTGCCGCCGACCCCTTCGGCGGGGGGCTGGGCAGCATCTTCGACGCCTTCTTCGGCGCCGACTCTCCCTTCGGCGGCTTCGGCTCGTCGCCGAGGCACCACGGGCCGCCCCCCGGCGAGGACCTGGAGACTCACGTCGACCTCGAGCTCAGCGACGTGGTGTTCGGCGCCGAGCGGGAGGTGAGCGTGCGCACCGCGGTGCGCTGCGAGTCCTGCGACGGCAGCGGCGCCGAGAAGGGCACGTCGCCGGTGCGGTGCTCGCAGTGCGGCGGCTCCGGCCAGGTGCGCAAGGTGCGCCAGTCGATGCTGGGCCAGATGGTCACCGCCGGGGCGTGCGATCGTTGCGGCGGCCTCGGCGAGATGATCGAGCAGCCGTGCGGCGACTGCGACGGGCACGGGCGCCGTCTCGAGCGGCGCACCTACAGCGTCCAGGTCCCGGTCGGGGTCGACGACGGCACCACGCTGCGCCTCAGCGGCAGGGGAGCGGCCGGACCCCGCGGCGGTGCCCACGGTGACCTGTACGTCCACACCCGGGTCCGGCCCCATCCTCGCTTCCACCGGGAGGGCAGCGACCTAGTGCACGAGCTGCACGTGCCGTTCACGCAGGCCGCGCTTGGGGCCCGGCTCGAGTACGAGACGCTCGACGGCACCGAGACCATCGCCGTCCCCAGGGGGACCGAGACCGGCGCGGTGCTGCGGCTGCGGGGCCGCGGGGTGCCCCATGTGCGGGGCCGGGGCCGGGGCGATCTGCTGATCCGCCTAGTGGTCGACGTGCCCGACGACCTCAGCGACGAGCAGGAGGAACTGGTGCGCCGGCTGGCCGAGCTGCGGGGCGAGGAGGTCGCCGAGCCGAGCGAGGGCCTGCTGGGCCGGATCCGCACCGCGTTCCGGTGAGCGGCCTGGCGTCCGTTTCGGGCGCCGGCGCAGGTGGGTCGGCCGGCGGGTCCGGCCCGCATGTTCTCGTCGGCGACGTGGACGCGCCCGAGTTGTCCGCCGACGACCGCCACCATCTGGAGCGGGTGCTGCGGCTGCGGCCCGGCGACCCGCTAACGGTGGGCGACGGCGCCGGGCGCTGGAGGCCGTGCCGGTTCGGAGCGGTGATCGAGTCCGACGGCGATGTTGTTGCGGTGGCGGCGCCACGGGTGGAGATCGCGGTGGGCTTCGCAGTGCTGAAGGGCGGGCGTTCCGAGAG
>VYCW01000065.1 GCA_009843735.1 Acidimicrobiaceae bacterium | reverse complement strand
AATGATCATCGATACGCATTTGCATCCGACGAATGTTGTGGATGAGGCTTGGCGTCATACTGGTGAGCCGTTCACGGGTGAGCGGATGTTGGAGATGATGGATGGGCCTTATTGGATCAACGGTAAGCCGCGCCGTATCGATATGGGGTTCATTCAGCCGCCGCCGGGCAACACGGCGTGGCGTGACGGCAGCCGTGGCGGCCGTGACGGGATCCGGGACTATATGGCCTATGTGGCTGAGTTGACCCAGCGTTACCCGGATCGTTTCATCGGGAACTTCAACTACAACCCGCGTTTCGGGCCCGAAAACGGCGCCTCGGAGTTGGAGTTCCATGTGCGTGAGTACGGGTTCAAGATGTTGAAGCTGCATGCCAACATGCACGCCTACCGTCCGGATCGGGCGCTGGACTGGCTGCGGCCGGTGATGCGCAAGTGCGACGAGTTGGGGGTGGTGGTGCTGATCCACACCGGTGATGGGCCCTATTCGATCCCGACGCAGTTCTACCCCATCATCCGCGAGTTCCCCTCTGTGAAGTTCATCATCGGGCACTTCGGGGTCCAAACCGGCGGCGTGTACTGCTTTGAGGCGTTCTGGATGATCATGGACTCCCCCAACGTCTATGGCGAGTCGGGGTGGCTGTTGCAGTCGCGCATCGTGGAGTTCGCCAAAGAGATGCCCCAGGACCGGCTGGTGTTCGGCACCGACTCGCCGCCCAATGACCCCGGCATGTGGCTGACCCACCTCGAGGTGCTATGCCACGACGCCCCCCAGGGCATCAACGCCACCGAAGACCAACTCGAGGACTACATGGGCAACAACATCGCCCGCCTCGTCGGCATCACCCCCACCGCACCCCCCGCCACCATCGAAGACGCCAAACAACAACTCGCCAACGCCAGCTACGGCACCCCCACCAACTAAAGAACCAGGAGGTCTCGTCTTGCAGCCCGGCTCCCTCAACGTGATCGAGGCCGGCGACCTGCTCGCGGACCGCGCCTACACCCAGTTGAGCAATGCCATCCTCCGGAACGAACTGCCCCCCGGGACCTCGCTCTCGGTGCCGGAGTTGGCGCGACACTTCGGCATCTCTCGCAGCCCGGTGCGCGAGGCCGTGCAACGCCTGATATGGGACGGCTTGGCCGACTACCGGGGACGCCGGGGCACGGTGGTTGTGGACATCGACATGAGCGACTTCCTGCGCCTGCTGGAGGTCCGCGAAGTGCTGGAAGCACTCGCGGCCAAGCTGGCCGCCGAGCGCGGCACCGACGCACAGCGCACCGACCTGCGTCGGATCCAGCAGGAGTTCGAGTCTCTCAAGTCCTCGGATGCGGACCGGTGGGTGTTCCTCGAGGTCGATATGCGCTTCCACGCCACCATCCGCGCCATGTCGCACAACTTGGACCTGGATGCCACGCTGGCCCGATCCCAGGGTCGGGCTCACCTGTCCCTGAACACGCTGTGGCGCCGCGAGAGGAACCTCCGGGTCACTCAGCGCGAGCATGCGGCGATCTGCGACGCCATCGTCGACGGCGACACCGATCGGGCCGAGACGGCGGCCCGCACTCACATAGCCGACCTACGCCAGCGGGTCTCGGCTATGTGGGAGGACCAAGACCGCGCCGACGCGTCCTGACGGGACCGGCGCCGGCCGCGCCGAACCCGCTCACCAGCGGATCAGGCGGTGAACTTCCCGGCCTTGGACACGAACGGGAGCGGCACCACGGTCGCTCGGACGGTCCCGCTCACCACATCATCGAGAAGTTCGGAGGTCAGGGCGCATCCGTGCTCCCTCCACTCCATGGTGAGTGATGTCCCGATGCCGGAGCAGCCTCGATCGACCTGGCCCAGGGCAATCTCGCGGCGGATCGTCGGGCTCCAACACAGACTGGTCGCCTTCCCAACGACATCGCCGTCGTGCAAGACCCGGTGGCGGCGGTAGTCGACGCGTCGAGTGACCTCTGGAGCCTCACCAGCCTCGCCGTACAGCGACACGATGTCCTGCCAGGCCACATCGAGCCCGACCAGCCTTCTGGCGGGCCCCCCTCGTGCCTGCTCGTCGAGCAGCGCCTCCCTGCCGATGAAGCCGGAGGGCTTGTCGAAGTTCACGAACCGGCCAAGGCCGATCTCGAAGGGGGAGACGACACCACCCTCGTCCAGCAACGCGTACGAGGCGATGTTCAGGTCCGATCCTGCTCGGGTGTAGTCGATTCCGGGCACGATGAGGCCGGCCTCGGTGCGGGCCACCTGTACCGCGTTCTGGCCGATCGGCATCAGCCCGAAGTCCCGCCCAGCCCGCATGACGGCGTCGAATACCTCGACGGCGTCACTTCGATCGATGTGCAGTTCGTAGCCCAACTGAGAGCTATAACCGGCTCGCCACACCCAGGCTCCGGCCGAGCCGATGGTGGCAGGACGCCCTCGCATGAAGTCGACGCCGGACCAGTCCTCCCCCGTCACCGCCTCAAGGATCCCGCCGGACAGGGGGCCCTGAAGCGGCATCACCATCTTCACGTCCGACTCGTCGCGGATCTCGACGTCGTAGGAACCCGCGTGCTCAGCCAGCCAGTTGCTCAGGATCCCTCCCATGGTGACGTAGTGGGAGTCACCGACGCGGAATATGGGCGTGTCGATGACAACCTTGCCCCCTTCATCCAGCCAGACCGTGTAGATGCCCGCCCCGGTCTCAATCCTGCTCACATCGCGCGTCACCAAGTAGTCGAGGAACCGGACGGCATCCTTCCCCACTATCGAGTAGTAGTTCATCGGGGACTTGTCCTCGATGATCGCCCGATTGTGGAGTGCCCTCAGTTCCGGGCTCAGCCCCTCGTAGGTGTCGGGAATATGCAGCCCCCGCCAGCTGTGCCACTTGTTGCCGTGATTCAGCGGACCCATCCGCGGCGTGAGCGGCGTGGGGCCGAAGCTGGCCTGATCAACGATTCGAGACATCGCCGCGGACCCTCCCCTCACTGCAGGTCTCCGTTCGGATCGGTCCACGCCAATCGACTTGGACGCGAGTCCATTGCCAGTAAAGCATGGTACATGTAAGCTCAGCCAAGCCCCCCAATGCGGATAGAGATCGAATGCCCAGAGACGATGACCGCGTCAATCACCGCGTGACATGAGCTCAGTCGAAGCAGCAATGGACACCGATTGGGCGTTGGCCAAGAACCAGAGTCTCGCCGACCTGCGGCTCAACCGGATGGACGCCGAGGCCGAGGGTCGCATCTACCAGGCTCTCCGGCACTTCTGGCACCCCGTCATCTACTCGCAGGAGTTGACCGACTCCCCCGAGCGGGTCTGGCTCTGCGGCGAGCAACTGGTGGCGGTGCGCCTGGACGGTGAGGCCGTCGTGCTGAACGACATGTGCGCGCACCGCGGCACGGCATTGTCCCTCGGCAAGGTGGTCGCCTCCGACGACGGCGAGGCCATCCAGTGCCCGTACCACGGATGGCGCTACGCCGGCGACGGCCGATGCGTGCTGGCACCGCAGCGACCGGATCTCGCCGGGAAGCTGAGGGCCCGCGTCAAGAGCCACAACGTCGTCGAGCGCTACGGCATGGTCTGGGTGTGCCTGGCTGACGATCCCCATTTCCCCCTGCCCGAGTTCCCCCAGTTCGAGGACCCCTCCTACGACTGGGTCGCGGTGCCGTCTACCTCGTGGGACCACACCTTCGCCGTGCGGCGGACCGAGAACTACACCGATCCGGCCCATCTGGCCTTCGTCCACGACGGCTACCTGGGCGACTCGCGCCAACCGGCCATCCCCGAGTACGAGGTGTCGCAGACGGCCCACAACGTGCTGCAGATGAGGCTGGCCGAACCATGCTTCGAGCCCGCCAGCGCAGGCAAGAACAAGTCGATCGTGACCGAAAGCGAGTTCCTCGAGGTCATGAAGACATGGGACTGCTTCATGCCGCTGACGGTGCTGTTGAGAGTGTTCGACACCGAAGGAAACGACTACTGCCTGTTCTTCCATCCCACTCCGACCTCGGCCACCACGATCCGGAACTTCACCATCGGCGCCCGCAACTTCGGCTCGGCGTCGACGATCTTCGACGAGATCGCGGGGTGGAACAAGATCGTCTACGAGCAGGACGAGCCGATCGTCTCATCGCAACGCCCCGAGCAACTGCCCGAGGACCTGTCGATGGAGATGTACCTGGCCGGCGTGGACACGTTCTCTTTGCGCTACCGCAAGTGGTTGCTCGAACTCGCCGACGAACTCGTACCTGCCGACGGCAGCTGAGGCCGGGAGCTGCGAAGCCGACCATGACAGCGAAGAGCCAGAGAGACTCGGAGGTGACCAGATGAGAGTTGAAGTCGATTGGGACAAGTGCATCGGATCGGGAATGTGCACCACGATCGCCCCCGCGCTGTTCGACCTTGACGACGACGGAGCGATGATCGTCGTCAAGGAGACGCCCGGATCCGATGAGGAGCGCTCGCTCCTGGATGCGGTGGCCTGCTGTCCGGTCAACGCCCTGTCCACCGCGGACGCATGATCACCGGCGTCCGGTAAGGAACACGAGGTGGCAGCGTCATGAACGACCGGCGAACCCTGGCCAGGAACCAGTTCGAGTCGACGGTGATCGATGCGGACACCGACCGCAGGATCTACGAGACGTTCCGGCATTTCTGGCACCCCGTGGCCCGATCCTCCGACGTGGATGCCGACCCCGTGCAGGCCGAGCTGTGCGACCAGCAGTTGGTGATCGTGAGGCTCGACGGAGGAGTGCGGGCCTTCAACGACTTGTGCGCCCATCGGGGCACCGCGCTGTCGCTGGGTGCGGTCACCGCCGAGGGAACGAGGCTTCGCTGCGCCTACCACGGCTGGCAGTACGACGGCACCGGCCGGTGCAGGCTGGTCCCGCAGGCGCCCGACCTCGCCGACAAGCTCGACATCTCGGTACGCGCCTACAGCGCTGAGGAGCGGTACGGGCTCATCTGGGTCTGCCTCGAGGACGAGCCCCTCGCCCCGATCCCCGACTTCCCCCAGTTCAGCGACCCGGACTACTACTGGGTCGAGTTCCCGGTGGTCGACTGGAATTGCGCAGCTGCGAGACGCATCGAGAACTACACCGACGTCAGCCACTTCGCCTTCGTCCATGACGGGTGGCTCGGCGACATCAACCATCCCGAGATCAACTCGTACAAGGTCTGGCGCGACGGGATGACTCTGTGCATGATGGAGGACGAGCCGGTGCTCCAGCCGGCCCGGCTGTCCAAGTGGTCCGAGGTCGACACCGACTCCGAATTCGTCGAGGTGACCAACATGAGGACCATCTCTATGCCATTGGCCGTCCGGCTGGACATCAGTGCGGGCACCAGCTCGTTCAGCCAGTTCTTCTGCGCTACTCCCCTCGGGCCGGACCGCACGAGGAACTTCACGGTGGTGGCGAGGAATTTCGGCGAGCCGGGCACGGCGTTCAAGGACCATGCCGTGCTGAACATGACGGTCTACGAACAGGACCGGCCGGTCGTCGAGTCGCAGCGCCCGAACGCCGTGCCCCAGGACCTGGCGGCCGAACTGCACATCCGGGGCGTGGACCTCTACTCGCTGGAGTACCGGCTCTGGCTGCGAGAGATCGTCAGCCAACTGGAGCAGAGCCGAGGCGAGACGATTTCAGAACCTGGCTAGCAGACGGCTGCGGGACGCCGGGAACGAGACGGGAGCAAGCGATGCCTGCGACTCAAGTTACGCCCGAGTGCGACCTAGTGCTGTCCGGCGGGACAGTAGTCACCCTCGACGACGACCGGCGGGTGATCGAGCCCGGAGCGGTCGCGGTGGCCGGCAATCGCATCGTCGCCGTCGACGCCACGGACCGGGTGGACGCCTCCGCGGCGCGCCGAGTCATCGACTGCACGGGCGCGGTAGTCCTACCGGGATTCGTTGATTGTCACAGCCACCTTGCACAGATGCTGATCAAGAGCCTCGGCGAGGGTCTCACAACGTGGGATTGGCTATCCACGCTCACGTTCCCGGTCGCCGACGAGGTCAGTCGCGACGAGGTCGTGGCCGGCACGCGCCTGGCCGCACTGGAGGCGGTCCGGGCCGGGATCACCTGCGTGGTCGACAACCAGTACATGCCCCCCGATCCCGAGACGACGGTGGCGGTGGCCGGCGCGATGGAGTCGGTGGGGATCCGCGGCGCGGTCGCTAGAGGGATGACCGGCACGAGTCCGCCTGCGATGGCCTTCCGCGACAGCGGGTCCCGACCCAACTACTACACCACCGGCGAGGAGCTCGCGATCATGGCCGACTTGCTGTCGGGCTGGTCCAGCGACCGGCTGGTGGCGCTCTGGCCCGGGCCGTTGAACATCGCCTTCAACGATCAGGACATGATCGCGGGCTCCGTGGAGCTCGCTCAGCGCTTCGGCACCAAGTGGCACACCCACTGCTGTGAATCCAAGGGAGATCCTGTCGTCTACGAGCGGGCCTACCAGACGACGCCGATCGCTTGGCTGCACCGCGAGGGCCTGCTGGGTCCCGAGGCGACCCTCGCCCATGCAATATGGGTGACTCCCGACGAAGTGGCGGCACTGGCCGACACCGGAGCCGCAGTAGCCCACAACGCGGTGTCGAACGCGTCTCTCGGAGTCGGAACCATGCCGCTGCTGGAGATGCTCGACGCCGGCGTGGTGGTCGGGCTCGGCACCGACGGTCCCGCGGTCGGCCACCGGCAGGACGCCTTCGAGGTCATGAAGCAGACGGTTCTGGTGCACCGGGCGCTCGCCGTGGATCCATCGGTGATCACCAGCGAGACCGTCCTGGAGACTGCGATGCTGGGGGGAGCCGAGTTCACGGGCTTCGATGTGGGTGTCCTGGCACCGGGCCGTCTGGCCGACCTGGTCGTCGTTGACGTGACCGGCCCGAACTGCGTTCCCAGCCAGAAGACGGCGACCACCGTCGTCAACTCGGTGACCGGCGCCAATGTCCGCACGGTCGTGGTCGACGGCCGGGTAGTCGTCGAGGAAGCACGCTGCGTCACCGTCGATGAACAAGAGGTCATCTCCGAAGCCGAGCGGGCCATAGCCAACCTGAGCGACCGGGTTGGTCTCGAGCGGTTCTCGGTGTCCTGGGCCGGGGGCTGATTCGTCCCTCAGCGCTGCTCGCGGAAGAACGGGATGCCCAGAGCCTTGGGCTCGGTGAGGCCGCGCGAGGGGCTCAGGGCGGTGAGCAGCACGGCCACGATCGCCAGGACATATGGGATCATGCTCAACAGCTCCGGGGAGACATTGGCGCCGACCACCTGAAGCGTGAACCCGAGCCTGATGGAGGCTCCGAAGACGAACGCGGCCACGAACGCCGCCACCGGCCGCCACCGGGCGGCAAGCACGATCGCGATGGCGAGCCACCCCGCGTTCGATGTGATCCTCTCCTGCCAGATCGGCACGAGGCCGAGCGAGTAGTAGGCCCCGCCGAATCCGGCCAGCGCTCCGCCGATGATCACGTGCACGGCCCGCACCCGGGCCACTCGCACTCCCGCTGCCTCGGCGCTGGCGGGATCGTTGCCGACCGCACGGACCCGCATTCCAGGCTCGGTGTGATTGATGTAGAAGTGGGTCAGCGCCACCAGCACCCAGCTCCCGTAGACCACGAAGTCGTGCCCGAACAGGATCGGTCCCAGCAGCGGGATGTCGGTGAGGGAGCCAGTGGTGTACGGCTCGATCGAGACGCCCGACAGCCGTCCGATGAGCGGCTCGTCACCGATGCGGCCCAAGTACTGCGACATGCCGGAGGTGAACACCAGCAGCCCGAGGGCCGCGAGGATCTGGCTGACCCGCAGGGTGATCGACAGGAACGCGAACAATGCCGAAATCGACGCGCCGACCAGGACCGACGTGGCCAGCGCCAGCCACAGCGACCCGGTCTCGGCGGCGACGCCGTAGCCGCTCACCGCGCTGAACAGCATTATCCCGTCCAGAGAGAGGTTCATGACTCCTGCCCGCTGCGAGACGAGCTCCCCCATGGCCACATACACCAGGGGCGTGCCGAACAGGAGGCCGGCGACAATGATGCTCACCAGGGCAGTGTCATTCACGGCGCACTCTCCCGATGGGCCTGCCGGGCTGGCGATCCGGCCCTCACCAGGCGGTACCGGAGATGGAACTCGCCCCCGGCGATCACCACCAGGATGAGCCCCTGCAGCACCACCGTCAACGGGGCGGGCACACCGATCTGCTGCAGGTCAGGACCCGACGACACGATGGCCGACAGCACGATCGCGGCCGGGATCACACCGGTCGGCGACATGCGTCCCAGGGCCGCCACCAGGATCCCGGTGAAGCCGAGGCCGGTCAGGGCCCGGGGCTCCATCGCCCCCAGCGTGCCGCCGACCAGCACCGCGCCCCCTAGGCCGGCGCAGCCGCCGGAGATCAGGAAGGACGTGACGATCATCCGCCACTGGTTGATGCCGGCGAAGGAGGCCGCTCCCCGCGAGTCGGCCACCACCGAGTACTCGTATCCCCAGACCGTGTACTTGAGCAGCCAAGCGACGAGGAACACCACTACGAGCGTGATGACGAAGCCCAGGTTCAGCCGGCCCGATAGGTCGGGCAGGCGCGAGCTGTCGGGAATGAGCTGGCCCCGGGGGAAGCTGATCGAGAACGCGTCACGCCACGGGCTGTGGCTGCCGAACACCAGGTAGTTGATGAACGCCAGCGACAGGAAGTTCATCATGAGGGTCAAGACCACCTCGTCGACCTTCCAGGTCGCGGTCGGCAGCGCCACCAAGCCTGCGTAGAGGCTCCCGCCCAGCATTCCGGCGAGGATCATGGCAACCAGCGCGAACGCCGTGTTGGCGCCGTCGCCGAGCCAGAGCGCGACGCCGGCCGAGGTCACCGCCCCGATCTGGAGTTGACCCTCGGCTCCGATGTTCCATACGTTCATGCGGAACGTCACGACCGCCGCCAAGCCGGTCAGCATGATCGGCATGGCGTCAGTGAGGGTGTCGGTGATGCCCCGAGTGCTGCCGAAGGCACTGGTGAGCATCAGGCGGTACACCTCGATCGGGTCGGCGCCGATCAGCACCAGAGGGATGCTCCCGAGAATGAGCGCGCCCACCGCGGACAGGACGGGCAGTGCCAGCGAGAACGTGCGTGACGGGGTGGCTCGCTGCTCGAGCACCAGCCTGCGCATCGCTAGTCCCCCGCGGCCACGCCGCCCGACATCAGCGCGCCCACCGTCTCGCGGTCATAGTCCGCCGGCTCGAACTCGCCCATGATCCGGCCGGCGTGGAGGACGATCAGCCGGTCGGACATGATGAACAACTCCTCGAGGTCCTCCGACACCAGCACCACCGCGGTGCCCGTCTCGAGCTGACCGATGAGGATGTCGCGAACGTTGGCGACGGCTCCCAGGTCGAGGCCGCGGGTCGGGTAAGCGGCGATCACCACGGCCGGGCTCTGGCTCAGCTCCCGGGCCAGGATCACCTTCTGGATGTTCCCGCCCGACAGGATGCTCACCGGCAGGTTGCGGTTGCCGCCCCTGATGTCGAAGTCGCCCCTCAGACCCTCCTCCAGCGTTCGGACCGCCGACCTCGACATCACGCCGCGCCGGCTCAGGGGCTCCTTCCAATAGCTCTTCATGCAGAGGTTCGCGCCGACGTCCAGACCGGACGCGACGCCCACGGCCCGCCGGTCCTCGGGTATGTGGGCGATCCCGATCTCGATCAGACCACGGGGTGACATGCCGGTGACGTCGATGGCGCCGGCAGCGTCGCCCGAGTCCTCCTCGGACGCTCCACCCGGCCGCTGGAGCCTCACCGTCCCCGACTGCACCGGCTTGAGGCCGGCCAGAGCCTCGACCAACTCACGTTGGCCGTTACCCGCGATCCCGGCGATGCCGAGTATCTCCCCCTGATGGACTTCTGCATCGAATGAGTCGACCGCCACCCTGCCGTCCTGGTTGGTGACGTTGAGGCCCCGGACCTCGAGCACGGGCCGGTCGAGAGCCGGCGGCGCCTGCCTCGTGCGAGGCGCGGCGATCTTGCGGCCGACCATGAGCCGGGTGAGGTCGTCGTTGGTGATGTCCTCGAGCTTCTCGACCGCCACCCTCCGGCCCTGCCTCATGATCGTGACCCGGTCCGACGAGGCCCGCAGTTCGTTGATCTTGTGAGAGATCAGGATCACGGCCCGTCCAGAGCGCCGGAGTGCGTCCATGGAACGGAACAGCTCGCGCACCTCGCTGGGAGTCAGCACCGACGTGGGCTCGTCGAGGACGAGCACCCGCGCGTCGCGGTGGAGAAGCTTCAGGATCTCGATGCGCTGGCGCTCGCCCACCGACAGGTCCCCGACCAGCCGCCTGGGGTCGGTGTCGATGTCGTAGGCGGCGGCCGCCTCGGCGACGGACTCCTCGAGCTCGGACCACTTGAGCCTGCGGGACAGCCGGGGATCGCCCAGCACGACGTTCTCGGCGACTGTGAACTCGTTGACCAGCCGGAACTCCTGGTACACCATCCCGACGTGCGCGTTCAGGGCGTCGTGGGGGGAGCGGAAGTCGACCAGGTCTCCGTCGATCCTGATCGAGCCCTGATCGGCCCGGTACAGGCCCGCCAGGATGGAGCACAGCGCCGACTTGCCCGCGCCGTTCTCGCCCAGCAGCGCATGGACCTCGCCCCACCGGACCTCGAAGTCGACGTCGGTGAGAGCGCTCTGACCGAAGAACGACTTCGAGACTCCGGTCATCTCGACCGCCAGCCGACCGCTCGAACCCCCCATCACCGGCTCATTCGAGCGCGGCGGTGCTGAAGTGTCCAATCCGTCCTGCTTGTCCCGCTGAGGATGCGCCCTGCGACGAGCCGGGCCCTACAGTCAGTTGGGCAGGGTGCCCTCGATGCCGTCGAGCACGTAGTCGACTCCCCAGATGTGCTCGAGCGACGCTGGCTCGCCGTCGGGGACCTGGAGGTTGCCCTCGTGATCCACGATGGGTCCGACGAACACGTCGAAGTTGCCGGCCTCGATCTCCGCCCTGCGGGCGTTCACCATCTCGGCGACGTCGCTGGGCACGGCGGGGCCGAAGTCGGCCAGGTTGATGAAGCCGTCGGCCATACTGCCCCAGTAGGGAATGTTGTCCCAGGTGCCGTCCCTGACCGCATGGGCCGCCTCCACGTAGTACACGCCCCACTCGTAGCTCGGGCCGGTCAGGAAGGACTCGGGCGCGAAGCCGCGGGCCAGGCCGTTGCCGGCCACCCACAGAGCCCCAGCGGCGTCGGCCGCCTGGCCTACTGCGCCTCCTGAGGTGCCGTAGAACAGCACGTCGGCGCCGTTGTCGAGCAGCGTCTGCGCGGCCTGGGTCTCCTGGGCCGGATCGAACCAGGTGTTGACCCAGATCATCTGGACCTCGACGTCGGGGCTAACCTCACGGGCTCCCACGACCCAAGCGTTGAAGTCCCTCAGCACATCGGGGGTGGTGAAGGGACCGACGTATCCGAGCTTGTTGGTCTCGGTCAGCGACCCTGCGACCAGCCCGGCCAGGTAGGTCGCCTCGTAGAGGGATCCCGAGTAGTTCGAGAAGTTCTCGTCGGTCAGGTAACCGGTGGCGTGCTCGAAGACGACGTCGGGATACTCCGGGGCGACCCTGGACATGAACTCCAGGTACCCGAAGGACGTGCCGAAGATCAGGTCGTAGCCGTCCTCGGCTAGGTCGCGCATCACGCCCTCGCTGGTCTGATCATCGATCACGTCGGTCAGGATCGTGACCTCTGCGCACGGCATCTGCTCTGCCAGATACTTGGCGCCGTTCCCATGGGCTTCGTTCCACCCCGAGTCGTGAATGTCGCGCACCATAAGGAAGGCCGCCCGCACGCACGGCTCCTCGGCGGCCGGCGCAGCCGCTTCGGGGGCTTCCTCCATCGGCTCGTCTGCCGGCTCTTCTGCTTCGGGCTCTTCCACCGCTGGCGCCGCCGGGGCGGCAGTCGTCGCCGGCGCAGCCGCGGAGTCATCGTCGTCGTCGCCGCACGCGGCCGCAACCAAGGCCATGACCGCAAGCAGCACCATCACGCGCCCAACGGCACGCCGACCGTTGCGAGGTCCGTCTCTCATCGTTGTCTCCCTCCCAGGGCCGATCTCGACCCAATCAGACGTCACCGATGAAGAGCGGTCAGCCCCCCACCGCCGCGCGCGACCCTACATGCAACATGCAACTACAGTCAACATGAAACATGCATACCTTGGAGCCGGTACTCACGCTCACCCCCCAAACCGCGCCGCGCGGTTGGACGGACGCTCTAAGCGTCGACGACCAGTTCCTCGACCAGCTCGCCTAGCCAGAGCCGGTACTGCATGGAGACGGTGTCGACATCCTGGAGGTGCAACTCATAGCTCAGGTCCCGGTGCAGCGCCTCGGGACGTTGCGCCTCGACGATGGGCTTGTCCTGCGCGTAGACCGTTAGGGAGAAGTTGAGAACCTCTTCGTCGATCTTGTCAGCGTCTCCGTAATTCCGGGCGTGGACCGTGAAGTTGCGGATCGTGTCGGGTGTTAGCGGCGTGGGGTGAAAGAACAGATAGTAGTGACGATCTCCCGGAAGGGTCTGATGAAGCAACACGGTGAGAGGCATCGTGACCCACCATTCCTGGTCGGACATGGTGTAGGCCTCGTCCGAGTCTTCCTGGTAGTCGATCTCCGAGTCCTCAATGTCTGACTCGAACTTCGTGTTGACCGGCTCCTTGTTCGGCTCCAACTGCTCAATGCGAAGCACGTGGCCCTCACGCCACACCGCGTGGTCGGGAACCTCGGGATGATTGATGTCTCCGAGGTAGCCGTCGTGGACGAACGCGAAGTGACCGAGATCCAGATAGTTCTCCACCCGCCGGGGCGACGTGCACTTCCAATCGACGGTCTTCATCGTCCTGGTGTGGTACTCGGGGTCGTCGAATTTCGGGAACTCGGCCATCGGGAAGTGAGGCTCCTCCGCCATGCACACCCATATGAGGCCGTATCGCTCGACCGCGTGGTACGTCTGCACGCGTGCTCGGATCTTTCCGACAAGATCGGGTCGCTGGGGGATGGCGGTCAGCCGTCCTTCGCAGTCGTACTGCCAGCCGTGGTAGGCGCACCGCAGCTCCTGGCAGCCGTTGTTCTCGACCACGGTGCCCAGCGAGAGTGCCGTGCCGCGGTGAGCGCACAGGTCCTTGTAGGCGCGCACCTCGTCGTCGAGCCGGACGATGGCGAGCTGCTCGCCGCACAGCATCGCCTGAGCGGGTTCACTGCCCAGGTCCTCAGCGAACATGACCGGGTGCCAGAAGTTGCGCATCGCCTCGTAGATGCGGCTATCGGCCTGGACCGACTCTTCGGAAACGCCGAGCCATTGATTCCTGGCCAGGTTCCATTCGGTAGTGGTCATTCTCCCCCTTCTTGCTTGCCTCCCCTAGCCCGCAAGGTTTACATGTAACCTGCTTCGCGTCAACACTCCCTGAGTCTCCCTCGCTCAGTCGTTGATCAGGAGTTGGGAGCGATCACCGACTCGCCGAACTCGGCTAGGCCCTCGGCGGTGTTGCGGAAGTAGAACACCGACGGCACCATCAGCCGCTCCACCCCCCACGACTCGGCCTCCTGGATTGCGGCCACCGGATCGTCGCCGAACAGCCCCAGGTGCACCGCCGACATCTCCAGCGACTCCGGGTCGCGCCCACAGTCGGCTGCGGTGTTGCGAGCGAGGTCGAGCAGGTGGGCCATGTCGCCGCCGGCCAGGAACAGCCCGTCGCCGACCCGCCCCGCCCGCCGGGCCGCGGCCTCGCTGTGGCCGCCGATGTGGATCGGGATCCGCCCCGCCTTGGGCTTGGGATTGGAGCTGGCCCGGCTGAACGACACGAACTCGCCGTCGAAGGTCACGTCGTCGGTGGCCCAGACCCGGCGCATGACCTCCATGTACTCCTCGGTGCGTGGGCCGCGGCGCTCCCAGGGCACCCCCAGCGCGTCGAACTCCTCGCGTAGCCAGCCGATGCCCACCCCGAGCGTGACCCTGCCCCCCGACAGGACGTCCAGGGTGGCGACCTCCTTGGCGAACGTCAGCGGGTGCCGCTCGGGCAGCAGCGAGATGCCGGTGGCCAGCCTGATGGTGGAGGTGACCGCGGCCGCGTAGCCCAGCCACACCAGCGGATCCGGTATGGGGTTGTTGCCCGAGCCGGGCATCTTGCCATCGGGTGCATACGGGTAGACGGACTCGTAGCCCTCCGGGTACAGGATGTGCTCCACCGTCCACAGCGAGTCGAACCCGGCCGCCTCGGCGGACTGGGCCAGCAGGGCCGCGCCCTTGCCCTTTACGAACGTTCCCACGTTGGCGAACGAGATGCCGAACTTCACCGGTTGCTCCTTGGTTTGCTGGCGCCGGCCGGTCACCGTAGCCACTGGCGCGGCTTCCGGGACGGCCCTTGCCCGTGAACTGGCAGCAGAATGCACGCATACCGTGCAAGACGCTGCCAATTCCTATGGCGGCTTGGGCGGCGCGGATAGCTTGACGGCCTGTGACCGGAACCGGCGACTTGCGTCATGACGCCTTCGACCCCGCCTGCGAGGTCACACGCAAGCGGGGCAACCGCAACGCCAAGTGGTCGAAGTACGGCGCCGAGGCCCTGCCCGCGTGGGTGGCCGAGCACGACTTCCGTCCCCCGCCGGCTGTGACCGACGCCATGCAGGCCACCATCGACCACGGGGACTTCGGCTACCACGACCTCGAGGAGGATGTGGGCGAGGCGTTCGCAGACTGGGCCGGGACGCGCTACGGCTGGCGCCCCGACCCCGGCTTCGTACACACCTGTGTGGACGTGCTCCAGGGGGTCACCGCGGCGACCACCGCCCTGGCCGGACCGGGCGAGGGCGTGATCCTGACCCCGCCGATCTACCACATCTTCCTTCAGATCTGCCCCGCCGCCCGGCGCCCGCAGCTCGAGTGGCCGATGCGCTACGACCCCGGCCGGGGCTGGACTCTCGACCCCGACGACCTGGAGGCGTTGGTGCGGCGGGAGCCCGGCGCCCGGGTGCTGCTGTGGTGCCACCCCCACAACCCCTCCGGCTGGGTGGCCGGCACCGACGTCCTGACCAGGATCGTCGAGCTGGCCCACGCCTACGACTTCTACGTCGTGTCCGACGAGATCCACGCCGATCTGGTGTACCCCGACTCGTCGGCGCCGTTCACGCCCATGCTGTCCATCCCGGGCGCGGCGGAGCGGGTGGTGACGGTCACCTCCCCCGCCAAGACGTTCGCCATGTCGGGACTGCGCTGCGCGGTGATGGCCTACGGCGCCCGGGGGCTGCGCCGGCGGGTGCGCGAGGCCCATCCGCCGCTGCTGCTGGGCCATGCGGCCCGCACCGGCATCGACGCCACCGTCGCAGCCTGGCACCACGGCGCGGTCTGGGCCGACGGGCTCCTGGCCCATCTCGACGGGCTGCGAGGCCACCTGGCGGACCGTCTCCGCGGCGAGGCGCCCGGGGTCGTGTTCCACCGACCCGACTCCACCTTTCTGGCCTGGCTGGACGTGTCGGCCTGCGGTCTGGGCGACGCACCGGCCGCCCGCCTCCTCGCCGGCGCGGGCGTGGCCGTGTCCGAGGGCACCGAGTTCGGGACGAACGGCCACGGCCACATCCGTCTCAACTTCGGAACCCCCAGGGAGGTCCTCGACGAGATCCTCGACCGCCTAGTCCCCTGCCTCAGCAGGAATCTCGGATGAGTTGTGTGTCGTATACGCAGAGGAACTGGACCAAGAAATCTGGCGTCGCGGGCTCGGGGTGACCGGGGCTGACGGGAGCCACCACGTCCACGCCATTCTCGCCGGGGCCGTAGGGTTGGGGTTGTGACCGGGCCGGACGGTAATCCGCAGCCGCTGGGCGGCAACGAGATGCCCCGCTTCGCGGGGATCGCCACCTTCATGCGGCTGCCGGGGCGCTCGCACCCCTCCGACCTCGACGTGGCCGTCGTAGGGGTGCCCTTCGACATCGGCACCTCCAACCGGCCCGGCGCCCGGTTCGGTCCCCGGGGCATCCGGGACGAGTCGGTGCTGATCCGGCCCTACAACATGGCCACCCGGGCCGCGCCCTTCGACAGCCTCCGCATCGACGACACCGGCGACGTGGCCACCAACCCCTACAACCTGCTCGACTCGGTCGAGCGCATCGAGGCCCACTTCGCGGAGCTGCTGTCCCACGGCGTGATCACGGTGGCCCTTGGCGGCGACCACACCATCGTCCTGCCCATCCTGCGGGCCATGCGGGCCCGCCACGGCCCGGTCGGGCTGGTGCACGTCGACGCCCACACCGATATCAACGACGAGATGTTCGGCGAGCGCATCGCCCACGGGACGCCGTTCCGGAGGGCGGTCGAGGAGGGGCTGCTGGACTGCGACCGGGTGGTGCAGATCGGGATGCGGGCCACCGGCTACGCCGCCGACGACTTCGACTGGTCTCGGGAGCAGGGCTTCCGGGTGGTGCAGGTCGAGGAATGCTGGCACCGGTCGCTGGCGCCGCTCATGGACGAGGTGCGGGACCAGGTCGGGGGCGGGCCGGTGTATCTGAGCTTCGACATCGACGGCCTCGACCCGTCGTTCGCGCCCGGCACCGGGACACCCGAGATCGGCGGGCTCACCACCCCGCAGGCCCTGGAGATCATCCGGGGCTGCCGGGGGCTCGATCTGGTCGGCTGCGACCTGGTGGAGGTGGCCCCCATCTACGACGTCTCGGGCATGACCGCCCACATCGCCGCCGACCTCGTCTACGAGATGCTCTGCGTGCTCCCCGGCGTGCAGTGCCGCAGCTGACGGCGAGGCGGGGAGGAGCAGTCCAGTGCTGGTAGAGCGGGTCGAGGGGAAGTGGATCGACGCGTTCGCGGAGACGTTCCGGCTCTGCGGGGTGACCGGGGGCGAGACCGCCGCGGTGCTGTCGGAGTCCCAGAGCCGCCCGGTGATCGTGGAGCTGGCCGACCTGGCCCTGCAGCGGCTGGGGGCCCGGGTGTTCGGTGTGAGCGTGCCCACGCCCCCGCAGCGGGCGCCGGTCCCGGTGCGCTCCACCGGCGCGTCCGACGCCATCGGCGGGCTCGAGCCGGTGGTGGCCGCCCTGGCGGCTGCGTCCTTCGTGGCCGACTGCACCGTGGAGGGCCTGCTCCACGCCCCCGAGCTGGGCTCGATCCTGGCCGGCGGCGCCCGGATTCTCATGGTCTCCAACGAGCACCCCGAGATCCTCGAGCGGCTGGTCCCCGACCCGGCCCTCAAGCCCAGGGTGGACGAGGGCGCCGCCCTGCTGGCCGGGGCGTCGGAGATGCGGGTCACGTCGGCCGCGGGGACCGACCTCACTGTCGACGTGTCCCGGGCGCCGGCCGCGGCCAGCTGGGGCTGCACCAACGGGCCCGGCACTATCGCCCACTGGCCCGGCGGGCTGTGCCTGTGCTTCCCGCCGGCGGGGACCGTCAACGGCACGCTGGTGCTCGACACCGGTGACGTGAACCTCACGTTCAAGCGCTACCTGGAGTCGCCGGTCAGCATGCGGATCGCCGACGACTACGTGACCGACATCTCCGGCGACGGGCTCGACGCCGAGCTCATGTCGAGCTACATGGAGGCCTGGGACGACCCCGAGGCCTACGCAGTGTCCCACGTGGGCTGGGGCATGAACGCCGCGGCCCGCTGGGACGCCCTCACCATGTACGACCGCACCCAGCTCAACGGCACCGAGCTGCGAGCCTTCGCCGGCAACTTCCTGTACTCGACCGGCGCCAACGAGACCGCCGGGCGCCACACCCTGGGCCATTTCGACCTGCCGATGCGCAACTGCACCATCACCCTCGACGGCACCCCGGTGGTCGACCGCGGCCGACTGGCGTTCTGACGCCGGGTCTAGGCTGAGCCGGCACTGCCCGCCCACGCCCCAGGAGCCCCGACGCATGAGTCCTCACGCCCTCCTCCATCCGTTCGCCCCTCCGGCCAAGCCCGAGTCGGACATGATCAACATCGTGCGCGGGGAGGGCTCCACCCTCTACGACGACGAGGGCAACTCGTACATCGACGGGCTGGCCAGCCTCTGGTACTGCCAGATCGGCCACGGGCGCGCCGAGATGGCCGACGCGGTGGCGACCCAGATGCGCGACCTCGCCTGCTACAACACGTTCGACCCGTTCACCAACCCGCCCGCAGCCCGGGCAGCCGAGATGATCGCAGAGCGCTCGCCGCTCACCGACGGCCGGGTGTTCCTGGGGTGCTCCGGCTCGGAGGCGGTCGACACCGCGCTCAAGCTGGCCCGGCTCTATGCCCAGCGCACCAGCGGCGCCGACCGGCAGGTGGTGATCACCCGCACCAACGGCTACCACGGCACCAACTTCGGCGGGACCTCCGCCCAGGGCATCGCGCTGAACCGGGAGGGCTGGGGAGATCTGGTGCCCCACTTCGTGGAGGTGCCCCACGACGACCTCGAGGCGATGGCCACCACCTTCTCCCAGCACGGCGAGCGGGTGGCCGCGGTGATCACCGAGCCCGTCCAGGGCGCAGGCGGCGTTCACCCGCCCGTCGACGGTTACCTGGCCGGTGTGCGCCGGCTGTGCGACCAGCACGGCGCCCTGCTGATCTTCGACGAGGTGATCTGCGGCTTCGGCCGCACCGGGGAGTGGTTCGGGGCCCAGACCTTCGACGTGATGCCCGACATGATGACCTTCGCCAAGGGCGTGACCTCCGGCTACCTGCCGCTGAGCGGCGTGATCGTGAGCCGGACGGTGTGCGAGAACCTCGAGGAGCCCGGCTTCCTGCTGCGCACCGGCTACACCTACTCGGGCCATCCGTCGGTGGCCGCGGCCGCGGTCAAGAACCTGGAGATCATCAGCGACGAGAACCTGGTGCAGCGGGCCCGGCATGTGGGCCGCAAGCTGGTCGAGGGTCTCGAGGCGCTGGCCGCCGACGGGCTTATCGCGTCGTACCGGGGCTACGGCGCCGTGCAGGCCGCGGTGCTGGACCGCCCGCCGATGGACGTGCGCAACGACATGCTGCGCCGGGGGGTGATCGTGCGGCCCCTCACGGACGCTCTGGGGCTCTGCCCGCCGCTGGTGATCACCGACGACGAGATCGGCCGCATTATGGACACCATGGCCGAATCCCTGCGCACCGCGGCCTGAGACGGACCCGAAGGCAAGGGCATGGGATCGGAGCTGCTGGAGCGGGCCCGGGAGTTGCGTCCGGCAATCGACGCAGCCGGGGACGCGGCCGCGTCGACCGGCGCCACCACCCTGACTCAGGAGGTAGTGGACGCATGCTTCGAGGCCGGCCTGTACGGGACCCTGTCGCCCCGGGCCGTGGGCGGGGCCGAACTGCCGATCGACGAGTGCCTGGACGTGTTCGCCGAGGTGGCCTACGCCGACGGCTCGGTCGGCTGGTCGCTTATGGCCGGGGCCACCGCGGCGTGCTTCTTCGGCGCCTACTGCGCCGACAGCTTCACCGACGAGATGTTCGCGGGCGGTGTCGTGCCCGTGGTGGCCGGCCAGTTCGCACCCAACGGGACCGCGGTCCCCGACGGTGACGGGTACCGGTTGACCGGTCAGTACAGCTTCGGCTCCGGGATCGGCCACGCCGACTGGGTGGGCGGGGGCGCCTTCACCGCTCCGCCCGAGGGCGAGCAGGCCGAGTTCCGCCTGATGTTGATGCCCCGCTCCGAGGTGGAGGTCCTCGGCAACTGGGACGTGCTGGGGCTGCGGGCCACCTCCTCCTACGACTACCGGATCGACACCTACGTGCCCGCTCACGCCACCTTCGAGTTCTTCTCCCCGATCCGGTACCGGGGCGGCCCGATGTACGACCTCGGGGTGATCATCCTCACCGAGATCGGCCACATGGGCTGGACCATGGGGTTGGTCCGCCGGGCCATCGACGAGGGAGTGGCCATCGCCAAGGGCCGGGCCCGCATGGCCGCGCCGTCGGTGATCGCCGACGATCCCCGCTTCCGCCACGACTTCGCCATGGCCGTGTCGCGCTTCGAGGCCGCCGAGACGTGGTGCCGCCAAGCGTTTCACCGGGCCGAGCAGGCCGCCGACGCCGGCTCGGGCCGCGACCCGGTGCTGGGCACCCACGTCAAGCAGTCGGCCACGCTGCTCACCCAGGAGGGTCTGGCCGTGGTGCGCACCCTGTACGAGTGGTGCGGCACCGAGGCCCTGCGCGACGGCCCCCTCCAGCGCTGCTTCCGCGACATGCACGGCGGCAGCCAGCATGTGCTCGTCGGCGACCGTAACCCCCACGAGTACGCCGACCTCCTCCTAGCCGACCCCAACCCCGACTAGCGCCGCTCTAGCTGACGGCTAGTGCTGCTTGCCCTTCATTAGGGCTATGTCTTGGGGCGGGACTCCGGTTATCCAGATGCCTTCCAGGCGCTCGACGTAGCGGACGAAGCGGTACTTGTCCTCGATGCCGTCGGTGCGGCGGGGCCGCACATGGGAGTGGCCGGGCCGGGTGCGCACGTTGATGAAGCTGCACACGTTGCGGGAGAAGGCCAGGTCCATCTCGGCATCCAGTTCGTCCTCGGCGGTGACGTCCACGGTGTAGGGGACGCCGCATCCGGCCGCGATGGCGGCCAGGTCCACCTGGCCCGCGGTGGCCGTCGGCCGGCGGCCCTGGCTGCTCCAGCCGATCGACTCGTAGACGCCGTTGTCCACCACGAACACCACCAGGTTGCCGGGCTGCTGCTCGCCCATGGCCACCAGCTGGCCCAACTCCATGAGCACCGACCCGTCACCGTCGAGGCACACGACCTTGCGGTGGGGCAGGGCCAGCGCCAGGCCCAGGGCCAGGCCGATCACGTCACCCATCTGGCCCAGGTGGGCGCTGCGGTGATGCTCCTCGGTGTGGTGGGCCCACTCGAACGACACCGCGCCGATGTAGGTGGACATCACCAGCGCGTCGTCGGGGATGCGGCCGGCCAGCCGCCCCAGCCACTCGTAGCGGTCCAGGGCCACCCTCAGTCCTCCCACACGCAGTCGCCGGACACCAGCACAGCCGCGGGATGGAGCTGGGCCTCGGCGATCCGCTTGGCCCGCACAATCGACTTGGCCAGATCCTCGACGTGGCGCACGATCAGGTACTTGATCCTCAGCGCCTGCAGCAGCGGCTCGGCCACGATCCCGTGGGGGATCCCCCAGTGCTCGGTCTCGCCCACGTCGCCCCGGTACGAGCAAAGCAGCGTGACCGGCACCCCGGTCCCGAGCGAGATGCGGGCGATGTACTCCGAGGCCACCCTGATCCCGCTGTTCTCCATGATCAACGCGGGCTTCTTGCCGCCGAGCCAGGCCCCCGAGCAGATCGAGAAGCCGACGCCCTCGTTGCACACCGGCACGTAGCGGATGTCGGGGTCCAACTCGACCCGCTCGTGCAGGGGGCGCTGCCAGCCGTCGGGCAGGCCCGACACGAAGTCGATGCCCGCGGCCCGCAGCCCGTCGTGGGCCGCGTCGAGCGCGGCCGCGGTCATGGCCACAGTGTCAGCCTCCGGCCGGCGTGGCGACCGACCCGCCGACGCCAGGAATGTGAACCGGCGGGAAGATCCCGACCCTCAGGGTGAGCAACCTCAGCCAGAACCCGCCCGGCACGAGCAGCAGGAAGCACAGCACCGCCAAGGCGTCCCGAGCGCCGGAGGCGGCCGCGCCCACGACCGCCAGCACCAGCGGCAGGCCCGTGCCCGCAGCCACCACGAGGCCGGCGAACAGACCCCGGTACTGGCCCCGCAGCAGCCGCTCCAGACTCTCCCGCTTGCCCGGCTCGCCGGTGCGGGTCAGCAGGTGCGCCACGATCGTGACCAGCAGCCCGGCAGTCAGCACGGACAGCAGCACCATCTGGCCGGCGGTCACCGGCTCGCCCGCGATCACCTCGATCAGCATCACGACCGCCACCGACATCGCGGCCGACGACAGCAGGAACTGCAACGGCACGGCCGGCGAGTTCCAGTACGGGATGGCCCGGGGCCGGGCCAGGACCGCCCCGGCGTAGGTCATCACCACCACCGCGGCCACCCCGGCGATGATCTCCAGCGCGAGGCCGCCGCCGTCGCCGCCGTGGGGATCCCAATCCAGCCCGGAGAACGGCTCTGATCCTCCCAGGCTCAACGCGGGCAGCACCAGCAGACCGGCCACCACCAGGAAGATCAGGTCGGACCACGCCCCCCAGCTGATCCAGCTAGTGCGCACGTTGACGAAGGCCCTCCAGGCCTGAAGGGGCCGGCCCAGGTCGGCGACCAGGATCGCCCCGCCGACCGCGATCGCCAGGAAGCTGACGACATCGACGGTGGGGATCCCGAGCACGTAGCCGAGACCCTCGGTGAGGTTCAGGATCCGCCCGGCCAGGAACACTCCCCCGCCGACTCCCATCAGCGTGAACCAGATGGCGTGGTTGATGTCCCACACCCTCTGGGTGCGGGCCTCCAGGTTGAACTGGTCCATGAACACGTTCTGGGGGCCGGCACCTCCCCCAGCCATCGGACTGACCGCAGTCATGGGAGCCCCACATACTGGGTGCTCGGCAGCGTCTTCGCGTCAGGTCTGAGCGCTTCGCCGCCGCCGTGCTCGGCCAGGTACTGGCTCACGTTGCTGTCGGGGTCGTCGAGGTCGCCGAAGATCCGGCACTCGGCCGGGCAGGTGACCACGCAGGCGGGCGTGGCCAGGGGATGCACCCCGACCTCGAGGCCGTTCTCGAGGCCGAAGTCGATCTTGTGGGCGCAGTAGGTGCACTTCGACACCGCGCCCCGCACATGGCGTTGGTGCGCGTAGCGTTCCGGCACGCTGGGCACGGCCTCGGCGGGGGCGCCCTCCACGGCCACCGTGCCGCGGTCCTCGAAGAAGTGCAGCGCACCGTAGGGGCAGGCTGTCATGCAAGCCCGCGAGCCGATGCACACGTCCTCGTCGGCCATCACGATGCCGTCGTCGCGGCGCGTGAGCGCTCCCGACGGGCAGGCGGTCACGCAGGGGGCGTCCTCGCAGTGGTTGCACAGCACCGGCAGGTAGTTGAGGGTGGCGTCGGGGAACTCGCCCTCCTCCCACTCGATCACGGGCGCGTACCAGGCGTCCAGCGGCGACTGGTTCTCGGTCTTGCAGGCCACGGTGCAGGCCTGGCAGCCGACGCAGCGAGCCGCGTCGATCACCATGCCCCAGCGGGTCATCGTGCCCCTCCCCGTCCGGCCGGCACGGTTCGCACGTCGGCCGCGATGGCGCAGTCCAGCGCGCCCGACACAAAGTCGATGTGCTCCACGTCGATGTTCAGCAGTGCGTTGAAGTTGACCTCGTCGCCGCTGCTGCCGCTGCTCCAGCCCCCGCCGCAGCCCTGCGTGGCCAGCACCTCGGGATGGACCAGTTGCGTGACCCGGGCGGTGGCCGTCTGCTTGCGGCCCCCCGAGGTCTCAATCTCCACCAGGTCGCCGTGGGAGATGCCCCGGGCCTCGGCCGTCTTGGGGTTGATCCACACCGACTTCAGGTCGTTGTGCCGGTTCGACAGGGTCGACAGGATCGAGTTCTTGTGGGTGTGCGACAGCGCATGGTTGGGGACCTTCATGTTGGTCACGAACAGGTCGTGGGGCGCGGAGCGCTCATAGGCCGGACCCGGCTTCCAGTCGGGCAGCGGCTGGTAGTCGTCGGTCTCCCACGGGATGCCCAGCTCCTCGACGGTGTGCTCGAGGTTCACCTTGGTGTCGACCATGAACTCGCAGTAGACCTGCGCCCTGGCGTCGAAGAACGGCCTCGGGAACTTCTGCTCGACGGTCTTGTCGGCGGTCCAGAGCCCGTCGCTGAGATGCCAGTCGAGGCCCTTGTCGTCCCCCAGGGTGTTGCGGAGCCACCGGTCGCAGATCTCGAAGTACGAGTATCTGCCATCGAGGTCGAGCCTGTAGGGCTCCCGCATCTTGGCGATGTTGTTGAACGCCTCGTTGAACTGCGGCAGCCGGTCGGCCCGCCTCAGCAGCTCCAGGTAGATCTGCATGGCGTCCACGTAAGGCTCGCCGGCCACGGGTCCCTCGATGCTCGACTGCACCACCGGCTTGGCCCCGTAGGCCGCATGGCGAGAGTCGCCCGAGGCCAGATGCTGGTACACCAGCGGCGTCATCCGCTCCAGGTAGTGAACGTCGGGCAGCACGATGTCGGCCATCAGCGTGGTCTCCTCGAAGCGCCTGGCGATGGCGGCGACGAACGGGATCCGCTTGATGAACCGCTCCACGACCTCGGGCGGGCCCGAGCTCTTCATCATGTTGGACTGGAAGTTGATCATCATCGACGGGAACGGTGGCGCCCCGAAGAGCTCGGGCTGCTCGGAGTTGAGCAGCGAGAACACCGTCCCGTAGGGGGCGCACGGCAGCAGCTCCCACATCTCGGTGGTGCGGGGCGGCCCGGTCGGCCGGGGCGGGTACAGGCCCCCCACCCGACCGCCGCCGATGAACCCCTGCGAGATCAGCCCGTCATCGGAGGCCTTGGAGGTGTACTCAAGGTCCTTGACCTTGCCGATGAGCCCCCACGGGTCACCCAGCAGCCCTCCGGGCACGTCGATGCCGCCGATCAGGGTCGGCAGCAGGATGATGGCCATGCCGTTGAGCATCGAGTGCTTGTGGGCCGACAATCCCCGGTACCAGGCCACGGTGGCCGGGCGGTAGGGCAACTCGACACCGTCGACAGTGATGGTCTCGCCGATGCAGGCGGCCTCGCCGAACTCCCTGGCCAGTCGCCGGACGGTCGCGGCGGGCACGGTGGTGATCGACTCCACGTACTCGGGCGTGTACGAGCGCACATGATCGGCCAGCATCTGGAAGCCGGGCCGGGCCTCGGCGCCGTCCACGTCGTAGACACCGGTGAGGGCCGCGTTGGCGGTGCCGGCGTCGAAGGGCTGTGGTCCGTTGTCCTCGTCCCACACGAGCGGCTTGCCGGTGCCGGCGTCGCGGAGGTAGCGCCCGTCGGTGCCCACCAGGTAGGCCGCGTTGGTGGAGTTCTTGAGGAACTCGGCGTCGTAGATCCCCAGCTCGTTGATGAGCTGGTCGACCATGCCCAGGATCAGGGCCGCGTCGGTGCCGGGACGGATCGGCACCCACTCGTCGGCCACCGCGGCCGCGGAGGAGCACACCGGGTCGACCGACACCATCCGCACGTCCGAGCGGCGCACCGACAGCTCGTGGGTGGAGTGCATGGTGTCGTAGTGCACCACCGAGCCGAACTGGGCCCCGAAGTTCAGGATGTAGCGGCTGTAGATGGGATCGGGGTTGCTCTCGAACGCGTTCTGGTTCATGTAGAGGATGCCGTGCACGTTGTTGCCGCAGAAGATGGCGGCCGACCAGGTGGAGTACCCAGGCATCCCCAGCCCCGTCACCCACGACGCGGCCAGCGCGCCCCGCAGGTGGTAGATGTCGAAGCTGGTGTAGAGGATCTTCTCGGGGTCGTCGGCGATGGTGTCGCGCAGGTGGCCGGCGATCTCGTCGAGAGCCTCGTCCCAGCTGATCGGCACCCACCCGGGATCGACGCCCACGCCCTTGTCGGGGTTGGTGCGCCGCAGCGGCGTGGTGATGCGGTCGGGATCGGTGAGGCCCTCGAAGCCGGCGTCGCCCTTGGCGCAGGTGCGCCCGTGGTTGTGGGGGTTCTCGGGGTCGCCGAGGATCTTGTCGACCACCTCGTCCTCGTTGACGTGGGCCAGGATCCCGCAGCGGTTCATGCAAATCGTGCAGGCGCTGCGGACCCACCCGTCGCCGTAGGCGGTTCCCGTCCGGGCGCCCAGGACTGTCTCCATCGGATGCCTCCTCGATTGCCACCCGGCAGTCTCGCGCACGCCGGAGCCGCCGCCGTAACCGGATGGTCGCCGACTAGCCCGCTGACCCTCCCGCGAATTGGCAGCACAATGCACGCATGGCGCACAAGACGCTGCCAATTCTCAAGGGCGGGTGAGGGCGGCCCGCTCGGCCTCGCACTCGGGGCGGGCGAAGCAGCCGTCGATGTGGTCGTTGACCAGGCCCATCGACTGCATGAAGGCGTAGACCGTGGTGGGGCCGACGAAGCTCCAGCCCCGGCGTTTCAGGTCCTTGGCCAGGGCGACCGAGCCGGGCGTGGCCGCGGGCAGGGATTGTTTGCCGGTCGGCGGATCCGGCTCGCTCTGCGGCTCCCAACCCCAGATGTAGGCAGCCAGGGAGCCGAACTCGTCGACGATCTCGGAGGCCCAGCGGGCGTTGTTGACGGCTGAGACGATCTTGCCGCGGTGGCGGACGATGCCGGCGTCGCCCAGCAGACGCTCGATGTCCCCCGTCTCGAAGGCTGCGACTGTGGCGATGTCGAAGCCACCGAAGGCGGCCCGGAAGTTGTCCCGCTTGCGCAGGATCGTGAGCCACGACAGGCCGGACTGGAACCCCTCCAGGCAGAGCTTCTCGAACAGCCGGTTGTCGTCGGTGACGGGCCGGCCCCACTCCGCGTCGTGGTAGGCGACGTAAGTCGCATCGTCGCCCGGCCACCAGCACCGCACCCGGCCATCAGCGCCCCTGAAGGTCGCCGCGCTCACTGCCGGCAGCGGTCGGGGCGGCTCAGGCGCCCGTAGCGGCCGCGGCCCGTTCGGTCAGCGACAACCCGTTAGCGCGCATCACCAACTCGATCTCGTCGTCGCTGAAGCCGTCGAGGTCGTGCACGAACGACACCGGGTCAGCCAGCCCCTCGGCATGCGGGAAGTCCGACCCGAACAGCATGTGGTCGGCGCCGATCAGGCCGCGCAGCCCATTCAGGTCGTCCTCGTAGTAGGGGGACACCCACACCTGGCGGCGGAACACCTCCAGGGGATCCTCCTCGAAGGAATGGCGCTGCTGGCTGTAGGTCTTGGCCAGCTTCTTGACGAAGGGCCAGACCCACTCCGAGCCGGTCTCGATGGTGGCGATCCGCAGGTTGCGGTGCCGGCTCAGCACGCCCTCGGCCAGCAGGGAGGCCAGCGCGTCGGAGATCGGCGAGTAGGTGAGCAGGCTCTTGAGGGCGTCGTACCGGAACGACTCGAACTCGCTGTTGACCCCCCAGTGCTCCAGCACGAAGCCGTAACCGGAGTCGCCGGAGTGCATAGCCACGGTGATGCCGTGCTCGTCGAGCCGCTGCCACACCGGCTCGTGGGCGGGATGGCCCAGCGACCGCCGGCCGCCGGCGCCGTCGGGCACCGACGAGGGCCTCACGTTGACCACCCGCACGTCGTTGGCGATCAGCCAGTCGAGTTCGTCGAGGGCCCAGTCGGGGTCGGCCAGCGTCAGGTACCCCGCCGCAAAGATCCTGTCGCGGTACGCGAACCCCCAGTCGTCGGCCAGCCACCGGTTGAATCCACCGAAAGCGGCCGTCAGGGCGTCCACGTCGTGCTCGAGGGCGGCCTCCATGCCCACGCCCAGCGTCGGGAACAGGAAGCACGCCTGCAGACCCTGGGCGTCCATCAGCTCGATGCGGGCGTCGCGGTTGCGGTAGGCGGCCGAGATCGGCTCGAGCTTGCCGAAGGCCTCGCGCATATCGGCGGCTGGGATCCGGCCCCGGAAGTAGTCGTCGAGACAGCCGGGCCGGGCCACCGGATCGAAGGTGGGGTTGGGTATGAAGCGGTTGACCCGCCCTGCGACCAGCAGGCGCTCGCGCCCGTCGATGGTGGCCCACTGCATACAGCGCTTGTGCATCCTGGGATCAACGTGGCGGATGAAGGCGTCGGTCGCCTCGTAGTAGTGGTTGTCAGCGTCGAAGGCGGCGAAGCCCACCTCTGTCATCGAGCACCTCGGCGAGTAGTTGGGTCGTAACGCCACTCTACGGGGCCACGCGGATAGGAAGCCGGGTCACCTGTGGGGACCCGCACCCCCTAGCCTCCGTCTGGATGGGACTCGCTCCAAGCCCCCTAGTGGGCGCCGTTGTAGGGGTTGCCCTGCTGGCCGCGTGCAGCGGCGGGCCCGACCGGACCGTTGAGGAGGTGTTCGACCCGGCCGCCGCCGTGGCCGCCTCCGACAACGCGGCCGCCACCGATGTGGTGGGGCTGCCGGAAGAGAGCGGGGGCGGCGAGGATCCCGGGCCCGACCCCTCCGACGGCGCTGACGCTGCGGATGAACCCGACGAGCTCGGGCCAATAGACCCGCTGGACATCCCCGGCGAGATCATCAGCGAGTACAGCCTGGTCGAGGGCGACTGCTTCAACCGGCTGGAAGGACTCCAATCGGGCCGCCGGCTGGCGATCACAGCCCGGGTCGGCTGCGATCAGACCCACTGGGCCGAGGTGTACCACGCCTTCGAGCTGGACGCGCCATACCCAGCCGTCTACCCGGGCGATGACGCGGTGCGAGGCTTCGCGCTGCGGGTGTGCTACGAGCAGTTCGAGGCGTTCGTGGGCGAGTCCTACGAGCTGTCAGTGTTCGAGATCGGCGTGTTCACGCCCACTCGCACCAACTTCGAGCACGAGGAGGCCCGCTACCGGGGCGTTCACTGCTGGCTCTATCACACCGACGACCTGCCGCTGTCGGAGACGGCTCGGGGCACGGCCCGATGACGGACCACGACGATCCGGTCCTCGCCCGCCGACGCCAGCTCGCCCGCTGGTCGACCACCGGCAAGCGGGCCGGGTACGGGCTGTACGGCCTGTCGCTGGCCGCGTTCGCGGTGGGTCTGACGACAGGTTTCACCGCCGCACCGGCCGCGGTCGCGACCGTCGCGCTGCTGGCCGGCTCGGTGCTGCTGTTGCCGTCGATCATCATCAGCTACGGCGTGAGGGCAGCCGACCGGGCCGACCGCACCGACGACTGGTAGCCGCTGCTGGACGCTTCAGGCCGGTGAGATGTCGACGGGCGGGTCGGCCAGATCGCCGGCCACCACCGCGGGGAGGAACTCCCGCAGCCGGGCCGGAACGGTGGGCTCCCGGTTGGCCAGCAGCTCGTCGAGGGTCCACCAGCGGGCGTCGATGAAGGCCGCGGCCTCCAGCGCCTCGAGGCCACGGGGCCGGAACTCGCCGCCGTCGCACCAGGCCACATGGATGCGCTCGTTCGATTCGAAGCGCATGCCGCAGAAGGTGTACTCCACGTACTGGGTCCATACGCAGGGCCCCATCCGCACGTCGCTGATGCCGGTCTCCTCGTGCAGTTCCCGCTTGCAGGCGGCCGCCGAGTCCTCGCCCCGGTCCACGCCCCCGCCGGGAATCTCGAGCCACTCCGGCTTGTGCGGGTCGATCGGATCCTCCGAGCGGATCAGGAATATGCGCCCGGCGCCGTCAAGCAGCACGCAGCGAGCGGCCGGACGCCGGATCACGAACGACATAGAAGCCGGCTCAGACGGGGGCGGGGCGGTGCCTGACCGCGGAGAAGACCTCGATGGTCAACGGCGTGTCGGGACGGGGCTCGCCGTCCACCGAAGCAACCCCGTCGGCGATGAGGCTGAACCCGTCGGCGGCGGGCGACCACAGCACGACCACATCGGGCCGGGCCACTGCGTTGGCGGCCGCGCCCCGGCCGACTACGGCCCGGATTACGCCCCGGTCGTCGATGTCGATCCTCACATGGATGACCCGCGTCCGCCCGTCGTCGCCCACGGTGAGCACGAAGGCCGTCGGACCGTGCTCGGCCGCAACGGACGCCAATTCGGAGGGCTCGACCGCAACGCTCACCGCCCAGACGCTACCCGGGATCCAGGGCGGGCATGAGGTCGCCGCGGTCGCCGTAGCTCACGTCGTGCACGCTTACGAAGCGGGCGAGGTCGTGCAGGTGGAGGCGAAGGCGCTCAGCTAGGGCCCCATGGTCTACGCCGGGCTCGGCGAACGCTCCCAGCACTCGCAGGGCACCGCCGGGCCGGTCGGTCTTCACGTCGAGGCGGGCCACCAATTGCTCGCCGTCGAGGACGGGCAGCACGTAGTAGCCGTAGATCCGCTTGGCCGCGGGGACGTAGATCTCGATGCGGTAGTCGAAGTCCCACAGCCGGGCCGCCCGATCCCGGTTCCACACGATCGGGTCGAACGGCGACAGTACCGACAGGGCCTCCACCGACCGCGGGAGCCGCGCCTCGGGGTGCATGTAGGCGGGCTCGGTCCAGCCCTCGACTGCAACCTCCGCGAGCAGGCCCGAGTCGACCAGCTCGCGCAGCCGGGCCCGGCCCTCGCGGACCGGCAGGCGGTAGTAGTCGATCAGGTCTGTCGCGGTGCCCACGCCCAGGGCCTCCGCCGATCTCACCAGCAGCTCGCGCTGGGCCTCCGCGGCGCCAGGGGTGGGCCGGGCCAGCACCTCGGCCGGCACGATCCGCTCCAGCAGGTCGAACTCCTTGGTGAAGTTGCCCCGGCGCCGGATGCCGACAGCCCCGATGCGGAACAGCCAGTCGAGCGCGATCGAGCCCAGCGACCTGCTCCCCCACCATTCGCCGTCGCGGCGGCGAGGATCGGTCAGCTCGCCCGCGGTCAGCGGCCGCTCAGATACCTGGGCCAGGACCTCGGCCACGTAGCCGGGCTCGCTTCGGGCCAGCTCGGCCAGGTTCTTCCAGGTGTCGCCCTGCTCGGCCCGCTGCTTCTGCCAGCGCAGCAGCGGCTCGTCGTCCACCGGGAGAAGGGAGGCCTCGTGGGCCCATGCCTCGAACCACTCATCGTCGGCGTAGGCGATCCGGTCCAGCAGGGCCGGGTCGTAGCAGCCCAGGCGCGAGAACGGCGGCAGGTACTGGGTACGTATCACCACCGGAACCGAGTCGAGCTGGAGCAGCTTGAGGCGCCCCATCACCCGGCGCAGGTGGCGGCGGTCCACCCGGCTCGCCGGGGCAGGATCGGCGAAGCCCTGGGCGGCGAGCGCGATCCTCCGGGCCTGCGAGACCGACAGCTCGCGCCCTGGCTGCGGGCTCACACCACGAGGGTGATCATGCGGCCGGGCACGTAGAGCTTCTTGCGCAGCTCGCGACCCTCCACATGGGTGGCCACGTTCGGCTCGGCCAGCGCGGCGGCCACCGCGGCCTCCTCGCCGGCGTCGGCCGCCAGCGTCACCCGGCCCCGCAGCTTGCCGTTGACCTGCACGGGCACCTCCACCGTGTCGGTCACCAGCAGGGCCGGGTCGGCGGCCGGGAACTCCGTCCGCGTCACCGAGCCGGCGCCGGAGCCGTGAAGGCGGCTCCACAGCTCCTCCGCGAAGTGCGGCACCAGCGGTGCCAGCATCCGGACCATGGCGTCGGCCACCTCTCGGGGCGCTCCCGAGCCCCGCTTGGTGAGCTCGTTGTTCAGCTCGGTGAGCTTGGCGATGGCGGTGTTGAAGCGCATGCCCTCCATGTCGGAGCTCACGCCGTCGATGGTGCGGTGCAGGAGCCGCAGCAGCTCGCTGTCGGGCTCGTCGTCGCTGACCCGCAGCTCCCCGGTCTCCTCGTCCACGACGTTGCGCCAGACGCGCTGCAGCACCCGCTGCGAGCCCACCACCGAGCGGGTCTCCCAGGGCCGGTCCTGATCGATGGGACCCATGAACATCTCGTACATTCGCAGGGTGTCGGCGCCGTAGGAGGCGTACATGTCGTCGGGGGTCACCGAGTTCTTGAGGGACTTTCCCATCTTGCCGAGCTCGCGGGTGACCGGCTGCCCGTCGTGGGTGAACCCTCCTTGGAGCGAGCCCCCAACTTCCTCGGCGGGCACGTAGATCCCTCGCCCGTCCTTGAAGGCGTAGGCCTGGATGTAGCCCTGGTTGATGAGACGCTTGAACGGCTCGGGTCCGCTCACATGGCCCAGGTCGTAGAGCACCTTGTGCCAGAACCGGGCGTACAGCAGGTGCAGCACCGCGTGCTCGACGCCGCCCACGTACAGGTCCACCCCGCCCACGCCGCCGGGCTCGGGGTCGGTCATCCAGTAGCGCTCGACATCGGGATCCACCAGGTGGTCGTCGTTGCGGGGATCGAGGTAGCGCAGGTAGTACCAGCACGACCCGGCCCACTGGGGCATCGTGTTGAGCTCCCGCCGGTAGCGGCGCGGCCCGTCGCCACGGTCGAGGTCCAGCTCAACGTTGACCCAATCCGTCACCCGGCCCAGGGGCGGCTCCGGCTCGGAGTCCCGGGCCAGTGCCCGGGGCGCCCAGTCGGTCAGCTCGGGTAGCTCCAGCGGCAGCATGTCCTCGGGCAGAGCGACCGGTCCGTACTCGTCGAACACGATGGGAATGGGCTCACCCCAGTACCGCTGCCGGCTGAAGTTCCAGTCCCGCAGCCTGTAGTTGACCTTGGGACTCCCCCGGCCGGCCTCCTGAAGCCTCTCCAGGATCAAAGCCTTGGATGCTTCGACGTCGAGCCCATCCAGGAACTGGGAGTTGATGGAGGGACCCTCGCCCGTATAGGCCAGATCCTCGGGATGGTCGGGCGGAGGCTGAACCGTGCGGACAACTGGCAATCCGAAGGCTTCGGCGAACTCGCGGTCGCGCTGGTCCTCGCCGGGTACGCCCATCACCGCTCCGGTGCCGTACGCCATCAGCACGTAGTCGGCCACGAACACCGGCACCATCTCACTCTCGGTGAACGGAACCGTGGCATGGGCGCCCACGAAGATCCCGGTCTTGGAGTCGCTGCGGTCGGCGTCGCTCATCTCGGAGGCGCGGGCCCGGTAGGCGGCCACCGCCTCCGAGGGTGTGGCTGCGCCGCCGGTCCAGGAGTCGGGGGTGCCCGAGGGCCAGGCGTCGGCGGTCAGTTCCTCCACCAGCGGATGCTCCGGCGCCAGCACCATGTAGGTGGTGCCGAAGAGGGTGTCGGGCCGGGTGGTGAACACCTCGATGTCGCTCACCGGTCCGTCCGGCGCGGTGGAGGCGGGGAACGAGATCAGCGCGCCCTCGGATCGACCGATCCAGTTGCGCTGCATGGTCTTCACCGATTCGGGCCAGTCCAGCCGGTCCAGGTCCTCCAGCAGGCGGTCGGCATAGTCGGTGATGCGCATCATCCACTGCTTGATCGGTCGCTTGAACACCTCGTGGTTGCCCCGCTCGGACCGTCCCTGGGTGGTGACCTCCTCGTTGGCCAGCACCGTCCCCAGCGCCGGGCACCAGTTGACCGGGGCGTCGGCCACGTAGGCCAGACGGTGGCCGTCCACCAGCTCGCGCTGCCCGGCCTCGCTGAGATCATCCCAGGCTCTGCCGTCGGGCGTGGGCCGCGCCCCCGTCGAGAACTCGCTGATCAGCTCCGCGATCGGGCGGGCCCGACGGGCGTCTGGATCGAACCACGAGTTGAAGATCTGCAGGAAGATCCACTGCGTCCAGCGGTAGTAGTCGACGTCGGTGGTGGCTACGCCCCGCCGCTGGTCATGGCCGAGCCCCAGCCGGTCGAGCTGGCGGCGCATGTTGTCGATGTTGGACTCGGTGTTGATCCGGGGGTGCTGGCCGGTCTGGCGGGCATGCTCCTCGGCCGGCAGGCCGAACGCGTCGAAGCCCATGGTGTAGAGCACGTTGAAGCCGGCCATCCGCTTGAAGCGGACGTAGACGTCGGTGGCGATGTAGCCCAGGGGATGGCCCACATGCAGTCCCGAGCCCGACGGGTACGGGAACATGTCCATCACGAATAGCTTCGGGCCGTCGAGGCCCCGGTCCGACGCGAGCTGCCCCGACGGGTTGGGCGTCTCGTACAGCCCGTCGGCGTCCCAGCGAGCCTGCCAGCGGGCTTCGATGCCGGCCGCGAGCGCTGCGTTGTAGCGGTACGGGGGCGCGTCTGCGTCCGGCACGGTCACGGGCATGACGGCAAAGGCTAGAGGCCGAGCGGATAGGTGCGATTCCGGCCCCATACGGACGAGGCCGTGGCCCGAGCGGCCCGTGAGCGCAGCGAACAAGAGCGGGAGTGCTAGAGGCCTGCTGTGTCGGTGCGGATTTCTTGGCGGGGGATGCTTGTGGCGGACACGAACCGTGGTACAGTCCGTTCCGTATCGTGGGACTGGTCCACAGTACGGAACCAACATGGGGTGTTGTCCGTCGAGAGGGACCCTACAAACGAGACGTGGAGGGCTGAGCCGGATGACCGACACTCCTGTTTCCGGACCCGACATGGCCGAGGACGACATCGACCTCGCAAGCCTCGACGACGAAGAGCTCACCGCGCAGATGCACGACGACCTCTACGACGGGCTGGCCGACGAGATCGCTGAGGGCACCCACATCCTGCTGGGTCGCGGCTGGTCGGCCGACAAGGTGCTCAACGACGCCCTGGTCGAGGGGATGCGCATCGTGGGCATCGACTTCCGCGACGGGATCCTGTTCGTGCCCGAGGTCCTTCTGGCCGCCAACGCCATGAAGGCGGGCATGGCCATACTGCGGCCGCTGCTGGCCGAGACGGGGGCCGAGCCCATCGGCAGCGTGGTGATCGGCACGGTCAAGGGCGACATCCACGACATCGGCAAGAACCTGGTGGCCATGATGCTGGAGGGAGCCGGCTTCGAGGTGTTCGACCTCGGAATCAACACCGACGCCGAGGAGTTCCTGGCCGCCCTCGACGAGCACCAGCCCGACATCCTCGGCATGTCCGCGCTGCTCACCACCACCATGCCCTACATGAAGGTGGTGATCGACACCCTCACCGAGAAGGGCATACGCGACAACTTCATCATTCTCGTCGGCGGCGCGCCCCTCAACGAGGAGTTCGGTGCGGCCATCGGCGCCGACGCCTACTGCCGCGACGCCGCCATCGCGTCCGAGACGGCCAAGAGCCTCGTCACGGCCCGCCGGGCCGCCAGATGACGACCGGGAAACCGCCATCACGGGTTCTCGTCATCGGCTGCGGCGCTCTGGTACGCGAGCTCCAGGAGGTCGCTAACCGTAACGGCGGCGGGCATATCGAGGTCGAGTGCCTGCCCGCCATCATGCACAACCGCCCCGAGCAGATCCCTGAAGCGGTCCGGCGGCGGGTCCGCGCAGCCAAGGCCACCGGCGCGTTCCGCACGATCCTGGTGGGCTACATGGACTGCGGCACCGGCGGGCTGCTGGACCGGCTGTGCTCCGAGGAGGGCGTCGAGCGCCTCGACGGTGCCCACTGCTACGAGATGTACGCAGGCCCGGACGTTTTCGCCGGCCTGCAGGACGCCGAGCCGGGGACCTTCTACCTCACCGACTACCTGGTCAGGCACTTCGACCGCCTCATCATGAAGGGCCTGGGCATCTCGGAGCACCCCGAGCTGCTCGAGATGTACTTCGGCAACTACACCCGGGTGGTGCACCTGGCCCAGACCGACGACGACCGTCTGGCCCGAGCCGCCGAGCAGGCCGCGGCCCGTCTCGGTCTTCGCTGCGAGCGGATCCTCACCGGCATCGGCGGGCTCCAGCGGCAGGTCGTCAAGCTGGCCGGCGGCGCCGGCGCGGCAGCGGCATGAGCGGCCCGGCGCGGCGCGGCGGCCGCAGGCGCCGCAGCGACGACGGGAGCCTCGTGCTGATCTGCTGGCGCGACATTCCGGCGCAGGTCAACGGCGGCTCCGGCGAGAACCGGGTGCAGCGCATCCTGCCCCGCCGCTTCCAGCGAGCCATCGACCGGGCGGCCATGGTGGCCGGCAAGACACAGGCCTCGCAGTACGTGGGCGAGTGGCGCCGCACCGTGATCCCCGGGGACGCCGCCGATCCTGAGAAGGCGGCCATGGCGGCCGCGGCCCAGTTGGAGGACGCCTTCCCCCGGCAGCGCCTCGACGAGTTCGTCAAGACCGGTGGCTGGGATCCGGCCCGCAACGGCCAGGACCCGCCGGCGCAGGACCATCCCGCCGAGTCCGGGGGGGACGCCCAGTGACCGACACCGTCGTCAGCTCGGCCACCAGAGAGGTGGTCATCGGCTTCGGCCGCCCGTTCGTGATGATCGGCGAGCGCATCAACCCGACGGGACGCAAGCTGCTGGCCGAGGAGATGCGCAACGGCGACTTCAGCCGGGTCGAGGCTGACGCGCTGGCCCAAGCCGCCGCCGGGGCCCACATGCTCGACGTCAACGCGGGGATACCGCTGGCCGACGAGCCGGCCCTGCTGGCCCAGGCGGTCAAGCTGGTGCAGAGCGTCACCGATGTGCCCCTGTCCATCGACTCGTCGATCGTGGAGGCCCTCGAGGCCGGCATCGCGGTGTACGAGGGCAAGCCGCTCATCAACTCGGTCACCGGCGAGGAGGAGGTGCTGGAGCGGGTACTGCCCCTGGTGGCCCGCCACGGCGCCGCGGTGGTCGCGATCTCCAACGACGAGACCGGAATCAGCGAGGACCCCGACGTGCGCTTCGAGGTGGCCCGCAAGATCGTGAACCGGGCCGCCGACCACGGCATCGCCGCGGCCGACGTGGTGGTGGACCCGCTGGTGATGCCGATCGGCGCCATGGGCACGGCCGGACGCCAGGTGTTCCAGCTGGTGCGGCGCCTGCGGGAGGAGCTCGGGGTCAACACCACCTGCGGTGCGAGCAACGTCAGCTTCGGCCTGCCGGCCCGCCACATGATCACCGGCACGTTCCTGTCGATGGCCATGGCGGCCGGGCTGACCTCCGCGATTATGAACCCGCTGCATCCCGAGGTGAAGAACGCGGTACTGGCCGCCGATGTGCTGGCCGGGCACGACCGGGACTGCGCCCGGTGGATCGCGGAGCACCGGGATCCTGATGCGGTCGGCTTGAGACGGCGGGGCGGGCGTCGCCGCGGGGCATAGACATGCAGGACATACACAGCGTCGTGTTCAACCCTTCGGGGATACGCGCCTCTGTGGCTGCCGGGGCCACCGTGCTGGACGCGGCCCGAGCCGGCGGGGTTGACCTCGACTCGGTGTGCGGGGGCCGCGGGCTGTGCGGCCGCTGCCAGGTGTCCCCCACCGACCCCCGGGTGCTGTCGAGCCCCGGCCCCACCGAGATGGGCTACCGGGGCCGGCGCCCACTGTCGGAGGGCTGCCGTCTGGGCTGCCAGGCCGTCGTGCTGGCCGACGCGGTCATCGACGTCCCGGCGGAGAGCCAGGTCCACCGCCCGGTCGTGCGCAAGTCGATCGACCTCGACGAGGTCGTCATCCATCCCGTCGTCACCCTCCACTACGTGGAGCTGCCCGAAGTCGTTCTCGGATTCGAGGCCGCGGAGGTAGACCTGGTCGCTGAAGCGCTCGCCACCGAATGGGGCCTGGCCGGCGTGGAGTTCCCGGTCCAGGTGCTGGCCGGGCTGTCACCGGCGGTGGCGGCCGGGGACCGGTCGGTGACGGTGGTGGTGCACGACCGCCGCACCGTCCTCGACGTCCGGCCCGGCTATTCCGACGAGGCCTGGGGCGTGGCCGTGGATGTGGGCTCGACGACCATCGCCGGCTACCTGCTGGAGCTCGCCACCGGCGAGGTAGCCGCGGCGTCGGGGCGGATGAACCCGCAGATCCGCTTCGGCGAGGACCTCATGAGCAGGGTGTCGTACGTGATGATGAACCCTGGCGGGGAGGCCGATCTCACCGCGGCCGTGCGCGGCGCCATCGACGACCTGGTGGGCGAGCTCTGCGAGCAGGCCGGCGCCGACCGGACCAGGGTCCACGATCTGGTCGTGGTCGGGAACCCGATCATGCACCACCTCGTGCTGGGCCTGGACCCAACCCCGCTGGGAGCGGCGCCGTTCACCCTGACGACCGCCTCGGCGGTGCGGGGCCAGGCCACCGACATCGGTGTCGGGCTGCCTTGCGCGGCGCTGTACGTCGGTCCGTGCATCGCCGGGCATGTCGGTGCGGACGCGGCCGCGGCCACCCTGGCCGAGGGCCCCCACCGGACCACCGGGCCGATGCTGGTGGTGGACGTGGGGACCAACGCCGAGATCGTGCTGGGCGACGGGAGCCGGGTGCTGGCCGCGTCGAGTCCGACCGGCCCGGCCTTCGAGGGGGCCCAGATCAGCTGCGGCCAGCGGGCGACCCCGGGCGCGGTGGAGCGGGTCCGGATCGACCCGGACACCTGGGAGCCCCGCTTCAAGGTCATCGGCAGCGAGCTGTGGTCCGACGAGCCCGGATTCTCCGAGGAGCTGGAGCGGGCCGGGCTTCAGGTGTCGGGCCTGTGCGGCTCCGGCATCATCGAGGTGATCGCGGAGATGTTCCTAGCCGGCGTGATGGACCGCCATGGCGTGATCACATCCGACACCAGCCGGTCGCCGCGCATCGTGGCCGACGAGCGCACGTTCAGCTACGTGATCCACTGGGAGCCGATCCGGCTGTCGATCACCCAGAACGACGTGCGGGCCGTCCAGCTGGCCAAGGCGGCGCTGCGGGCCGGAATCGACCTGCTGCGCGAGCACGCCAGGATCGCCGAGGTGCCCGACGTGCGGCTGGCCGGAGCCTTCGGCGCCCACATCGATCCGGTGCGGGCCATGGTGCTGGGCCTGGTACCCGACACTCCCGCCGGCGGGGTGCGGGCTGCGGGGAACGCATCGGGCGTCGGCGCGGTGCGGATGCTGCTGTCGGGCGAGCAGCGGCACGAGGTGGAACGGCTGGTGAGATCGGTCGTCAAGATCGAGACCGCCACGGAGCCCCGTTTCCAGGAGCTGTTCGTGGCCGCCATGGCACTCCCCCACGCCACCGACCCCACCCCGCACCTGGCCGCGATGATCGACCTGCCGGAGGCAACCGCCGAGTACCCCAGCGAGGGCAGGCGTCGCCGACACCGCGGCATGAATCTGAGTAGAGACCGGGGATAGTCCCAGAGACGCAACCATGAGAGACGCACCATGAGCGAAGCACGAGGGCGCAGAGGCGGGGGCAGGGCCGGGCGGCGGGCGGCGCGGGCCGCGTCGGCGGAGACGGCACCGTACCTGGTCCGGCGACTGCCGCCGGTGGACCTGCTCGACGACGAGGGCCTGGACCTGATCGAGCGCAACGCCGAGACGATCCTGTCGGAGGTCGGCATCGCCTTCCAGGACTTCCCGGAGGCTCTTGAACTGTGGCGGGCAGCCGGCGCCGACATCGACGGCGAGCTGGTGAGGTTCCCGCCCGGCCTGTGCCGCCGGATCGTGCAGGACAGCGCCCCCGCCGTCTACACCCAGCACGCCCGCAACCCCGCCCGCAGCGTGAAGGTGGGCGGCGACGCCACCGTGTTCGCCCCCAACTACGGCTCGCCGTTCGTGACGGACCTCGACCGGGGTCGCCGGTACGCCACGCTGGAGGACTTCTGCAACGTCGTGAAGCTCGTCTTTGCCCTGCCCCAGCTGCACCACAGCGGAGGCACGGTGTGCGAGCCGGTGGACGTGCCGGTCAACAAGCGCCACCTCGACATGGTGTACGCCCACCTGCGCTACAGCGACAAGCCCCTCATGGGCTCGGTGACCGCGGCCGAGCGGGCCGCCGACTCCGTCGAGATGGCCCGAATCGCCTTCGGCGGGGACCTCGCCGGCCGCACGGTGATGACCTCGCTGATCAACGCCTCGTCGCCGATGCGCTGGGACGCCACCATGCTGGGCGCGGCCACCGCCTACGCCCGGACCAACCAGGCCTGCATCGTCAGCCCGTTCATCCTGGCCGGGGCCATGTCGCCGGTGACGGTGGCCGGCCTGGCCGCGCAGGCCCTGGCCGAGGCCCTGTCGGGCATGGCCTACCTGCAGCTTGTGCGGCCCGGGGCGCCCGTCGTGTTCGGCACGTTCGCCTCGTCGATGTCGATGGCGACCGGGGCGCCCACCTTCGGCACGCCCGAGGCCGGCCAGGCCATCCACGTGATGGCGTCGCTGGCCCGCCGGGTCGGGGTGCCGTTCCGCTCGGGCGGTCAGTTCACGTCGTCGAAGCTGCCCGACGCGCAGGCCGCCTACGAGTCGGCCCACACGCTGCTGCCCACGATGCAGGCCGGGGTGAACTTCGTGCTGCACGCAGCGGGCTGGCAGGAGGGAGGCCTGGCGCTCGGCTACGAGAAGCTGGTCCTCGACGCCGACCAGCTCGGCGCCATGGAGGTCTGGGCCCGGGGAGTGGACGTCAGCGACAACGGCCAGGCCATGGAGGCGTTCCGCACCAACGCCCACGGCGACCACTTCCTGGGCAACCCCCACACGCTGGCCAACTTTGAGACGGCCTTCTGGCGCTCCGACGTCTCCGACGCGGCCAGCTACGAGCAGTGGGCCGAGGAGGGCTCGCTGTCGGCCGGGCAGCGGGCCAACGCCCGCTGGAAGCAGCTGCTGGCCGACTACGAGCCGCCCCCCATCGACGACGCGGTGGACGCCGAGCTGCTCGACTACATGGCGCGTCGCAAGGCGGAGATGCCCGACGAGATCGGCTGACCGGGCGGGTCAGCCGCCCGAGACCGTCGGGCTGACCGGGCGGGTCAGCCGGCTACGGACAGATCAGCCAGGTGGGGACGGTCGGGCAGGCGCAGGCCGATGAGCTCGCCCGCGGCGTGCAGCTCGAAGTGCCACACGTCGACATCGTCGGGACTGCTCTCGCGCAGCGACGTCACCGCGTGCCAGATGGCGTAGCGGGCGGCCCGGATCGTCGCCTCGGGCGACTCGGCGGCGCGCGACACGGCCGCGTACCCGGCGGAGATTCCCGAGTAGACGTCGCCGTTCACGGCCACTGAGGCGGCCGCCCACTCTGCGAGCGCCCTCAGCGCACGGGGCCGGGACCGGTTGACCCGGTCGTCGAACACCCCCTCGACCCATGCGTGCCAAGCCGACGAGCTTCTTGCCGCCATCGTGCGCTCCCTTCATCTGCAACCTGCGAGTGCTCTGCAGCCGCAATGCTAATGGCAACGTCGTCAGGTTGGACCCTCGATGACCGCGTGGTGGCAGGCCACGGCCGGCTCCGTCGAAGCGGCCTCCGCCGGGCGGTTCTTCCAACCGCGCAGGTCGGGCCGCTGCTGCTCGCAGATGTCTGTGGCCATGGGGCAGCGGGGCGCGAAGCTGCATCCCGGGCCGGCACCGATCGGCACCGGCGGCGAGCCGGCGATGGGGGTGAGCCGGGCCGCGGTCCGGTCCAGCCGGGGCACGGCGGCGAGCAGGCCGGCCGTGTACGGATGGCTTGCCCGGTGGTACACGTCGCGCGTGGAGCCCCGCTCCACGCAGTGCCCGGCGTACATCACCATCACCCGGTCGGCCGCGCCGGCGACCACCCCGAGGTCATGGGTGATGATCATCATGGCGCCCGACATTCGCTGCCTCACCTCCGAGAGGACCTCCAGCACCTGGGCCTGAACGGTGGCGTCCAGGGCGGTGGTCGGCTCGTCGGCGATGAGCACGACGGGGTCCAGGGCGACCGCCATGGCGATCATGACCCGCTGGCGCATGCCGCCCGACAGCTCGTGGGGATAGCAGCGGGCCCGCCGGTCGGCGTCGGGGATGCCGACCCGCTCGAGCAGGTCCTCGGCCCGCCGGCGGGCCTCGGCCTTGCGCATCGGCCGGTGGGCCCGAAGCATCTCCGCGATCTGGTCCCCCACGCGGTGCACGGGGTTGAGAGCGGTGAGCGGGTCCTGGAAGATCATGGCTATCTCCGCGCCCCGGGCCTGGCGGCGCCGCTGCGGCGAGGCGGCCAGCAGGTCCTCGCCCGCCAGGCGCACCTCGCCTGCGGTCGTGCTCGCTCCCGGACCCGGGAGCAGCCCGAGGATGGACAGGGCCAGCATCGTCTTGCCGCAGCCCGACTCCCCGACCACCGCCAGCACCTCGCCGGCGAACAGGTCGAAGCTGATGTCGTCGACGGCCGCCAGCGTGCCGTCCTCGGTCTCGATCTCGGTGCGGAGGCTGCGCACCGACAGCAGCGCCTCGCCGGTCGGTTGCCGTGCCGTCTCGGCGGTGCGGCCGGTCATCGGTGGTCCTGGGTCGGGTCGAGCGAGTCGCGCAGCCCGTCGCCGACGAAGTTCACGCACAACGCGGTGACCACAATGGCCAGGCCCGGCGCCCACACCAGCCACGGCGCGATGATCACGAATCCCTCGTTGCCACCCAGCATGTTGCCCCAGGTGGCGGTGCGGGTGGCGCTCACACCGAGGCCCAGGAAGCTGAGCGTCGACTCGGCCAGGATGGCCGCGGCCACCGTGAGCGACACCGACACCATCACCTCGCCGGCCAGGTTCGGCAGCAGGTGGCGCACGATAATCCTGCGATTGGGCACCCCCAGGGCCCGGGCCGCCTCCACGAACTCGCGCTCCTTGAGGGCCAGCACCTTGCCCCGCACGATCCGGGCCGGGATCATCCAGGTGATCCCGGCCAGCACGATCACAACGTCCCAGACCCCGTCTCCAAGGATCCGGGCCGCGATGATCACCACCATCAGCCCGGGCAGGGCCAGCATCGTGTCGGTCAGGCGCATCAGGACCGCATCGACCCAGCGGCCGTAGTACCCGGCCACGAGCCCGACGGAGGTCCCGATCACCCCGCTTATCAGCGCAACCGCCCCGCCGACCAGCAGCGAGATGCGGCCCCCGTAGAGGATCCGGCTGAGGTTGTCGCGCCCGAGGGTGTCGCTGCCCAGCAGGAAGTCCCGGCTCGGCGGCTCCAGGATGCGGTCGAGATGCTGCTCGGTGGCTCCGTGGGGCGCGATGACTTCAGCCAGGGCCGCACAGGCCACCACGATCAGCAGCACCAGGGCCGACGCCATCGCGACGCGGTGGCGGCGGAAGCGCCGCAGCACCGTCAACCATTCCGGAGCCTGGGCGTAGTCCGGCAATTCGCTGCCCGCCAGCGCCGGCGGCCTGGTGCCCTCAGGCCACTCAGGCACGGCGAATCCTCGGGTCGAGCACGGCGTAGAGCAGGTCGGCGGCCAGGTTCATCAAGAACACCGCGGCCGACACGATCATCACAGTGGCCAGCAGTATCGGGTAGTCGCCCGCGTGGAGCGCGTCGAGGAACAGCAGGCCCATGCCCGGGTACTGGAACACCCGCTCGGTGACGATGAGGCCGCCGACCAGCAGGCCCACGTCGACGGCGGCCTGGGTGGTCACCGGGATCAGCGCGTTGCGCACGCCGTGGCGGACCACGACCGCCGGCTCGCGAAGGCCCTTGGCCCGGGCCGTGCGGATGAAGTCCGAACCCATCACGTCGAGCATGGAGGCCCGCATGTACCGGCTGTAGACCGCTACCAGCTGCAGCGACAGCGCCATCACCGGAAGGGCCAGGTGGCGGGCCCGGTCGATGAGGTCAAAGCCCTGCTGGCCCGGCGAGTAGATCCCGGCGGTGGGCAGCAGAGGCGGGCCGACCCCCAGCCAGTTGGCCAGGTACAGGCCGAAGAAGAGCTGGAGCATGAGGCCGAGCCAGAACACCGGTATCGAGATGCCCAGGAACGACACCGCGGTGGCACCGTGATCGATCAGGGTGCCACGGCGGATCGCGGAGAGCGTGCCGATGGCGAGTCCGGCGGCCACCGAGAAAGCGACCGCCACCGCCACCAGCACCAGGGTGTTGGCCAGGGCGCTCTCCACGAAGGGCCACACGTCCTGGCCGTTGCGCACCAACGACGTGCCGAGGTCGCCGGTGACGAAGTTGCCCAGCCACGTCAGGTAGCGCGCCCCGAAGGGATCTTCGAGTCCCAGCGAGTCGATGTAGGCCTGGCGGGCCTCGGCGCTGATGCGGGGGTTGACGGTCAACTGGGCCGCCGGACTGGCGATCTGGCCCGCGGCCCAGAAGGTCGCCAGCGAGATGAGCAGCAGGATCGGCGCGGTGATCACCAACCGCCGCGCCGCGTAACGGATCAACCGCGGCTCACCCGACGCGAACCGGAGCCAACCACCCGACAACAGCGCACGGGCTCACCCGACGACGGTCCAGTCGTACATGTCGTAGAAGCCGCCGTACACGCTCGACACCCAGCCGCCCGGTCCGTCCAGAACCTCCGGGTTCCAGGCGAGCAGGTTGGGCAGCACGTACAGCGGGATCCAGGGAACGTCGGTGCCCAGCAGCGTGCCCAGCTCCCGGACGAGTTCCAGGCGGGCCGTCTCGTCGACCTCGGCGTCGATGGCGAAGGCGAGGTCGCTGGCTTGCTGGCTGGCGTAGGCGGTGAAGTTCTGGCCGCTGAAGCCGTTGGCCTCGCTGGGAATGCCGTCGATGTCGTAGTGGGCGGTGACGGTCGGATCGGGGCTGGTGCTGTTGGCGAACAGAGCTACCGGGCCGAAGTTCATCGCTGGCAGCCGGTTCTGGAACAGCTCGCCGGGGTCGTAGTTGATGATCTCCCAGCCGATCCCGAACGGCCTGGTCATCTCTACCACCAACGCCTGCACGTCCTCTCTGCGCTTGTTCCCGGCCACGGTGTTCCACTGGAGCACCAGCTCGACCCCCTCCTCGTTGACCCAGAGGCCGTCAGGGTCGGGTCGGGTCCATCCCTCCGCGGTGAGCAGTTCGGTGACCATGGCCATGTCCTGGCCGTAGTGGGCGAAGTCGTCGGCGCACCAGTCGCCGAAGGCCGGGTTCCAGCCCGCGCACTGCAGCACCACCGGATCGTCGATGATGGGGCCGAGGGCGACATCGGCGATGCGCTCCCGGTCGAGGGAGTAGGCCAGGGCCTGGCGCACGTTCTTGGTGATCTCGAACTGCCGGTCGGGCGCGATCTGGTTGATCCACAGTCCCTCGATGTAGGTGCCCGCTCCTGCCACGAAGGCGAGGGGCGGGGCCAGCCGCTCCTTGGCCCCGGGGAACGGCTGGGGGAAGGCGGCCATGACCTCACCGGTCTGAAGGGCCACGATCTCGGTGTCGGTGTCTTCCCTGGGCACCATCACCACCCGGTCCACCAGAGGCATACGGTCGGGGACCCAGTAGTTCTCGTTGGGGACGAGGATGTGCTGTTCCTGGCTCCACGACTCCTGGAGCCAGGGCCCTCCCGAGATGGGGATCGTGTCGTTCCAGTGGCCGGAGATGTCGGTGGAGCCGTCGAAGGCGTGAGCGGGCAGGATCGAGCCGAACAGGTACCGCCAAGGCGCGTAGGGCTCGGAGAACGTGACCACCGCGGTCAGCGGGTCGTCATGGTCCACCGCGGTGATCAGGTCGTACCCGATGGTGTTGAGCGAACCCTCGGTATCGAGCTTCGCCCTCCATGTGAACCACACGTCGGTGCTGGTGATTGGAGTGCCGTCGCTCCAGCGGGCGTCGGGGTTGAGGCGGTACGTGATCGTGAGAGTGCCGTCGTCGTTGAGCACAGCTCCGCCGTTCTCCACCGTCGGCGCTTCCGCCAGCACCGGCGAGGCCCCGATGTTGTTGTTGATGTCGTACTCCATGAGGCCGGGCAGGACGTGCACGAGCACCGACCAGATCATCCATGTGGCGTTGGCGCAGGATGTGAGCGGATTAAGGCATTCAGGCCATTGCTCCACGGCCAGCACGATCTCCCCGCCGGGCCGCGCCGCGGCAGTCTCAGCGGGGTCCGGACCGGTCTCGGCCGGTGCGGTCTCCGTGCCGGCGGGCTCCGTGCCGGCGGGCTCCGTTGCCGGGTCGCGGTCCGCCGAGTCGCTGCACGCCGCGGTCGCGACCAGCGCCACCACCAGCAGGAGCCCCCTCAACCTGCACGCGGGGCCTCTTGCGAGATTGATTCTCACGAGCTCTCAGGCTAGCCGTCACCACCATCCCGGCGGGGGCGGCGCAGCAGGTTCGCGGCCACCGCCGAGGCCCGCACCGGCCAGGGATCGAACTGGCCCTGGTCCTCCACCGGCGGCGGGGGCTTCACGAACATGCGGTAGACGACGTACAGCGCGATCACGCCGTGGGCCCCGACCAGGACCGCGAAGAACGCCTCAAGCGCGACGGCCGCCATGAGGGCTCCGCCCAGGGTGGGGCCGATCACGGCACCGACTCCGCTGGTCCGCACCAGCGAGGCGCTCGCTCCGGTCAGCTGGGCCGGTGCGACGCTATCGGCGGTGGTGGCCACGGCCAGCGAGTACAGCGGGAACGTCGAGCCGCCATGGGCGAACATAAGCAGCAGCGACAGCGCCGATCCGGGGGCCACCAGCAGGTGAAGGCCCGCGGTGGAGGCTGCGGTGACCGCTACGACGAGGATGACGTAGCGGCGCGGCATCCGGTCCGAGGCGCTCCCCACGAGCCACTGGAACACCACCGACCCCAAGATGGGCGACACCACGAACAGCGAGATCCGGGTGTTCGACAGTCCCTCCGTAGCGGCGTAGAACGCTCCCAGGCCCATGAGGCAGCCCTGCGAGACCCCGACCCAGAACGCGGTGAGTAGCCCGAGGGGCGCGACCTTGACGATGTCGCGCAGCGAGATCGGCTCGGGCACCACCAATGGCGGCGCGGTGGAGGCCGACAGCGCCACCGGCACCAGCGCGACCGAGATCAGCGCGGACGACACCACGAACAGTTCGAAGCTGCCTGGGTCGGCGATGTTCAGCATGAGCTGGCCGGCGCCCAGCCCGCCCATGGTCACGATCATGTAGCGCGACAGCATCCGGCCCCGGGTGGCGTTGGTGGCCATGTCGTTGAGCCACGACTCGACGGTCACCAGGATCCCGGCCAGGCACAGCCCGTAGGCGAACCTCAGCAGCGTCCACGACGCCGGATGGATCCATACCACGTGCAGGACGGCGGCGGCCGAGCCCACCGACGACAGGGCGGCGAACACCCGGATGTGGCCGACGGAGGCGATGAAGTGCTCGGCTGCCTTGGTCCCGAACAGGAAGCCCAGGAAGTAGCCGGCCATCACCACGCCGGTCACGGCCAGCCCGAAGTCCTCCAGTTCGGCCCGCACTCCCAGCGCGACCCGCAGCAGGCCGTTGCAGGACATGACGAGGACCACGCCGGCCAGCAAGGACCTGACCGCTCCGAGCCCGTCGCCGCGCGACTCGAACCACGGTCCGCCCGATAGCCCGTCATCACCTGGATCGGGCCTTATCACCGCACCGGACGCCACCGCGGGATGGTAGCGATGAGGCCCGGCGGGGGACTTCCGTTCGTTGGTGACTTTCGTCACAGCGCGACCGAGGCCTCAGCCTCTTCACGTGCCTGCGGTCCCGGCGGCGAGGCCGGCTTTCTCAGGCTTGGGCCAGCGCCTCCGCGATGGCCCGGCGCACCGGGATGGGGCTCTCGATCTGCAGGAAGTGGCCGACCCGGTCCAGGTACACGGTGCGGGCGTCCCCGAAGGCGTCGATCATCTGTGCGGCCCGCTTGTTGGGGGTCATCTTGTCTTCCCGGCCCAGCACCAGCGTGACCCCGCACTGCACCCGGGCCGCGGCGGCCTCGGCGCCGTCGTAGGCGTCGCAGGCGGCCAGGTCGTTGGCCAGCACCCCCGGCCGGGCCCGGTCCAGCAGCGACGTGTTGCCGCCGATGAGCCACATTCCCGGCGAGGCGTGCCCCCCGGTGTGGGCCCGGCTGCCGATACCCCAGGACGTGATGAGCCGCCCGGCCAACCGATCGTCGGCGTCGGCCGCGGCCTGCAGCGCCGGATGCACGGGCATGGCGCCGGCCGTCCCCAGCAGCACCAGCGACCGGGCCACCTCGGGCCGCTGCGCGGCCGCCTCCAGCACCACGAAGGTGCCCATCGAGTGGCCCACCAGATGGGCCGGCGCCAGACCCAGCGCGTCGACCGCGGCGGCCAGCCACTCCCCCATCTCGGCGAGGCTGTCGAGGGCGGGCCCGTCGCTGCCGCCGTGGCCGGGCAGGTCCACGGCCGCGGCCCGGTAGCCGTGATGGGCGATCCAGCGGGTCTGGAGCTGCCAGACGGTGCGGTCGCCGCCCGCGCCGTGCACCAGCACCACGCCCGGCTCGTCGCCGTCGAGGCCACGCCCGCCGGTGGCGCAGCGCACAACCCGCCCGTCGATCAGCGTCTCCACCGCGCTACATCCCGTTCTGACTGAATCTCGGCAGAGTTGTGTGTCGTACAGCCACAGAATTCACACCGAGATTCCGGGGCGAGCGCACGATCAGCGCTGGGAGGCCTTGAGGGCCCGCTCCAGGTCCTCCACGATGTCGCGTGGGTCCTCCAGTCCGACCGAGATGCGCACCAGGTCCTCTCCCACCCCGGCCGCGGCCAGGTCCTCGGCCGACATCTGCTGGTGGGTGGTGCTGGCCGGGTGGATCACCAGGGTCTTGGCGTCGCCCACATTGGCCAGGTGCGACGCCAGCCGGACCGCGGAGATGAACTTGGCCCCGGCCTCGCGCCCGCCGGCCACGCCGAAGCTCAGGATGGCGCCGGTGCCCCGGGGGTAGAGCCGGCGGGCCAGGTCGTGGTCGGGGTGGTCGGGCATCGAGGGGTATTTGACCCAGCTCACCGCGTCGTTGGCGGCCAGCGCCTCCACCACCGCGGCGGTGTTGGCCACATGGCGCTGCATCCGCAGCGGCAGCGTCTCGATCCCTTGGAGGATCTGGAAGGCGTTGGCCGGGCTCATGCAGGCTCCGAAGTCGCGCAGCCCCTCGACCCGGGCCCGGCTGATGAAGGCGCCGGGGCCGAACTCGTCACTGAAGCTGATGCCGTGGTAGCCGGCGTAGGGCTCGGTGATGGTCGGGAACAAGCCCGAGGCGTCCCAGTCGAAGTGGCCGCCGTCGACGAGCACTCCTCCGAGGGCAACGCCGTGCCCGCCCAGGAACTTGGTGGCCGAGTGCATCACGATGTCGGCGCCGTGGTCGAGGGCCTGGATCAGGTACGGCGTCGAGAAGGTGGCGTCCACCATCAGCGGGAGCCGGTGCTCGTGGGCCACTTCGGCCACCGCGGGTATGTCCAGCACCTCGATACCGGGATTGCCGAGCGTCTCCGCGAAGACGAGCCGGGTGTCGGGTCCGATGGCGGACGCGAAGTCGTCGGGGCGGCGGGGATCGACGAAGGTGGTGCTGATGCCGAAGCGCCGCAGGGTGAGGTTGAGCATGTTGTGGGTGCCGCCGTAGATGTTGCGGCTGGCCACGATGTGGGAGCCTGAGTCCATCAGCGTGGCCACGGCCAGGAAGAACGCGGCCTGGCCGCTGGCGGTGGCCACCGCGCCCACCCCGCCCTCAAGGGCAGCGACCCTTTCCTCCAGGACGGCCACCGTGGGATTCGAGATCCGCGAGTAGATGTGGCCGGGTATCTCAAGGTTGAACAGTCCGGCCGCGTGGTCGGTGTCCTCGAAGGAGTACGAGGTAGTGAAGTAGATGGGGACGGCCCGGGCCCCGGTGGTGGGGTCGCTGTGCTGGCCGGCGTGCAGGCTCAGCGTGTCGAAACGCAGGAAGTCGGGCTCTACCACGCCCGCGAGCCTACGGCCTGGCTACGCGTCGAGGCCCTGGCCGTATCGGCATTGGGGGGAACCGATCTTGGCAGGGCCTCGAGCTTGTCTGAGGGGTTGCCGTCCCTCAGGAGGGATCTTCGCGCCGGCCCGAGTTGGACCGGCGATGTGTCAGCGGCGGGCTCGGTAGGGGCGACCGGCCGCGTCCCCGGCCACCCTCAGGAGACCCTCGACGACGCCTACGGCGTAGCCCGGGCCCAGAGCGTCTCGCCACACCTCCGAGGGTGCGGTCGCTGTGTTGTAGAGGGGAATCGAACTCATTCTCGGACCTCCTCTTTCCTCTGTACTCCACCACTGTGGTGAGTCCCTTGATTCTTTCGCCGCAGGAGGCAAATCGCAATGGTTCAGTGCTCAGAAAGGGTGTGATTTAGGTCACACCGACCGATCCGCCAGCCTCGTAGAAGTCCACCGGTTCGGGGGGCAGAGGGGTGTCCCCCCGGATCAGGTCGGCGGCCTTCTCGGCCAGCATCATCACCGGCGCGTAGATGTTGCCGTTGGTCACGTAAGGCATCGACGAGGCGTCCACCACCCGCAGCCCGCGGGTGCCGTGGACCTCCAGCGTGTCGGGGTGCAGGGCGCTGCCCTCGCCTAGGCCCATGCGGGCGGTGCAGGAGGGGTGCAGGGCGGTCTCGGCGTCGCGGCGCACCCAGTCGAGGATGTCGCTGTCGCTGGCCACCTCGGGGCCGGGCGACACCTCCCCGCCGTTGAACGGGTCCATGGCCGGCTGGTTGAGGATGTGGCGGGCGTGGCGCACCGCCTCCACCCATTCGCGCTGGTCCTCGCCGGTGGACAGGTAGTTGAAGCGGAGCGCGGGCTTGGCGCGGGGATCGGCGGAGGTGATCTGCACTGTCCCCCGCGAGTTGCTGTACATCGGCCCGACGTGCACCTGGTAGCCGTGACCGCCCTCCGGCACCGACCCGTCGTAGCGCACCGCGATGGGCAGGAAGTGGAACATGAGGTTGGGGTAGGCGACGTCGTCGTTGCTCCTGATGAACCCGCCCGCCTCGAAGTGGTTGGTCGCGCCGGGGCCGCGCCGGGCCAGCCACTGCAGGCCTATCCAGGGCCGGCGCCAGTAGGCCAGGTTGGGCTGCATCGACACCGGCTGTTTGCAGGCGAACTGGACGTAGACCTCCAGGTGGTCCTGAAGGTTGGCGCCGACGGCGGGCACATCGGCCACGACGTCGATGCCGTGGTTCTGCAGCAGGTCGGCCGGCCCCACCCCGGAGAGCTGCAGCAGCTGGGGCGAGTTGATGGAGCCGCCACAGCAGATCACCTCGCCGGCGCGCACACGCCGGGTGCGGCCCCCCTTCGTGTACTCGACACCTGCGGCCCGGGTGCCCTCGAAGAGGACTCTGGTGGTGAGGGCCCGCGTGATCAGATGCAGGTTGGGGCGGTTGAGCACCGGGTGCAGGTAGGCCCGGGACGCGCTCAGCCGCCGGCCCCGGTGGACGTTGCGGTCGAAGGCGGCGAAGCCCTCCTGGCGGTAGCCGTTGACGTCCGAGGTGCGGGGGTGGCCGGCCTGCTCGGTGGCGGCCAGGAAGGCCTCGAACAGCGGGTTGAGCGCCGGTCCCCTTTCCAGCACCAGCGGGCCTTCGGAGCCCCGGTAGCGGCCGTGGGTGCGCTCGGGACCGCTGTGGTCGTCGCCGGCCAGGCACTGCTCCATGCGTTTGAAGTAGGGAAGGCAGTGGGCGTAGTCCCAGCGCTCCATGCCCTCGTCGGCGGCCCAGCGCTCGTAGTCGAGGGGATTGCCCCGCTGGAAGATCATGCCGTTGATGCTGGAGGATCCGCCCAGCACCTTGCCCCGGGCGTGGTAGACGCGGCGCCCGCCCATGTGGGGCTCGGGCTCGGAAGTGTACTGCCAGTCGTAGAAGCGGTTGCCGATGGGGAACGACAGAGCTGCCGGCATGTGTATGTACACGTCGAAGCGCCAGTCCCGCCGGCCCGCCTCCAGCACCAGCACCGAGGTGGACTCATCCGCGCTGAGCCGGTTGGCGAGCGCGCAGCCGGCCGAGCCACCGCCCACGATCACGTAGTCGTAGCCGCGGTCGTGATCTGCCATAGTCCCCTCGCGAGTTCACACGGGGTTCCGGCCGGCCCCGTGCCGTGCAACAATCGCGACCCTACCGCTGCCGGCCCCGACTCCGAAGGGACTGCCTTGACCGAGAACGCCCAGTCCGAATCCAACTCCCCGCCCTCGGGCCACTGCATGTGCGGTGGCGTGAGCTACGAAGTTCACGGCCCGATCCGACAGGTCTGGAACTGCCACTGCTGGCGCTGCCGCCGCTGGACCGGCCACTACATGGCCGCGTCGGGATGCAGTCGCTCCGACCTCGTACTCACATCGGACGCCACGTTGGCCTGGCACCACCCCGCCGACGACCCCAACGTGGCCTACGGCTTCTGCCGCGGCTGCGGCGCATCGGTGTTCTGGAAGGTGGCCGAGGGCCCGCCGGACCAGACCGACCGCATCGCCATCTGCGCCGGCACCCTGGACCTTCCCACCGGGCTGCACACGGAGCGAGCCGTCTTCGCCCACGACGCAGCCGATTACCACACCCTCGACCCCGACATCGAGGCCTTCGTCCGTGAGTAGTCCCGTCACTGCGGCCCCGGCGTCGAGCCTGCTGGGCCGCAGTAACGTCTGCGGATCAATCTGCGGTCGGCATATCGGCGAGTTCGCGCCAGAGTCCTGATCAGCGCGGGTTTGGCGCGGCCCGCGGTTGTGGCCGTGACCGTCGCGATCGCCGTGCTGGCCGGCGGCACGGTCGGCTGCGCTGGGGATGACCCCGGCCCGGCACGGGCAGGCACGAGCGCCGACCAGCCCGCGGTCCCCCAAACGCCGGCGCCTGAAGCCGCGGCGGAACCCGATCCGGAACCGTCAGATGGCGGGTCCGTGGTCGAGTCGGAGTCTGCGACCACCGGGGCCCCCGGTGAGGACGAGGACAACCGTGCAGGCGGAGCGGCAGAAGAGGCGGTCGACTCAACAGCGACACGGTCCCAGCAACTCTCAACCGGCCCCGTGCTCGAGTGGACCGAGCTCGACCCGGGCTTCGACGACCTCTTCCAGCTCGAATCGGTGGGCGACGGCCGGGTCATTGCCCGAGCCTGGACCGACGGCGAAGAGCACGGGCTCTTCGGTCAGCGGATGGTCGTCTCGTCCAACGGCACCGACTGGACCGGGTTGGCGCTGCCCGAGGGCCTGTTCCCCGAGCAGGTCAACGTCGGCTCGGATCGCTGGGTCGTCACCGGCCAATTCCTCGATTCGGGCCGGCCCGAGGAGGCTGTCGATCGGGTGTTCTTCTCTGATGACCACGGCGCGACCTGGACGGAGACGGTGCTCGAACTGCCGTCCACCTCCATGTCTCCGTACGCGTTCGAGCGGTGGCGGGCGTCCTTGGTGCTGGTATCGGGTGAGCAGGTGGTGCTGGCGCTCTCGGGCTTGACCACGATCGATGGTCAGGCGCTGCTCGAAGACGTCGGTCGGCTGCCCGCCGGAAAGAGGGTCGCCTTCACCTTGCCGACCCCCGACGGTGTGTCGTTCACGCTGGTCGATGCGAATGCTCCGAACCCCTACGGCTCCTTCACATCCACAGCTTGGGGGCTTGCCGCCGTCTATTCCCGCCTGGACGGAGAAGCGTTGCGGGAGCCGATCTCCGAGGAACTGGTACTGACCTACGACGAGGTCGACTTCACCGAGGCCGAGCTGTTCGACCTGTTCGCCCCGGGAGTCGGGCCGTTGACCCGCATTCTCGCCAGCGAGGGCACCACCTCCGAGGTGGTGGCCGGCTTCGAAGGATGGGTTGTGTCGGGCGCGGCAACCGAGGAGGGATTCATGGTGACTGCCGTCGACGACGGTGGCGACAGGGTTCTGAGCTCGCGTGACGGGCTGGTCTGGAGTGAGGACCTATGGTTGGGCCCCCGATCCTCTGGCGGGACGATCGCAGCCGACGGCACGATCTGGCGGGTGGCGTTCGAGAGCGCAGGGTCGTTCGACCTCCAGCGAGCCCGCCTCGGCGAGATGCCGACAACCGTGGCCACGTTCGATGGTCTCCCCTTGCCGCTGGCGGTGGGTCCGGCCGGGCTCGTCGTGGTCGCGGAGCGAGACTTGAGCAGGTCGCTGCGGAAAGACCAGGGGCTGCCGGCTGAGGGGCGGGTGGCCCGTGACGGATACGAGCTGCGCTACAACGAGACCGAGAGCACCCTCACGCTGTGGGATCTCGCCGAGGACACCGTGATCTACGAGTTCGGCCCCGAGGAAATGCAGAGCGACACGCCGCCCGACGGTGTGCGTGTGATAGCCGACGGCCGGCTGACCGGGATGGTCTTCGAGGACCCCGAGACCGGTGCCGATCTCGTGACCTTCACCAGCGACGACATGGCCTTCCTCGTGGGAATGGCGGCCGCACAGCCGGAGGCTGCATCGAGCGATGATCCGGACTGGCCGGAGTTGTGGCTGGGATGGTCGGCCGACGGCACCGCCTGGGGACTGCAGAGCCTGGCTGATGCCTTCGGGATCCATGACGCCGTGATCTGGCCCGAGTTCGCCGTCGGCCACGACTTCGTGATCGCCCGAGTCGCCTCGTTCCAGCCCCCAGATCCTGCCGACCCCACGGACACCGGCCAAGTCCTGCCAAACCGCTGGTTCCTAGCCCGAGTCCCCTAGCTAATGATCACGTTCGCATGCGGAGGCCGTCGGGGTCCCATAGGCAGGCGTCTACCAGTTTGGCCTGGCGGCGGGTGCCGATTATCTCGATCTCGAAGGGGCCAGGCGACTCGGCGAGGTCGGCGGGGATGTAGCCCAGGGCTACTGACACTTCGCTGTGGTGGGCGTAGCCGCCGGAGGTGACCCAGCCCACCACCTCGCCGTCGTGCCATACCGGCTCGTCGCCGATCACGTCGACGGCGTCTGGCCCGGTGCCCACGTCCACCGTCCAGGTGCACAGGCGCAGCCCCGTCGCCGGGCTCCCGCCGGGCGGGCCGGTCTCGCCGTGCTTGGCGGCCAGGGCGTCGCGGCCGATGAAGTCCTTCTCCATGCGCACGAAGCGACCCAGGCCGGCCTCAAACGGGTCGTAGATGGGCCGGTACTCGCGCAGCCAGGACCCGAACCCCTTCTCCAAGCGCAGCGAGTTCAGCGCGTGCAGGCCGAACAGCTCAAGCCCGTGGGCCGCCCCGGCCGACCGCAGCAGGTCGAACACGTAGCGCTGGTAGCGGGCCGGCATCCACAGCTCGTAGCCCAGATCGC
>VYCW01000015.1 GCA_009843735.1 Acidimicrobiaceae bacterium | reverse complement strand
AAAAAGGGGGGCCGGCACCAGGCGTGCCGGCCCCCTCAGCGCGCCCCCAAGGCACGTCCGCTGAGAATCTCGGGTGAGAAATGTGTCGCACACGCACCACAACTCACCCGAGAATCCTGTGAGCGGCGGTCCCGGCGGTTGCCTCAGACGTAGGGCTCTGTCGGGCTATCGATGCGCGATATCAGGAACTCGCCGGCGGTCACCGGCTCGTAGCGCTCGGGGCGCTCGGCGGTGACGCAGCTGTCGATGGTCGACACCACCGTGGAGGGGTCCGGGTTCACGAAGAACGGGATCGAGAACCGGTCGGCGCCCGACGCCCCAACCACTCGGTGGGGGGTGGACCGGTAGCGGTCGTTGGTCCAGCGGGCCAGCATGTCGCCGAGCTGCACGATCATGCTGCCGCCAGGGGCCGCCACCGGCGTCCACGCTCCATCGTGGAGCACTTCGAGACCTGGCAGCCCGTCCACGGCCAGCAGGGTGATGGCCCCGTAGTCGGTGTGGGGCGTGCTGAACACCGGCGCGGAGCCGTCGGCGAGGCGGTCGCACGGGGGGTAGTGGAGGAACCGCAGCCGGCACTGGGGCTCCGACATGCGGTCAGCGAAGAAGCCGGGGACGCCGAGGGTGACCGCCAGCGCCTCCAGCACGCCGTGAGCGGTGGCCAGCGCCGCAGCCTGGTACGCCCGCACCGCGGCCGCGAACCCGTCGCATCCGAGGGACTCGACGGCCCCCAGGTCGACCTCGCCGGCCAGGCCCATGTCGAGGTACTCGGCGGCCAGGCTGGACCGGCCCATGTAGGCCGTGCTCGACGGGTCGCGAGCCTCGATCCGGTCGGGCACGTAGCCGTACCGGTTGATTCTCGGCACCCGGTCCTTGATGCCGGGCGGGAGCCCGAAGAAGGCCTGGGCCGCGTCGAAGGCCGTGCTGAGCGCGGCGTCGATCCCGTGTCCGGCCGCGACGAACAGTCCCGCGCCGGTGCAAGCGGACTCGATCTCCACGGTTGTCGCCGACCGGCGGGCCCGCCGCGAACCGTCGACGCGCAGGGCTGAGATGTCGATGGTCTGCGGCTTGAAGGGAGAAGGACCCGCCACAGCCTTCCCGGTCTCCCTCTCCGTCGGCGCGCCTCGGGTGTGCGGCTCGGGCGGCGCGGCACCGGCCTTACTGGCGGCGGTCGGGGTGTGGGACAATCCGTCCATGACTGAGCTTCAAGCTAGGAGGGCCGGGAGCGACGGGCCAACCCTCCCGGAGTCCCCGGAGCGCTCCGGCGACGGTCGCGCCTACGGGCGTTCCGGTGGCCAGTGGAATCCCGACCTGGTGGAGACCTCCGCCGGCACTCCGGCGGGCGAGCTGCTGCGCCGCTACTGGCATCCGGTCGCCCGCAGCACCGAGGCGACCAGCCCGCCCCGCAACGTGCGGATCCTGGGCGAGGACCTGGTCCTGTTCCGCGACGGCCGCGGCCGGCCCGGCCTGGTGGAGCCCCGCTGCTGCCACCGGGGCACGACCCTCTACTACGGACGGGTCGAGGACGACGGGATCCGCTGCCCCTACCACGGCTGGCTGTTCGCGGTGGACGGCAGCTGCCTCGACCAGCCCTGCGAGCCCGAACGGGGACGCAACCGGGCCTCATACCGCCAGCCCTGGTATCCGGTGCAGGAGTACAACGGCCTGATCTTCGCCTACCTGGGACCGGCCGACCGCCAGCCCACATTCCCCCGCTACGACATCTTCGAGGGCCTGCGCGACGACGAGGAGATCGTGATCATCGACCACTTCGCCTTCGGGGGCCCCACCGTCGCGCCGTGCAACTGGTTCCAGACCCACGAGAACGCCATGGACCCGTACCACGTGTTCATCCTGCACAACGCCATCAGCGGTCACCAGTTCGACCCCAAGCTGGAGATCTGGCCCCGCATCGACTGGCAGCGCCACGACTGGGGTATCACCGCCAGCCAGGACAGGGACCTGCCCGACGGCACCGTCCTGCACCGGGTGACCGAGGTGCGGGTGCCCACCATCAGGGTGATCCCCACACCGACGCTCACGGTGCTGGGCAAGACCAACAACATGTCGTGGTCCGTTCCCATCGACGACACCCACACCTGGGTGGTGTCGATGCTGCGCAAGCCCAAGGACCGTCCCGCCCAGGGCCTGCCCAGCTACGCCGACGGCAAGAACTGGTTCGAGCTCGACGAGGAGGGCCATCAGCGCTATCCCGGCGACTACGAGACCCAGGTCGGACAGGGGCCGATCACACTGCACTCAACCGAGCGGCTGGCCTCCAGCGACCGGGGAGTGTCGATGGTGAGGCGCCAGTTTCTGGAGCAGGTCCAGGCGGTGGCCGATGGCGGCGACCCGGTGGGCGTCAGCTTCGATTCCGGCGAGCCGCCGGTGCCCCTGCGGGCCGGCAACTACGTGGTCACCCCCGGCGAGGAGTCCCTCGCCACCGAGTACTCCTACGTGGAGTAGCCGCTGGTCAGGGCCGGTGGACCCGGGTCTGCTGGTCGGCGGAGGCCACCAGCCGTCCCCGGCGGTACACCCGGCGCGACATCGGGGCGTCGGCCACCGCGCCCCTCAGGGTCGGCGCGTCGATGGCGACCACATCCGCGGGATCGCCGGGCTCGAAGTTCACCGGGGCCAGGCCCATCACTCGCCGGGAGACGTTTGACACCATGTCGTAGGCGTCGGCGGGCAGCCGGTGCCCGGCCATCACCATCAGCGCGGCCGTCTCCAGCGGGTCGCTGCGGCCCACCAGGTTGAACGGGTCCTGCACGTTGTCGGCCCCCGCGGCCACCGCCGCGCCCGCGTCCAGGAGGGCGTTGACGGCGGTCAGCCCCCGGGGCGTGCCGACGGGGTCGTCGCGTCCCTGCAGGAACAGGTTGGTCTGGGGCAGGGTGATCACCGAGACGCCCGCCGCCGCGACCTCGGCGGCCACCGCGGCCTGCACGTCGGGCGGCTGCATGCCCAGGCTGACGCAATGGCTCGCGGCCACCAGCCCGTCGAAGCCCTTGTCGCTCACCTGGCGGGCCAGCTCTCGAAGCGTTAGCACCGACGGGTCGAGCGTCTCGTCGGTGTGCAGGTCGATGTCGATGCCCGCGGACGTCGCCAGCGCCAGCACGTCGGAGATGGCCGTCGCCGGGTCGTCCTGGAGGTTCGGGCAGCCCCCCACGAGATCCACTCCGGCCTCCACCGCCTCCTCCAGGGCTCGGATGTTCTCGGCGCTGTCGGGACCGGTCATCGGCCAGCCGGTCAGGGCCACCATCTGGAAGTCGATGAGGCCCTCCATGGCCCGGGCCGCCTCCTGCACGGCGAGAACGCTGACGATTCCGATGTCGGCGGTGACGTTGATGTGGGTGCGGACCGCGGTCACCCCGTGCACCAGCAACATCTCGAAGGCCTGAGTGGCCCGCTCCACGGTGCGCTCATAGGACAGCCGCCCCTTCTCCGCGGCCGCGAACCAGGCCTGGATGGCGCCCATGAGGTCGCCCTTGGGGTTGGGCACCTCATCGGCGGTCAACGCCTTGTCGAGGTGGGCGTGGGGCTCAGCCATGGCCGGCAGCAGCAGCCAGCCGTCCAGGTCGTCGACCGCCGCGCCGTCGGTGATCGCGGTCGAGCCCGCCGCGGTGACGCCGGCGATCGTGCCGCTGGAGTCGTCAAGGCGGAGGTCGACGCTACGGCCGTCGACCAGTCGAGCATTGCGCAGCACTCTCACGAACCAGTCTCCCTGCGTTTCGGCTGCAAGTTCGCCCGACTTGTCTATATCGCGAGCCGGTGTGATGAGAAGTTCGTCAGAAGACTGCGCCGGCCCGGCGGAACTCCTCGATCTCGCCGGCGTCGAGACCCAGCTCGGCCAGGATCTCGCCGGCGTGCTCGTTGAGCTGCGGGACGGAGGTACGGAAATCGGGCTGGGTGGCCGAGAACCGGGGGGCCAGCCGGGCCTGGCGGAGCCGGCCCGCGGTCGGGTGGTCCCACTCCACGAGGGTTTCATTGTGGCGAATCTGCGGGTCGTCGTGCAGGTCCTCCACCGCGGTCACCTCCCCGCACGGCACCGAGTTCTCGTGCATCCGGGGCACCAGGTCGGAGACCTTCCACTTGGCGAACTCCTCCTCCAGCAGCTCGCCGAGATCCTCGGAGCGGCCCCGCCGACCCTCGTGGGTGCTCCAGTGTTCGTGATCGATCCAGTCGGTGCGGCCCAGCGCCCGGTACAGGCCGTGGAACTGCTTGTCGCTGACCACGAAGTAGACGATGTGACCGTCGGCGCACGGCGTGAGCCGGTACAGCGTCGACAGGCGCCGGCCCTCGGTGGCGTCGTCGTCCAGCAGGGTGTCGGCCATGCCGCCGTCGGGCCACAGGAACTGCACCGCGGTGTCGAGCATGGACAGGTCGATGTGCTGGCCCCCTCCGCCCCGGATGCGGGCGAACAGGGCCGAGACGATGGCCAGGGCGGCCATCCAGCCCGACGCTTTGTCGATGATCCCGTTGCGGACCAGGTCGGGGATGGGGACCTCCGGATTGACCTGGAGGGCCACGTAGCCGGTCACGGCCTGGATGATCGGGTCGTAGGCGGCCCGGCCTGCGTAGGGGCCGGTGGACCCGTAACCGGACATCGAGCAGTAGACGATGTCGGGATTGACCGCCGCGGCGTGCTCGTATCCCAGGCCGAGGCTGTCGGCCACACCCGGCCGCATGTTCTGGACGGCCGCGTCGCAGCCAGCCAGCAGCTTCAGCCCGAGATCCCGGCCGGCGTCGGTGGACAGGTCGATCTGGATCGAGCGCTTGCCCCGGTTGTTGTTGGCGACCGTGCTGTTGATCCCGCCCTTGTCGAACTGGGCCAGGCGTGACAGGTCGCCTATGCCGGGCGGCTCCACCTTGATCACGTCCGCGCCCAGGTCGGCCAGAAGCATGGTCGCGGAAGGCCCGGCCAGAACCTGGGTCATGTCGATCACCCGTATTCCCGTGAGCGGTCCCGTCGCCATGGCTGCGCTCCCTGTCCGTGAATCTCGATGCGAGTGGAACATACTCACACATCGGACGCGGGTGACGGCGGGCCCCGAGGCGGCGATGGCCGGATCGCGTGGTCACAGTGATCGCGCTAGCGTCGCGAGTCCGAGTCCGGTGGAGGTGCCGAGTGAAGACCAGAGCAGCCGTGCTGCGAGAGACCAACGCCGACTGGAGCGTCGAGGAGATCGAACTGGACGGCCCCGGAGCACGCGAGGTGCTGGTGAAGACCACCGCAGCCGGGATGTGCCACTCCGACGAGCACGCCCGCAACGGCTCCATGCCGGTGCCGCTGCCCATCGTGGGAGGCCACGAGGGAGCCGGAGTGGTGGTCGAGGTGGGCGAGGGTGTGGCCGAACTGGCCGTCGGCGACCACATCTCGGCCTCGTTCGTACCGTCGTGCGGCCGCTGCCGCTGGTGCGCCGACGGCCAGCAGCACCTGTGCGACCTCGGCATGCACCTGCTGGCCCCCGGCATGATGCCGCCCGCGGGAGGGTTCCGCCATCACGACGGCGGCGGCAACGACCTGACCCCCATGCTGAAGCTGGGCACCTTCAGCGAGTACATGGTGGTGAGCGTCGACTCCGCGGTGAAAGTCGACCCTGACGTGCCCGCGGCCATCGCCGCGCTGGTGAGTTGCGGGGTCACGACCGGCTTCGGGTCGGTGGCCAACCGGGCCGATGTCCGGCCCGGCGACACCGTGGTGGTGGTGGGCTGCGGCGGGCTCGGCAGCGCGGCCCTTCAGGCGGCCAAGATCGCCGGGGCGTCCAACATCGTGGCCGTCGACCCGGCCGAGTCCAAGCGGGAGGCAGCTGGCAAGTTCGGCGCCACCCACACCGCCGAGTCGATGGAGGCGGCCACCGAGACGGTCGGGCTCATCACCGGCGGCGTGATGGCCGACAGCGTCGTGCTCACCCCCGGCGTGATGAGCGGCGAGATGCTGGCCCCGGCCCAGTTCCTGGTCCGCAAGGGCGGCACGGTGGTGGTGGCCGCGGTCGCGCCGCTGGAGCAGATGGACGTGAAGTTCAACCTGTTCGAGTTCGCCATGCTGAACAAGCAGCTCAAGGGCTCGATGTTCGGCTCGGCCAGCCCTCGCTCGGAGATCCCGCACCTGCTTTCGCTCTACACCCAGGGCCAGCTCGACCTCGACAGCTTCGTGAGCGCCACCTACTCGCTGGACGAGGTGAACGAGGGTTACCGGGATCTGCGCGAGGGCCGCAACATCAGGGGTGTCATCGCCTTTGACTGACCCTGCCGCTGGCCTGCACGACGCCCGCGGCGGCCTGGTCGACACCGTTGCGGCTGCCATGGTGGGGCGCCACCGCGAGGTCGAGCTGGCGGTCGCCGCGGTCGGCGCAGGACGCCACCTGCTGCTCGAGGGCCCGCCCGGCACCGGCAAGACCACCCTGCTGCGGGCCCTGGCCGCGGCGATGGATGTTCCGCTGGTCGCCGTGGAGGGCAATTCCGAGCTGACCCCGGCCCGGCTCGCCGGGCAGTTCGACCCGGCCCGGGTGCTGTCGGAGGGCTACACCGCCGACGCCTTCATGCCCGGCCCGCTCATCGAGGCCATTCAGGACGGGGCGCTGCTCTACGTCGAGGAGCTCAACCGGGTGCCCGAGGAGACCGTCAACCTGCTCATCGGGGTGATGTCGGAGGGCGAGCTCCATCTGCCCAGGGTGGAGCGGATCGTCGCGGCGGAGCAGTTCCGGTTGGTGGCCGCCATGAATCCCTACGACACGGTGGGCACGTCACGCCTGTCCAGCGCGGTCTACGACCGCATCTGCCACCTGTCCATGGGCTACCAGGACGAGCGCGACGAGCGTCGCATCGTCGAGTTGCGGGCCCAGGGCTTCCCGACCGGCGGTGCGGCGGCCGAGCGCACCATGGCCCGGGCCGTGGCTGTTGCCCGAGCCACCCGCACCCATCGCGATGTGCGCATGGGGGCATCCGTGCGGGGAGCGATGGACCTCTGCGATGTGGCCGCTCGCCTCTGCCAGCTCCGTGACCTGGCGCTCGACGACCCGGGGGTGGGCCTCGACGCCGCGCTGATGGCTCTCACCGGCCGGATCCGGCTCCACGAGGGAGGGGACCGCACCCCCGAGGCCATCGTGCGGGAGCTGTGGGAGGAGGCGCTCGCGGCCGAGCGGCGCAGCGACGGCCCACCGCCCGAGTCCCTGGTGCCTTCGATGGAAAAAGTGCCGGCCCCCGGAGGGGCGACCGGCACAGGGGCTTAGTTCTCGAAGGGTTCAGGGCCCGGGAGGCGCTGGACGCCGAGCGGGTCCGCACCACGCCGCGAGGCCACTACGAGGGCCAACCCGGCTTCCGGCTGCTGAGCCCCGAGACCGGGACCCTGGATGCGACCGAGGTGGCCGCGCAGGCCTCGGCCGACCCCGACCAGACCCTGGCGCTGCTGGCCGACATGGCCGCGGCCGCCGACCGCAGGATGGCTGCGCTGGCCGCCCGGCTGGCGGGCCGCCTCGCGCTCGATCTGGCCCGGGCCGGGGCGGCGTCGGCCGGCGGCGTCGGCCGTCTAGAGACCGCACGGGCCGACCGCTGCTCGGGCGACGTCGACATCGACCGCAGCCTCGACGGCCTGCTCGAGGCCCGGGCCGCAAGCCGGCCGGTCGGCCTCGACGAGCTGTGGGTGCAGCACTGGCAGCGTCCGGCCACCGCCATCAGCCTGATCGTGGACCGGTCGGGGTCGATGGGCGGCCCGAGGCTGGCCGCGGCCGCGGTGGCTGCCGCGGCCTGCGCACTGCGAGCGCCCCAGCAGTGGTCGGCGCTGGCCTTCGGCGACCGGGTGGTGGCCATCAAGTCGGCCGACCGCGACCGTCCCGCGCTGGCGGTAGTGGACGACGTGCTGCGGCTGCGGGGCTACGGCACCACCGACCTTGCCGCCGCCCTCGACGCGGCCCGGGCCCAGCTGGCCCGCTGCACTGCCCGGCGGCGGGTGGCGGTGCTGCTGTCGGACTGCCGGGCCACCGCGGGGGGCGATCCGGTGGCGGCGGCCCGCCGCCTCGACGAACTGTGCGTGATCGCGCCGGCCGGCGACGCGGCCGACGCCGAGGCCTTCGCCGAGATCTCCGGTGCCCGCTTCGCAGCCATCGCAGGACCCCACTCCATCCCCGAAGCCGTAGCGTCCGTCCTGGGCTAGACGACCCGCCCCTGGAATTGGCAGCGCCGCGTGCCCTATAGGGGGCATTCTGCTGCCAGTTCGAATGCCGGCTTGCGGGATCCTGGAATTGGCAGCGCCGCGTGCCCTATAGGGGGCATTCTGCTGCCAATTCGGGCTCAGCGGGCTCCTAGGAATGCCTGCCGCACCTCCGGGTCGGCCAGCAGGTCGGCGGCGGGGCCGTGGTGGGTGATGTGGCCCTGCTCCATCACGTAGCCGCGGTGGCTGGTCTCCAGACCCTGGCGGGCGTTCTGCTCGATCATCAGGACGGTCAGCGAGATCTGCCGGTTGAGCCCGCGGACGGTGTCGAACACCTCGGCGGTCACGATGGGGGAGAGCCCCGCGGACGGCTCGTCCATCAGCACCAGGCGCGGCTCCCACATCAGCGAGCGACCGATCTCGAGCATTCGCTGCTCGCCGCCCGACATCGTCCCGGCCGCCTGGCGGGCCCGGGCCGCCAGCGTCGGGAACAGGTCGCACACGAACTCGATCCGGGCCCGCACCCGGGCCTTGTCGGTGCACCGGTACATGCCGAGCTCGAGGTTCTCGTAGACGGTCATCTGCGCGAACGAGCTGCGTAGCTGGGGCACGATGGCGATGCCGGCCGTGGCCAGCGCCTCCGACGGGTTGATGTTGGTGATGTCGGCGCCGTCGCAGAGCACCTGCCCGGACCGCACCGGCACCAGCCCGTAAACCGCCTTGAACACCGTCGACTTGCCCGCGCCGTTGGGGCCGATCACACAGACGATCTCGCCGGGACGCACCTCGAGGTCGATGCCGCGGATGATGTCGTGCCCGGGTACGTAGCCGGCGACCACGGATCGCACGTTCAGCAGAGGCTCCGGGCTGGCAGCAGGGCTCACGGCTCGCGCCCTCCCGGTTGGCCGCCGGGGTCATGGGCGACTGCTTCGCTGGAGCGGCCCGCTGCACCGAAGTAGGCCTCGACGACGGCGGGGTCGTCCATCACTTGGCGCGGCGTCCCTTCGGCCAGCTTGCTGCCGGCGTCGAGCACCACCACCCGCTCGCAGAGATCGGCCACGAACTGGACGTTGTGCTCGACGAGCAGGAAGGCGACCCCCTGCTCGTTGATCACCCGCAGCCGGTCCTTGATGTCCTCGACGAGGCTGGGGTTCACGCCCGAAGTGGCCTCGTCGAGCAGCACCAGCCGCGGATCGCTCATGAGGGCCATACCGATCTCCAGCAGGCGGCGCTGGCCGCCCGACAGGGTGCCCGCGGGCTCGTCGCGGAGCCCGTCGAGCATCAGGAACTCCATGAGTTGCTCCGCCTTGGCCCGGGTTGCGGTGTCGGTTCGGCGGAACAGGCCCCGCAGTCCGATGCGGCCCCATTGGATGCTCAGTTCCATGTTCTCGCGCACCGTCAGGTCGCGGTACACCCGGATGATCTGGAACGTCCTCGACACACCCAGCCGGGCGACTCGGTGCGGCGCCAGCCCGGAGATGTCGGCTCCGTTGAGCCGGATGGTGCCTCCGTCGGCTTTCACCACCCGGCTCAGGCAGTCGAAGAGCGTGGTCTTGCCGCTGCCGTTGGGGCCGATCAGCCCGACCATCTCGCCCGGCGCGACCTCGATGTCGACCCCGTCCACGGCGGTGAGTCCGCCGAAGCGTTTGACGATGCCCGCCCCCTCCAGTCCAGCACGCCCCGTGCCGGGCCGGTCCCGACCGCCGGCCGCCCGCTCGGAGCCCGGGGTGCTGTGGGTGCCGTCCGGGCCGTCCGGGTCGTCAGCCTCGGTGGGGCTGCCGGCAGGCGTGCCAGCGCCGGTCGGGGGGCTGCGCCAGAGATGCCGCACAGACCAGCCGCGGCGGTCGAAGACGCCGACTATGCCCCGCGGCACCAGGAGCACGATCAGGATCAGCAGCACGCCCTGGGCGACCAGGTGGTAGTTGAGGAGGTTGGCCCAGAGAACCTCGCGGAGCCAGTACAGCGCGACCGAGCCCACCACCGGTCCGGCCACCGTGCCCAGCCCGCCGAGCAGGGTGCCCATGATGGCGTCGATGGTCCGGACCTCGGTGAAGGCGATGTCGGGGTCCACGAAGGTGTTCTGGTAGGCCCAAAGCCCTCCGAACAGCCCGGTGGAGGTCCCGGCGAAGCTGAACGCCGCCACCTTCAGCCGGGTAGTGGCGATGCCCCGCATCTCCGCGCCGAGTTCGTCCTCCCGGATCGCCACCAGCGCGGCGCCGAAGCGGGTGCGGCGCAGCCACCAGACCAGAGTCACCAGTCCGACGACCAGCCCCAGTTCCAGGTAGTAGAACAGCGACCGGTTGAGGTACGGCGGCAGGGTCAGGCCGACACCCCCGCCGGTGAGGCCGCCCCAGGTGCGCACGATCTCGCGCACGGCCACGAACGTGCCCAGCATGGCGATGGAGAAGTACGG
>VYCW01000083.1 GCA_009843735.1 Acidimicrobiaceae bacterium | reverse complement strand
GAAAGCGTGTGAGGCGAGAGCCTCCATGGGTTCAAATCCCATACCCTCCGCGCATTGCCGTCTGATTCCCCCAGGGCCTGTTGCTTGGGCTGGTCTGCTCCGGGGTCTCGGTACTTGTCCCCTTCGCACAACGGCGCACTGAATCGTGTAAGTAACCCTGGGGCCGTCGCTCGGCCGTAAAGGCGCGGTCAGGGTCAGCAGGGGCGATTCGACGAGTCGCGCTCCATAACGACCGGCTCCGGTGCGGGATACCGGACCGGCGTGGTCGGGTCGAGCACCGCGGTCTGAACGCTGGCCGCCAGTGATTCGCCGAGCTGTTCCATCTCCGCGGTCACCGACGACAACGACGGTGTGGTGGCCCTCGAGGCCGGAATGTCGCCGACGCCGATCACCAGCATCGCGCCCGGCACCTCGACGCCCAGGTCGATCAGCGCGGTGAGGATCGGCAGCGCATAGTCGTCGCTGTGGCCGCAGACAGCGTCGACGCCGGCGTCCGCCCACCGGCGAGCGGCGGCCCGCGCCGACTCCGGTGTGGCTTCCACGGTGTCGAAGGCGAGCCGGACGCTCGCGTCACTCGCGACAGCCTCCAGGACAGGACGAAGGAGCGGGCTCATCGAGCTCTCGTCGTAGGACGGCGGCGCGGCGTAGACGATGTTGGTCGCGCCCCGCTCGATCACGTGCGACAGCTGACACTTGCGGGCGTCCACGCCGATGATGTCCATCGCGCTGAGGTGTCCGGGCACCTCGATGTCGGCCGTCACTCTGGCCACGCCGGCCCGGGACATCCGCAGGACGCCCGTGTGGTCGGCGGGCAGGATGAGATCGATGAGGGCGGCCGGACCGAGCCTCAGCCAGGCATCGGCGGCGTGCTCCGGGCTGGGGTACATCGCCGCGTCCGGCACCAGGGTGAAGCCCTGAAGGTTCAGAGCCGCCGAGCAGACGTTGATCGCGCCGGCGAATGCATGCGACAGGGCCACATCGCCGAGCGGGAACAGCACGATGTCGCTGCGCCCGAGCCGGAGAGCTCGCGCGCTCTGGTTCGGCGTGTACCCGAGCCGCTCGGCCGCTTCCATCACCCGGCGGCGCGTCTCGTCGGAGATCGTCTGCCCGGGAGTGTTGTTCAGCAGATAGCTGACGGTGGCACGCGAGACCCCGACCTCACGGGCCACATCAGCGCTGGTGACGGGCTTGCGGCCCTTCGACCCTCCGGGCATCCGGCGGACTATAACAATACTTACTCGTTTAAGTCCTTATATGGCATAAGAACGGAGTAAACCATGCTCTTCGGCCATATCGGCTCCACCGGCTGGGCTGGTCACGGCAACTCGACGCACCCTCCAGTGGCTCGGCCAGGACGGTACGCAGACATTCGCAGACATTGCGGCAGGACCGCAGTTCACCAGACGCTCGTTCACCCCGCGCTCGGCCTCACCCGGAGCACACAGGCTCTCGGGCTGCTCATCTCGCCATGCGCAACTACGGTGCCCCCATGCACGCGGCGCCGCTGGACGGCCGCGACGACAGCGGCGACGGCGGCGACGGCGGGTCGGACGGCCACATGGACGGTGGGGTCAGCGAACAGTCGCGCCGGTTGCCGGCCGCAGCCGGGCTGGTCGCTGTGCTCGTCGCTCTCGTCACCGGGCTGTGGCTGCTGAGCCTCACCGGTGATAACGGCAGCCAGGGCTCAGACTCGCTGGACGAGGAGCCCTTCGAGGTTCCCACGACCAGCAGCCCTCTTCGAGAGCCCGATGACTTGGTGGAGGTTGCCCCTGAGGTCGAGGAGCCTGCAAGCGCGCCACCGGCCGAGCCGTTCAGCGGCTTGGAGGGCCGGCTCGTCTATCTCAGCGGCAGCAAGGTAGCCCGCGTGGACCTGTCCACCGGGGCGTTGGAACTCCTGCCCATCAACGCCACGGAGTCCCCGCTGCAGATCGCCGATCTTGAGTTCCTCAGCGACGGCAGGCGCACGGTCGGCATCAGGCTCGCGGACGATCCCCCGACCGTGGTGCTGGTGGCGTCACGGGCCGTGGTGGTCCCAGCCGCGCACCCCATGGTGGACTACTGGGTGGTGACCCGGCCCAATGGCCCCCGCGGCCTCATGTACATGGCCGGCTGGCAGACCTACAGCTCCCTCGCCGGCCACCTGATGTGGGTAGCGGAGGCCCCGCCCGGAACGGAACTGGTGACCGGCGGCGAGTCCGGCGTGCTGGTGGTCCCGCCCGTCGGAAGCACCTTCCGGCCGACGGTCTCCGGTTTCGAGATCACGAGCGACCACCGAGCGCTGGCCACCCGGGGCGAGCTGCTGGTGGAACACCGTTGCGACGAGAAGCTCGCCTGCGACGTCGTGGTTCTCGACGGCGACACCGGTGAGGCGCGGGACCTGCCCCGCGACTTCGTCGACGAACTACACGAGATCTCGATCTCGCCCGACGGCCGGTGGCTGCTCAACGACACCAGCCCGGCGTGGCTCTTCGATCTCGACACTGAAGAGCTGCGCCTCCTGGACGTGGGCGGCTACGGCCGCCCGCATTGGTCCGAGGACTCGGCCTCGGTGGCGTGGCTGACCACCGACCGGACACCCACGCTGGTCGTCATGGAGACGGAGCCGCCCGAGAGCGAGGACGGATCGCACCTCGTCGAGTTGGCCGGTCTGGGTGCGGATCCCTCGCCCGGAACGTCGTTCCTGCTCGACTCGATCCTCAGGAGGCGATGAGCTCGGCGTGCGTAGCCGCGTCTGGGATGTCTGTTCACTGCAACAAATAGCCAGCCTGGCGCGTCATAGGAGGTAGTGAGAGCGCGCACTCTTGATCACGGCCAAGCGACGAATCACCGCCCGCGTGCGACAGGCATCCGCATTCAGGTTGCCCTCGACACGGTGACCGTTGCCGAGGTCCGGCCATTAGGGAGACTATGAGAATGAAGAAGTGGTTCCTTCATAGGAGGCGTGGCGCTGTCACCGTGCTCGTTGTGGGGGTTGTCGGAGCGCTCACAGCTACTGCGGTCGCCCAGAGTCAGCGGTTTCCTGATGTGCCGCCCGACCACTACGCCTTCGAGGCTGTCGAATGGGCAGCGGAGGTCGGGGTGACGGCCGGCTACACCGACGGCACGTTCAGACCTGAGCAGCCTTTGAGCAAGCGTCACGCGGTGGTGTTCATGGAGCGCTACTACGACCAGATCCTCCAAGCCGAAGAGTCGGACAACTTCACCCGCGGCGACATGATGGTGCTGCTCAAGGCCATCAACGACGGAACGGCCAGAGACAGCACCGGCCCCAGTACGGGCACGACGACGCTGCCCGGTGAGGGCATCTCGGTCACCATGGCTCGGGCCGACTGGCAAAGCGGCTACTTCCAGGCTGCGGTCTACCAGTTACTGCTCGAGAGGCTCGGCTACGACGTGTCCGAGCCGGCCGAGAGGCAGCTCGGCCCGTCGCTGGCGTACCTGGCCATGGCTCAGGGCGAAGTCGACTTCTGGGCCAACAGTTGGTACCCGGGCCACCACTCGTGGCAGGCGCAAGAGCTGCCCGACGGCTCAATTGTGGGCGACCACCTCATGAAGGCGGGCGCGGTGTTCCGCGACGGCGGTGCCGTCCAGGGTCTGCTGATCACCAAGTCGGTGGCCGACGAGTACGGCATTACCCACCTAGATCAACTCCACGACGATCCCGAGATCCGGGCCCTGTTCGACGGCGACGGCGACGGTCTCGCCGAGTTCTTCGGCTGCCAGGAGACATGGACGTGCGACGACATGATGGAGAGCATGATCGCCTTTAACGAATGGTGGCATCTTGAGCAGATCATCGCCGGCTATGACGCGATGTTCGCGGAGGTGGTGGCCAAGGTGGAGGCCGGCGAACCGGCTGTGATCTACACCTGGACGCCATCGGCCTACATCACCCAGCTCCGGCCTGGTGACAACGTGTACTGGCTGGCGATGGAGAACGTGCTCGACGACTCCAACCCACTCGGCCTTGAGGGCGGCGAGGCGTTCGACCAGAGGCACTGGGCCGGAACGACCGATCCCGTCGAGCTCGACATCCCGGCCGAGCAGTGCCCGGCCCGCGCCAACGCGGACTTCTGCCAGCTCGGCTGGGTGCCGGCCGACGTCCAGGTGACCGCTAACAAGGATTGGTTGGCGGCGAATCCGGCCGCGGCCGAGCTTTTTCGCCAGGTCAAGCTGTCGGTGGTAGACGTGTCGGTGATGAACGTGGAGATCCAGGGGGGCAAGAACAGCGACGCCGAGATCGCCCTGCTGGCCGCCAGATGGATCGCCGAGAATCGGGCCACGGTCGACGAGTGGATCGCCGCCGCGCTGGCCGCGGCCTAACTCCACGCGGGACTGAAACCCCAATGGCCCGATCAGGGTGCTTTGTTCAGCGGCGGAGAGTATGGGATTCGAACCCATGGTGACCCGGAGGCCACAACGGCTTTCGAGGCCGCCCCATTCGTCCGCTCTGGCAACTCTCCGCCGCAGAGGCTACCGGCGGGCCTACGGGTCGACTTCAGAGCCCCTCAGGTCCGAGAAGAAGTCCTGCAGCAGGGCGGCGCACTCGCCGGCCCGCACGCCCGGCACCACCTCGAACTCGTGGTTGAGCCGGGGGTCGGCGCCCAGGTTGTAGAGCGAGCCGAGGGCACCGGCCTTGGGGTCGTCGGCGCCGTAGACGACCCGGCCCACCCGGGCCTGCTGCAGCGCTCCGGCGCACATGGGGCACGGCTCCAGGGTCACGGCCACCGTGGCTCCGTCCAGGCGCCAGCCGCCGAGGCGGGTAGCGGCCTCCCGCAGGGCCAGCATCTCAGCGTGGGCGGTGGGATCGCCGGCGCGCTCCCGCTGGTTGTGGCCGCGGGCGACCACCTCGCCGTCGCGCCACACCACCGCGCCCACGGGCACGTCGCCGTGCGCAGGGGCCAATCGGGCCTCGGCCAGGGCTATTTCCATGAGCTGCTCGTCCGTCACGACGCTCCCGAGACGTGCGGGGCTCCCGCGACATGTGATGCTCCCAAGACGTGCGAGGTCCGGGTCACGGGTCGATGTCGTTGGCCATCAGGCCGGCCATCAGCGCGGCCGCGGCCGCCGTCAGCGGGCCGTCCACCACCGGCAGCTCGGTGTCGTCGATGCGGGCGATGGACTGGACCGCCCGGGTGGAGGAGGCCAGGAAGGCCTCGGGAACGCCTCGAAGCTCCTCGACGGGCAGATGGGTCTCGGCCACGTCGAGCCGTTCCAGCAGCAGCGCCCGGGTGACCCCGGCCAGGCAGCCGGTGTCCAGCGGCGGTGTGTGCAGCCGCGCCCCGTCGCACCAGAAGATGTTCGACCCGGTGCCCTCGCTGACACGGCCCCGGGTGTCGGCGAAGATCGCCTCGGATGCGCCCCGCTCCCGGACCACGTCGAGCGCCAGCACATTCTCGGCGTAGGAGGTCGTCTTGACGCCGGCCATGGCGCCCCGCTCGTTGCGGGGGAACGGAACGGTCGAGACCGCGGTGCCGGGCGGGTAGTCGGGCGGCCGGTTGCCGGCGATCACGATGGCCGAGCCCCGCGCCCCGCTGCGCCCGGATCCCAGCGGGCCGCCGCCGCTGGTGGCCGTGACCCGCACGATCCCGGCCTCGGGCGCGGCGTCGAGGCACAGGGTGATCGCGGCCCGCAACTCGTCGTCGCCGTAGGGGCACTCGAAGCGCAGCGCTCGGGCCGAGCGGCGCAATCGCTCAAGATGCCGGCGCACTGCGAAGGCGGCCACCCCGGCGCCGTCGGGCACCACCAGCAGTGTCTCGAAGACGCCGTCGCCCACGATCACTCCGTGGTCGTCGGCCCTCAGGTGCGGGTGGTCGGGCTCGACCATCCGTCCGTTCACCCACACGGCCCGCGCGCTCACGGCCCCGAACCTACCGGCGGGAGCGAGATCGGGGCCCCCGCCTCCGCCGCTCGGCAAGAATCTCTGAAATCTGCCGCGCCGGGCGGCGATACTGGGAGTGATGAGATCCTGGATCCGACAGCACTGGCGCTGGGCGCTACCGGCAGGGGTCGTACTGGCGGGGGTGGGAGCCTGGCTGGTGTTCGGCTTCTTCGCCTTCCAGACGTACTTCCAAGACGACGAGGTGGACGAGGCCCTCCCGTTCTTCACCGCGGGACCGGCCCCCTCGGGCATGGCCGGTGACGAGACCACGGCGGAGATGGCCGACGCCATGAACAAGGCCATGGCCGAACTCGACATGCCGATGACCGACGAGGTCGACGAGCCCATGCCCGACATGCCTGGACCGGCCACGTCCCAGGTCCCCAAGCCTGGTGTCGAGGCGCCTGATCCGGCTGAGCCGGTCGAGGAGACCCAGCCCGCCGAGGAGACCCAGCCGACCGAGGAGACCCAGCCGACCGAGGAGACCCAGCCCACCGAGACCGCGCCGGCGACCACGCAGCCCCAGATCATCGTGGAGGCGGCCGGATCGTTCATCGACCGCTCGCACCCCACCGAGGGCAGTGCGCAGGTCCTAGGCGACGGCAGCGGCCAGCGGTTCCTGCGCCTCGAGGACTTCCGCACCGACAACGGCCCCGACCTGAACGTTTACCTGTCCGCCGCTCCCCCCGACGCGGCCGCCCGCGACTTCGACGACGACTTCGTCGATCTCGGCGACCTCAAGGGCAACGTCGGCTCGCAGAACTACGAGATCCCCGTCGGGCTCGACCTGGACCACTACTCCACGGTGGCAATCTGGTGCGTGCGCTTCGGCGTCGTGTTCGGGGCAGCCGAGCTCATTACCGGCTGAGGCTCACGTCGGGGTGACCCTGGCGTCGAGCAGAAACGGCGCGCCCGGCGAGAGAGCCGACACGGTGCGGATGATTCCTGACTAATCCGGTCGGAATAGTCAGCATGCGTGGCTAGCCTGTGGACAGTCCGCCAACATCGGAGGTAACCACATGGGTCTACGCATCAACGACACCGCTCCGGACTTCAATGCCGACACCACCGAGGGAGCGATCAACTTCCATGAGTGGATCGGCGACGGATGGGCGCTGCTGTTCTCGCACCCGAAGGACTTCACCCCGGTCTGCACCACCGAGCTGGGCGCGGTAGCCGGCCTCAAGTCGGAGTTCGCCGCACGCAACTGCAAGATCATCGGCATCAGCGTCGACGGCGTGAGCGACCACCACGGCTGGTCCGCCGACATCGAGACCGCCACCGGCAACGCCCTCAACTACCCGCTGATCGGCGACCCCGGGCTCAACGTGGTGAAGCTCTACGACATGCTCCCGGCCGACGCCGGCGACACGTCCGAGGGACGCACCGCGGCCGACAATGCCACCGCCCGCTCGGTGTTCATCATCGGCCCCGACAAGAAGATCAAGGCCTCCCTCACCTACCCGATGACCACCGGCCGCAACTTCGCCGAGATCCTGCGCCTGCTCGACTCGGTCCAGCTCACCGCCCACGAGCAGGTAGCCACCCCGGCCAACTGGAACCAGGGCGAGGACGTGATCATCGTCCCGGCCGTCTCCAACGAGGCCGCGGCCGAGAAGTACCCGGACGGCTGGGAGGCACCGCTTCCTTACCTGCGGATCGTCCCGCAGCCCGGCACCTGACCGGCACCCGGAACGAACTTCTGTCAAGAATCCACCGCACCGGTGGATAATCGCAGGTAGATCCGTAGGCGGGGCGCCGGCCTCCGCACTCTCCTACGCTTCGGCGATGATGCCTACCATCGCTGAGGTCGCGGCCGCGCCCCTGCGCCATCCCGAGGTGCTCGGCCGGCCGCAGGCCAGCCCGGCCTCCTGGGACCCGTGGGGCCTCATGCACCCGCTGTCGTACGATCAGGCCTTCGCCGGCCAGGCCGAGCGCTTCTCGCCGCCCTGGGGCGAGGTCGTGTGCGTGGCCACCGCGTCGGACGGCACCTTCGGCGTGGGCATGACCAGCCAGGCGGGCCCGGTGGTGCCCATCATCAACGACTTCTTCGGCCCCATGGTCACCGGCGAGCCAGCCCTGGCCACCGAGAAGCTCTGGAACATGATGATGCGCTCGGCCAACAGCGCCTTCGGCGCGTCCGGGATTGCCTCGTTCGCGGTGAGCGCGGTGGACCTGGCCCTGTGGGACCTGCGGGGCAAGATCCTGGGCGCACCCGTGTACGAACTCATCGGCGGCCCCGCGAGGGACCGCACCCGCTGCTACGCCACCAGCAACGACCTCGACGACCCGCGCGACCGGGGCTTCGAGGCCTTCAAGCTGGCCTGCACCGTCGGCCCGGCCGCGGCCACCGCCGGGATCGAGCAGGTCGAGCGGCAGGTGGCCGATGCCCGCTCGGAGTTGGGGCCCGACGCAGACATCATGCTCGACTGCTGGGCAGTGCACGACGCGTCCTACACGGTGCGGCTCGGCGAGGCGCTGGCCCCCTACCGCCTCACTTGGATCGAGGACTACGCCCAGCCCGACGACTGGCCCGGCTACGCCGAGGTCCGCCGCCGCCTTCCTCACCAGATGCTGGCCACCGGCGAGCGCTGGTACACCGACCGCGTCTTCGCCCACGCCGCTGAACAGCGCCTCGTCGACGTCATGCAGCCCGACGTGCAATGGGTGGGCGGCGCCACGGCGGTGCTCAAGATCGCAACCATCGCGGCCGCGGCCGGCATCGAGCTAGCCGTACACGGCGGCTGCAACGACTCCTACGGCCAGCACCTCTGCCACGGACTGCCCGGCAACCGCTGGGCGGAGATGTTCCTGGGCTGCGGGCCCGGCGAGTCGCTGATGGGCGCCTGGCGCTCCACACCAGGCATGGCCCTGCCCACCGACGGCTGGCTGGTGCCCAACGACACGCCGGGCTTCGGCATAGACCTGACCCGCGACCAGCTAGAAGCCGCCGTCGCCTGAACGCAGAATCTCGGGAGAGTTCTGTATCTCCCAACCACCACAACCAACCCGAGAATCCTCGACTCCAGCCACAGCCGGAGGGCCGGGCGAGGTCAGTCGACGATTGCCACCCCGGCGGCGGCCATCTCGTCCAGAGCGGCCGCCGAGGAGTCGGGGGCGACCCCGGCGCAGTGCGCCACCAGCACCGACGTGTCGAACCCGGCCGCAGCCGCGTCGAGCGCAGTGGCCCGCACGCAGTAGTCGGTGGCGATGCCCACCACATCCACGGCCTCCACGCCCCGCTCGGCCAGCCAGTCCTGCAGGCCCACGCCCTCGCTGGACCCGGCGACTCCCTCGAAGCTGCTGTAGCCGTTGCTGTACTGGCCCTTGAGGAACACCTCGTCCAGAGCCACCTGCAGGTTGGGCGAGAACGCGGCGCCCTGGGTGCCGGCCGCGCAGTGGACCGGCCACGAGGTCACGAAGTCGGGGTTAGCGCCGGGCGCGGCGAAGTGCTGGCCGGGATCGATGTGCCAGTCCTTGGACGCGACGACGTAGCTGTAGCCGCCCTCGGCCCGGTCCAAACCAACCAGGCCAGTGATGGAGGCGGCCACTGCGTGCCCTCCCTCCACGGCCAGCGAACCGCCCTCGCAGAAGTCGTTCTGCACGTCGACGATGATCAGAGCTCTGGACATGTCAGCTCCTCCCTGGGCTAGCCGCGCCAACTCCGACGGCGCGGGCTGCCCTTTCTCTCCGTTCGCAGATTCTGTCGCAGCGGGCGACTCCATTCCTACCCATTCGGTGGGGATGGCTGGCGACCGGCGGGGATGGGGAACCCGGTCCTCGGGTCGCAGGCCGCGCCGGCGCGCCGCGCAGCGGCTGCGAGCCGCCACCGGGTCGTCCCGCCAGGCCCGTTCGCCGCCCGATACCAGCACCACCTGGGGATCATGAGCGCCCGTCCCGGCCGCAGCCGCGCCCACCGGCGACAGCACCTCCGCGGTCCAGAAGCCCGACCGGTCCACGGTGCGATGCACCACCTTGCGCCCGCCCACGGTGATCTTGCCCGGCGAGAGCTTCCCAACGGCCCGCAGGGGCGCGCCGGCACCAGCGGAGTCGCCGATGGCGACCAGCTTGTAGACCACCGACGCGGTGGGATGGCCCGAGCCGGTGACCATGCTGGTGCCCACCAGGTAGGCATCGATGGGCGCGGCGGCCTCCTCCAGTTCGGCGATCTTGAACTCGTCGAGGTCCCCGGAGGCCACGATGCGGCAGCCCTCCGCGCCGAGGGTGTCGAGCAGGGCCCGGGCCCGGATGCTGGCTGCGAGCAGGTTGCCGCTGTCGATGCGCACCGCACCTATGTCCGGACCCACCACCTCCACCGCCCGGCGGATTCCCTCGAGCACGTCGAAGGTGTCGACCAGGTAGGTGGAGGCCGTGCCCAGGGCGTCGCGTTGAGCCGCGAAGGCACTCCTCTCGTCGGGGTGGGCCAGCACGAAGGCGTGCGCGGTTGTGCCGCCGGTGGGGATTCCGTAGCGCCGGCCCGCCTCCAGGTTGGATGTGGTGTCGAACCCGCCGATATGGGCGGCCCGGGCGGCCGCCACCGCGGCGTCGGGGTCGGCGCGACGGCTGCCGCCCTCGATGAGCAGGCGGTCGTTGGCCACGTCGCGCACCCGGGCTGCGGCCGATGCCACCGCGCAGTCGTAGTTGAGGATCGACAGTACGACCGTCTCGAGCACGACGCACTCGGCGAAGCCGCCCTCCACCGTCAGGATCGGCGAGTAGGGGAAGAAGAGCTCCCCGTCGGGGTAGCCGGTCACGTCGCCACCGAAGCGGTACGAGCGCAGCCAGGCGGCCACGTCGGGGTCCGCCACCACGCCCGCATCTACGAGGTGCTCGACCGTCTCGTCATCGAAGCGGAAGCGCTCGACCGCGTCGATCACCCGGTCCACGCCCGCAACGACGCCGTAGGCCCGGCCCGCCGGTAGCCGCCGGGCGAACGCCTCGAACACCGCACGGCGCTCGGCAATCCCGGACTGGAGGGCCGAGGCCACCATGGTGATCTCGTAGTGGTCGGTCTTCAGGGCCACGGAGGCACCGCGATCCACGACACAAACGCTACCGCTGGCACGGTCCGTAGCCGCCTGCGGGCGCTAGCGCTGGCACCGTCCGTAGGCTCGGCGGTGATGATGACCGCGTGGGGAGTCATGCACTCCATGGCGGCCGACCGCTCCGGCCTGGCGGGCAAGACGATCACGGCCGGCACCCGCCGCCGGGTGTGGGGCTTCGCCCGCCCGTACCGGGCCTCGATCGCTGCCTTCATCGTCACCACCGTCGCCGCCACGTTCCTGGGGCTACTGCCGCCGCTGGTGATCCGGGAGATCTTCGACTCGGCTATCGCTACCGGCGACGGCGGCTACCTGAACGTGCTGTTCGCCGTGCTGATCGCCGCGGCGGCGGGCGAGGCGCTGCTGTCGATGGCCGGGCGCCGGCTCAGCTCCGGCATCGGCGAGGGGCTGATCTTCGATCTGCGGCTGCGGCTGTTCGACCAAGTGCAGCGCATGCCGCTGGCGTTCTTCACCCGCACCCAGACCGGCACCCTTGTGAGCCGGCTGAACAACGACGTCATCGGAGCGCAGCGGGCCTTCACCGGGACGCTCGGCACGGTGGTGGCCAACATCATCACCCTGGTCGCCACCCTCGTCACCATGTTCCTGCTGGAGTGGCGGCTCACGCTGCTGGCGGTGGTGATCCTGCCGGTGTTCGTGCTGCCCGCCCGGCGGGTGGGCCGGGGCCTGCAGGCCATCACCCGCGAGGGCATGAACCTAAACGCCTCGATGAACAACACCATGACCGAGCGGTTCAACGTGGCCGGTGCGCTGCTGGTGAAGCTGTTCGGCCGCCACGACGACGAGGCCGCCGACTTCTCCGACCGGGCCGGGCGGGTGCGCGACATCGGGGTCCGCAGCGCCCTGTACTCGCAGGTGTTCCTGATCGCGCTGACCCTGGTCGGGGCGATCGGCACGGCCATCGTCTACTGGCTGGGCGGCCACCTCGCCATCGACGGCGCGATCAGCGCGGGCACGCTGGTGGCGCTGGGCCTGTACACGGTGCGGATCTATGTGCCCCTGACGAGCCTGTCCAACGCCCGGGTGGACGTGATGTCGGCGTTCGTGAGCTTCGAGCGGGTGTTCGAGGTGATCGACACGCCCAACCCGATCACCGACTCCGGTGACGCCCGCGATCTGACGCAACCGGAGGGGCGGGTCGAGTTCCGGGGCGTGAGCTTCGCCTACCCGTCGGCTGACGACACCCCCGAGTCGCTGGGCGTGGCCGTAGCCGGCGTCAAGGACGGCTCAGCGACGGCCGGCAGGACTCCCGAATCGCCCGACGCGGCCGCGGTCGACTCCCAGGACGACTCTGCGGGGGCGGTTGAGGTGCTGGTCGACATCGATCTCGACATCGACCCGGGACGGATGGTGGCGGTGGTGGGTCCGTCGGGTTCGGGCAAGACCACGCTGGTGTCGCTCGTGCCCCGCCTGTACGACGTGACGGAGGGCGCGGTGCTGGTCGACGGCGCCGACGTGCGCGACCTCACGCAATCGTCGCTGCGGGCCGCCATCGGAACCGTCACCCAGGACCCGCACCTTTTCCACGACACGGTGGCCTCCAACCTTCGCTACGCCCGGCCCGACGCCGCCGACACTCTGCTGGTGGAGGCATGCCGGGCGGCCCGCATCCACGACGTGATCGCGGCCCTGCCCGACGGCTACAACACGGTGGTCGGAGAGCGGGGCTACCGGCTGTCGGGCGGCGAGAAGCAGCGTCTGGCCATCGCCAGGATGCTGCTCAAGGACCCGGCCATCGTCATCCTCGACGAGGCCACGTCGCATCTCGACACCGAGAACGAGGCCCTGGTGCAGGAGGCTCTGACCGAGGCTCTGCGGGGCCGCACCTCGCTGGTGGTGGCCCACCGCCTGTCCACCATCGTCGACGCGGATCTGATCGTGGTGCTCGACGAGGGCGTGATCACCGAGTCGGGCACCCACGAGGAGCTCCGCCTCGCCGGCGGCCTGTACGCCGAGCTCTACGAGGGCCTGCTGCGAGCCGAAATCGCCGAGACGTCCGGCCCGGCCGAGACAGCCGAGGTCGCCGGACAGGCCGTGCCGTGAACCCGCCGATCAGCGCGGACCAGACCCTGACGGTGGGCGAGCTCGCCCAAGTTCTTAGCTGGACCCTGGACGAGACCTTCCCGAGCGGCGTCTGGGTGTCCGGGGAGATCGACAGCATCACACGGGCCCGCAGCGGGCACGTCTACTTCGACCTAGTCGAGCGCTCCGAGCACGCCAAGCCCGGCGCACCGCCGGTGGCCTCGGTGAGCGTCGTGCTATTCCGCGACGACAAGGAGCGGGTCAACACCGTCATCAAGCAGCATGGCGACGCCATACGCATGGTCGACCGGGTAAGCGTGCGTATCCAGGGGATGCCCGACTTCTACGCGCCGCGGGGACAGCTCCAGTTGCGCATGATCTCCATCGACCCAGCCCACACCCTGGGGGCGCTCGCAGCGGAACGCGAGGCGCTGCTGAAGGCTCTGGCCGCCGAGGGAATCCTGAGCCGCAACGCCGGCGTTGCCCTGGCGCCGGTGCCACTGCGGGTCGGCCTGGTCACCTCGGCTGGGAGCGCCGCCCATGCCGACATGTTGAAGGTGTTCGCTACCAGCGGCTTCGCCTTCCAGGTGTTCGAGATCGACACGCGGGTGCAGGGCGCCGACGCGCCTGCGGAAATCGCGGCCGCCATCGGCACCGTGGCCGACGCCGATGTGGATGTGGTGGTGCTGGCGCGAGGGGGCGGCAGCCGCACCGACCTGGTCGCGTTCGACCACGAGCTGGTGGCCAGGGCCATCGCGATGTGCGAGCGCCCCGTGTTCACCGGCATCGGCCACGAGATCGACCGCAGCGTGGCCGACGAGACCGCTCACACCGCCTGCTCGACCCCGACAGCCGCGGCCCGGGCCGTGGTTCAGCGGGTGGAGTGCTGGCTGGAGCAACTCGACGCCACCGGTCGCAGGATCGAGGTGTGCGGCCGACGTGCCCTGACCGCGGCCGAGAGCCGGTCCGGCAGCACCGCCGACGATGTGGCCCAGCAGGCGCGGGCCGCGGCGCGGCGGGCCGGCCGCAGCCTCGATTCCGCCGCTCGGCGACTCGCCCGCACGGGACGGGCGGCCTCAGCCCTCGCCGGGCGCCGGGTGGCTGCGGTCACCCACCGGCTGTCGGCCGCCGGACCCGCGGCCGAGCGCAGGGCCGGCAGCCGTCTCGATCGGGCCTCGGCCCGGCTGTCGGTGGCCGGCCGCCACGAGATCCGCCACGCCCAACGTCAGCTGGACGCCATCGCCACCAGGGTCCGGGCCCTCGACCCGGCCCTGATTCTGGGCCGGGGGTGGTCGATGACCCGGCGCGATGACGGAGCGCTGGTGCGCTCAGTTCAGGACGTGTCGCCCGGCGACGGCATCGTCACCCACCTGAGCGACGGCACGCTGGGCAGTACGATTCGCGCCCGACAGAGGCCGAGCGAGGACCCGAGTCCATGAGGATCGACGAACTCCTGTCAGTTTCCCACCTACACGGTGGTCCTTTGGCAGAAGTTCGGCCGAGCGCCTCGTAAACGAACTCATGAAGGGCGAAACTAGCTCGATGAGCACCGAACAGTCCGACAGCAGCGGCAGCGGCGACGGGGAGCCCGGCTACGCCGCGGCCATGGCCGAACTCGAGCAGATCCTGGAGGAGCTGGAGGGCGAGGACCCTGACGTCGACGTGCTGGCCGACCGGGTCGAGCGGGCGGCGACGCTCATCGAGGTCTGCCGGTGCCGAATCGCCAACGCCAGCGTCCAGGTGGAGCGGGTCGTGGCCGCGCTCGAGTCGCACGAGTCCAAATGACTGCCCACGACGACCAGCGCGTCGAGCCTCCCGCCGAGCTGGCAGCCATCGCGGCCAGGGTCCAGATCCGCCTCGGCGAGATCCTGGCCGCTGAGCGCCAGGAGTGGGCCGCACTGGACCCGAGCCTCGATGAGCCGCTCGGCGACCTCGCCGACATGGTCCTGGGCGGGGGGAAGCGCATCCGGCCCGCCTACTGCCACTGGGGCTGGCTGGCAGCCGGAGGGGATCCGAGCGGCGACGGCGCCCTCGACGGCGGCTGCGCCTTAGAGATCCTCCACGCCTTCGCGCTGGCCCACGACGACGTGATGGACGGCTCCGTCACCCGGCGGGGCGCGCCGACGGTGTGGAGCAAGTTCGTGCAGCGCCACCGTGACCGCGCCTGGCGCGGCGAGGATAGACGCTTCGGCGAGGCGGCCGCGGTGCTGGTGGGAGACATGGCCATGGTCCTGGCCGACCGCACCCTGGGCCGGGTGTCACAGGAGGCTCGCGACGTGTGGGACGGGCTGCGCACCGAGCTCAACATGGGCCAGTACCTGGACGTGGTCGGAGGTGCCCGGGGGAGAGCCACCGCGGACGAGGCCCGCAGGATCATCGAGCACAAGACGGCCCGCTACACGGTGGTGCGGCCGCTGCAGTTGGGCGCCGCACTGGCCGGGCGGGCCGACCTGGCCGAGCCGCTGGCCGGCCACGGACGTCCCGTCGGCTTGGCCTTCCAGCTTCGCGACGACGTGCTCGGCGCGTTCGGGGATCCGGCCGCCACCGGCAAGCCGGTCGGCGACGACCTGCGGGAGGGCAAGCCCACGGTGCTGATGGCTCTAGCCCGAGACGCGGCCACGCCGGTGCAGCTCAAGGTGCTGGACGCGGTCGGCGCGGAGCTGGACGACCAGACCGTGGCGGAGGTCCAGCAGGTGATTGTCGACACCGGCGCGCTGGCCGGCCTGGAATCAGAGATCGCCGCCCTGCTGGACGAGGCCCTGGCGGCACTGGACGCGTTGCCGGATGTGCCCGCCGCCCAGGACGCTCTGGCCGCCACCGCCCGCTTCATAGCCCTCCGCCAGGCTTGAATTCTCTCTCGCAGCCGGCGGTGGGGTAGAACCCATCCGGGGGCAAGAGGCCGAGCGAGGTGAGCGATTCCGGTGCATACGGGCGAGGCCCCGGGCCCGAGCGGCCCGTGAGCGCAAGCGAACAAGAGCGGAAGGCACGGCCCGAGCGGCCCGTGAGCGCAAGCGAACAAGAGCGGGAATGACCACGCCGCGGCGCGAGGCGCTGGCACCGATTCACGGACGCTCCAGGCGATGACGCTGTCAGTGGAGCTTGCCGGAATCGTCGGGGACGGTGGGGTGGAGACCGACCCGGCTGCGATCGGGGCCCGGCTGCGGGACAACTCGTGGCTGTCGCCGGTGCTGTCGGGCCACATCGACGCCATGGCCGGGGCGTCCGCGGGCGGCTCGCTCGGGGTTGAGGCCGTCATCGGGCCGGCCGACCTCGACCAGCTCACGGCCTGCGTGGCCGCCGCCTACCGCCACGACACGCCGATCACCATGCTGGGCGCGGGCACGTCCAACTTCGGCCAGTCCATCCCCATGCGGGGTGGGATCGTGATCGAGTTGAGCCGCCTGTGCGGGATGGGCGACCCGGCCGCGGCCGCGGCCGACGGCCGCATCACCGTGGGCGCCGGCGCCCTGCTCGGCCGGGTCGACCAGGAGGTACGGGCCCACGGCGCCGAGCTGCCGGTGGCGACCACCACCTACGCCGCCTCCCATGCGGCCGGGTGGGTGGCCGGCGGCCATGTCGGGCTGGGCAGCTCGTCGTGGGGAACGATCTGGGACGGCAACATCGTCGGGGCCACCGTCATGACGTGCGAGGCCCATCCCCGGCTGCTGACCCTGGACGAGGACTCCGTCGAGCCGGTGCTTCACGCCTCCGGGACGACCGGGATCATCACCGACGTGACGTTCCGGCTGGTGCCGGCCCGATCCTGGGTGGAAATGGTGGTTGCCTTCCCCCGTTTCGACGGCGCGGCCCGCTTCGTGGTCGACCTCTCCGAGCAGACCGAGGGCATCCGGGTGGCCGCCGCCCAGGAGCCGTTGCTCACCCCGGCCTTCACCGCCCTGGCGGGCGACGCAGCCGCCAGCGAGGCGCTGGCGATGACCATCGTCGCGGCGGAGGAGGTCGACGCGGTCAGCGCCCTGGCCGCGGCCCGCGGGGGTCGAGTAATCCCGTGGAACGGTCTGGGCGCGTCCCGCCGGCCCACGCTCGCCTACATGGTCTACGGCCACCGCATGCTGTGGGTGAAGAAGCTGTTCGCCTCGGCCGCCTTCCTGCACTGCTACCTGCCGGAGGCCCGGCCCGTCGACCAGCTCCTCGCCATCAAGGCCCGGTTCGGCGACCTGTGCCTGGTGGAGCTGAAGTACATCCGGTCCCGCTGGCTGCGCGAGCGCTGGGGGCAGTCGGGCGACGGTGTGATCTTCGCGCCGCTGGTGGGGATGGTGAACGGCCGCGACGACCTCGACGAACTGCTCGCCTTCTGCGACGACATCGGCGTGGCCTACCAGAATCCACACACCTTCTTCCTCGACGAGCAGGGCCTGTTCGCCGATCCGGGCCTGCTGCACCGGTTCAAGCGAGAGGTGGACCCCAAAGGGCTGCTAAACCCGGGCAAGCTGAGCGGCGACCCGGCAGCAAGGATGGCAGAGGGAGTCCGATGATCATCGATCACGTGGCCCTGGAAGTGGACGGCATCGACGAGCGCGTCCGGCTGCTGGAGGCCGCGGGGCTGAGGGTGCTGCGCCACGGAACCCGCTACAGCACCGGGCAGCGGATCGTGATGATGGGCGACGGCACCGGCAACAAGCTGGAGCTGATCGAGGCCGAGGCGGATGCCGGCGGCGGGGGCGATGGCGCTCCTGCGTTCGCCCACCTGGCCCTGCGCACCAGCGACGCCGACGGCGCGCACCGCCGCCTGCAGGACGCCGGCTACGAGAGCCGATCCGAGCCTCACGACCTGACCGCGGCCCGGGCCCGCTCCGCGCTGCTCGACAGCGGCGGCGGTTTCCGGGTGCAGGTCATCTCCTACGCCGACGACAGCCCGGACGCGGTCACCTGGGACCCGGTCGAGTAGGAGTAGCAGTCGTGGATCTGGGCTTGGCGGGCCGGGAGGCCCTGGTAGTGGGGGGCTCGGCCGGCATCGGCCTGGCCACCGCCCGGCTGCTGGCGGCTGAGGGTGCCTCGGTCACGATCGCGTCCCGGGACGCGGCCCGACTCCAGGAGGCCGCGGCCAGTATCGGTCAGACGGCTCAGCCGGCCGAGGTGGCATGGTTCCCGGTGGATGTCACCGCCGACGACGCCGAAGCCCGTCTAACCGCGCATTACGGCGACGGCAGGAGTCTCGACATCCTGATCGTCACTGTCGGCGGCAGCATCCGGGGCCGGTTCGACACGTTCGGCGACGACGCTTGGCACGACAACTACAACATGAACGTCATCGGGCCGGTCCGGACGGTGCGGGCTCTCCTGCCGAGCCTGGGGCAGGGCCGATCGCCGTCGATCGTTCTGCTCGGCGCGGCCGGAGCGAAGATGCCGTACGTGAACCAGGTGGTGTCGAACGTACACAAGGCGGGCCTTCTGGCCCTGGTGAAGACGCTGTCGCACGAGTTGGCCCCCAAGGGCATCCGGGTCAACGCCATCAGCCCCGGCCGCACCCTCACCCGGCTGTGGCTGGACCGGGCCGAGAAGCTGGCGGCCGAGCAGGGCACTACGCCCGGCGGAGTGATTGATGAGTTCGCAGCCGAGATCCCGTTGGGGCGCTTCGCCGAGCCCGATGAGATCGCGCAGGCGGTGGTGTTCGTGGCCTCCGCACGGGCCAGCTACATCACGGGTCAATCCATCTCGGTGGACGGCGGCATCGGCCGGGGTCTGCTGTGAGCAGGTCGCTGATGACCCGCCGGCATGAGGCCGTGCAGTCCGCGCTGGACGAAATCCGGCGGCTACGGGAAACGCTGGGTCCTTCGGAGGAGCTCCTGGAGGCGGTCGGCCCGGTGCTGACCGGCTTGGCCGTTCAGGAGGAACTGTTCGACGCCGACGCGTTCGCGGTGGATGCCGGGGCGCTGATGACCATCTACGAGCTCAGCGTCGACATCGACGGGAGGCTCGGGCTCTACGCCTCGGCCGGGATGCCCGGCAAGCAGCAGCCACCGCACGACCACCGCACCTGGTCGGTGATCGCGGGGGTGCGCGGCGCGGAGCACAACCAGTACTTCGAGCGCACTGACGACGGCCGCGATCCGGAGCAGGGACGGCTGGAGCCCAGGGGCGAGCGCACGCTGAGGCGGGGCGACGCCAACGGCATGATGGGCGACGGCTTCCACACGATCCGGGTCCTGGATGAGGGTCCGGCCATGCATCTGCACCTCTACGGCTACCCGCTCGACCGCCTGGCCGGACGCGTCTACTTCGACGGCGTCGAGGGCGGGGTCGAGCGTCCCTTCATGGGCCGGCCCGATCTGCGCACCGCCGAGGTGACTGCTCGGGAGCTGGCCGCGATGCGGGATGACGGTGAGGAGTTGGCCGTCCTCGACACCCGAGACGTCGCCATCCACTCGATCGGACATGTGCCCGAGTCGTGCCCGGTGCCGGCCTCCGAACTGGAATGGCGGCTGGCCGGTCTGCTGCCGCGGCGGGCCGTGCGGATCGTGGTGATCGGCGAGGACGACTCGGCCGCGCATCGGGCTGCTCATGTGGTCCGCCGCCAGGGGTTCACCAACGCGGCCGTGCTGACCGGCGGTGTCGAGGCATGGGCCGAGGCCGGCTACGACGTCCACGACGGCATCCACACCATGTCCAAGGCCTTCGGGGAGCATGTCGCCCACCTGCGGGACACGCCGCTGATCTCCGCCGACGAGTTGCGAAGCCGGCGCGAGCAGGGGCAGGCGGTGGCCCTGGTGGACTGCCGGCCCGAGCCCGAATTCGAAGCCCTGCACGTTCCGGGCGCGGTCAACGCCCCCGGAACGGAGCTACTGGCCCGGGTGCTGGGCATGGACCTCGAGCCGGGCACTCCGATCGCGGTCAGCTGCGCCGGACGGACCCGCTCGATCATCGGCGCCCAGACCCTGATCGACGCAGGCGTCGACGCCCCGGTGCTGGCCCTCGAGAACGGCACCATGGGATGGAAGCTGGCCGGCGAAGAACTCGACGAGGGAGCCGACGACGCGGCCGCGCCCCCTTCCCCCAGCGCTCTGCGGGATGCTGCCGCCCGGACCCGGCGCTTGGCCGACACCCACGGCGTTCCTGTCATCGGCGAGGCCGATCTGGCCGGCTGGCGCTCCGACCACTCCCGCACCACCTACGTGTTCGATGTGAGCACCCCCGCCGAATACGCAGCCGGTCACCGCCCCGGCTTCGCCTCCGCCCCCGGCGGCCAGCTCATACAGGAACTCACCGCCCGCACCGCGGTGCCTTCGGCTCGCATCGTGGTAGCCGACTCCGACGGTGTGCAGTCACTGCTAACGGCCTACTGGCTGAGGCTCATGGGCCGGGAGGCCTATGCCCTGCCCGACGCCAACCGGGGCCGCTGGCTCGAAGCCGGCTCCGACGCGACCACCGAGCCGGCTCGGCCGGCCAAGCCCTACGAGCGCACGGTCGACGCTCTACAGGCCATGCGCGACTACATCGAGTGGGAGCTGGACCTGCTCGACCGGGTCGACGCCGCGTCGTTCGGACTGGACTAGCGGCCGTGCGCCCAGAATCTCGGGTTGGTTCCTATAGGCACACGACACGTTTCTCTACCGAGATTCTGGTGACGGGGCCCGTGGTGAGGCCGTGATTCCGGCGGTCGGGATCTATGTCAACAACCGGGCCGCGGTGTTCGGCGGCGACCGTTTCGGGCTCGACGACCTGTTAGCGCTGGCCCGCCGGGCCGAAGAGTGCGGCTTCTCGTTCGTGTCGGTGGGCGACAGCGTGCTGGCCAAGCCCCGCTGGTCGCCCATCGTCACCCTGGCCGCGGTGGCCGAGTCCACCAGCACCATCGGGCTGGCCACCGGCATCCTGCAGCCCCATCTGCGCCATCCGGTGACGGTGGCCCAGGAATGGGCCACCCTCGACGCCGTCAGCGGCGGGCGCACCGCGCTGGGCGTGGGCCTTGGAACCGGCCCGCCCGAGTTGGTGGAGGCCGAGTTGGGGTTGGTCGGCTTGAACCGCCGCCGCCGGGCCCGGGCCTTCACCGAGTCCATCGAGGTGATCAAGGCCCTGTGGGCCGGCGACGGGGTGGACTACGACGGCCGCGTCTACCAACTCCATGACGCCTCGATCGGCCTCCGGCCTGTCCAGCAACCCGCACCGCCGGTACTGATCGCGGCCGGCGTGTTCGTGGCGTCGCAGCGAGGGTTCGGCCCCAACGACGTGTTCGACGAGGCCCGGGCGTCCACGTTCGTGGGCCGCTGGGACCGCGTCGCCCGGCTGGGCGACGGCTGGATCACCGGCATGGCCACTCCTGACGAGTTGGCAGCCGGTCGGGAGGCGATCGCGGCCGCGGCCGAGGCTGCCTGCCGGGCGCTGCCCGAGCCGTTCGATGTGCGGGTCAACCTGTTCCTGCTGGTGGGCGACGACCCGGCCCGGGCCAGGGCTGAGGGCGCGGCCTTCATGGAGGACTACCACCGCCGCCCCATGGACGACGCCAGCATCGACCGCTGGCTGGTGTGCGGGCCGGCTGAGGCCTGCGCCGAGCGCCTGGCCGCCTACGTCGAGGCGGGCGCTACCTCGTTCCAGTGCGTGCTGGCCTCCGTCGACCAGCAACCCCAGATGGAACGAGTCGCGGCCGAATTGCTGCCTCTGCTGAGCTGAGCCGCGCTCGAGGACCGGACTTCGTGTCCGTTGGCCGAGGTCGGTAGGTTGCGCGTGGATTAGGGGGAGCTGTGAGCACTGCGAGAGCGGCGACGCTGCTGGGGCCTGAGCGCCTGGAGCTCCGGGAGTACCCGGTGCCGGAGGTGGCCGACGACGGGGCGCTGCTCCGAATCGGGCTGGGCGGCGTGTGCGGCACCGACGTGAAGTACTTCCACGGCCGCATTGACATGCCCTACCCGGTGATCCTGGGCCACGAGATCTTCGGCCGGGTCGAGCGGCTGGGACGGGCGGCGGCCGCCATCCACGGGGTGGCCGAGGGCGACCGGGTGATCCTCAAGGGCTCGCGGGGCTGCGGCCACTGCCGGGACTGCCGCGACGGCGCTCCCCGCTTCTGCCCGCAGCGCACCCTCTACGGCAGCGCCACCACTGCCGCCGACCCGCCGCACCTGTTCGGCGGTCTGGCCGACTACCTCTACGTCAATCCCGACGCCGAGCTGTTCAAGGTGGGCGACGGCATGAGCGACGAGGCTGCCGTGCTGTGCGGGTCGGTGATGGCCAACGGCTACCAGTGGGCCATCCTGCACGGCGGGGTGACCTTCGGCGACACCGTGCTCATCCAGGGGCCGGGCCAGCAGGGCCTGGCCTGCACCTGGGCGGCCCGGGCCGCGGGCGCGGCCCGCATCATCGTGGCCGGCACCGCGGCCGACACCGACCGGCTGGCCCTGGCCGAGCGATGGGGGGCCGACCGCACCGTCGAGGCCGACATCACCGACGTCGTGGAGGTTGTGGCCGCCGAGACGGGCGGGGCCATGGCCGATGTGGTGGTGGACGTGAGCGGCAGCCCGGCCGCTCTGGAGCCGTCCATCGCCGCGCTGCGCAAGCGGGGCACGCTGGTTCTCGCCGGGCTCAGCGGGGGCCAGCAGGTTCCGGTGGGAATCGACGCCCTCGTCTGGAAGGAGATCAAGGTGCAGGGAGCGTTCACCGCCGGCAGCCCGGCGCTGACGGCCACCATGGAGCTAATCGAGTCGACCGGGTTCAAGCCCGAGGAGATGATCAGCCACACCTTCGGCCTCGACGAGACCGAGTTGTGCATCCGGGCCATCGGCAACGAGATCGACGGCACGTACCCCACCAAGGCGGTGATCCGGCCATGAGCGAATCGGTGGGCCAGAAAACAGTGTGCTAAATTCTCCGATCCACGGAATCTGTGGGCGAATCCCGCCCACCGACTCACATGGATGGGAGGAGACATGGGGGAGTCGAGAGCGCATCGCAGACGGATCTGGAGGTGGGTGGCCATCATGTTGGCCTTCGCCATCGTCGCGGCCGCCTGCGGCGACGATGATGAGGAGCCGGCAAGCCAACCTGAGGCGGCCGCGCCCGCAGTCGATCCCGATCCTGAGCCCGAGGCACCGGCTGAAGAGCCCGAGGCGCCCGCCGAGGAGCCCGAACCCGAACCCGAGGCACCGGCTGAAGAGCCCGAAGCGCCCGCCGAGGAAGCCGAGCCCGAACCCGAAGAGGCCGCCGAGGAACCTGAGCCCGAACCCGAACCACCTGCGTTGACGGCCAGCTACCGGGGCGTGACCGAGGACTCGATCAAGGTCGGCGTGCTGTTGATCGACAAGGACCTGCTGTTCGAGGTGGCCAACGTCCTGCTCAACTGGGGCGACAACGTGGCCCAGTACCAGGAGGCCATCGACGCCATCAACGAGGCCGGCGGCGTCAACGGCCGCCTCATCGAGCCGGTCTTCGAGCTCGTCAACCCGCTGAGCCCGACCGCCTACGACGAGTCGTGCGTGAAGCTCACCCAGGACGAGCAGATCTTCGCCGCCATCGGCTTCGTTCGGCCCTCCGACTCGGCGCTGTGCTACGCGGAGATCAACGACACCCCGTTCGTCGGCTACCTGTCCGACATCACCAGCCAGGTGACCGATCGCTCCGTGCTGCCCATCATCACCAGCAACGCCCTACCCGAGCGCATGGACGGCGCGCTGGCGACCACCGTCGCGGCCACCGGGGCGCTGGACGGCAAGACCATCGCGGTGCTGGGCAACTCCGACGCCCGCAACGAGCTGATCGTCTCGGCTCTGGCCGGCCTCGGCTACGACGTGGCCTCGACCACGGTCACAGCCGTGCCGACCGAGGACGAGGCCGCCGACGCCGCCGAGCTGGACATCATCATCCAGCGCTGGATCGCCGACGGGATCGACTTCGTGTTCGACACCGCCGGACTCGACCGCCCGCTGGCCGCCGCCAACCGGGCCGGATTCGAGGCCGACTGGGCCACCAACCGGACGACCGTCCTCTCGGCGTCGAGGTTCGACTCGGGCGCCACCGAGGCCGAGATCGCGAGGACCATGGTGGTGGCGGTGCCGTCCGTGGAGCTGATCTACGAACAGGGCCACGGACCCACAGTGGCCTGCGTCGACCGCTGGAACCAGAACCATCCCGACGAGCAGGCCGTCTTCTACCCGGGAGAGGACGATCTGGACAATCTCCAGCGCATCGTCCGCTCGTGCCAGCAGGTCGGCACCTTCGCCAGGATCGCCGAGCTGGCCGGGCCCGACCTGACTACGGAGAGCTTCGCGGCTGCACTGGCCCAGGTGGGCTCCTACGAGATCGCCGAGCTGCCGTTCGCGTCGCTGGGCGCCGACAAGTGGGACGCCAACGACGTCGTAACCCTCTTCCACTGGGACTCCGAGCTGGGAGACTTCGTAGCGGGCGACTTCGTCGACATTGGCTGAGAGGCCAAGCGGGTCACGCGACAGGCCTTCACCTACTCGCGAGCGCTCTGATTCGCCGGCATCGCTTGCGGCTGCGGTCCTCGAAAGTGACCGCAGCCGCAAGCAGCCTGCGCCAGCCGAGCCGGTAGCAGACGAACTCCTCCCCGGGGTGGGAGGGGCCGATCAGACGAGCCTGCGGGAAGGGCTCAAGACAGCCGGGCCGTTCACGTTCGTCGTGCTGTTGCTGCTCAACAGCCTCGACGAGCTCGAGAGCGAGATCATCACCGTGCTGGCCCCCGACATCCGGGACACGTTCGGAGTCAGCGACGGGACGATCGTGTTCATCACATCGGCCTCCGCGGCCTTCTTCGTGCTGGGCGCGGTCCCGATGGGCTACCTCGCCGACCGCTTCAACCGGTCGCGCCTGGTGGGCTTCGCGTCGCTGGCCTTCAGTGCCATGGTGTTCCTCTCGGGGCTGGCAGTCAGCGCGTTCATGCTGTTCTGGACACGCTTCGTCGCCGGCATCTCCAAGGCCAACACCCTGCCGGTGCACGGCTCGATCATCGCCGACGCCTACCCGATCTCGGTGCGGGGGCGAATCGCGGCCACCAACTCGATGGTGGGCAAGACGCTGGCCGCCATCAGCCCCATCGCGGCGGGCTGGATCGGCCACACCTACGGATGGAGGACGCCGTTCTTCATCCTGGGGGTGCCGGTGGCGATTATAGCGCTGCTGGCGTTCAGGATCCCCGAGCCGGCCCGTGGCCAGTGGGAGAAAAAAGACGTGCTCGACGAGGTGTTCGTCGACCCCGAAGCGGCCCCGGTGTCGCTGGAGGCCGCCTTCGCGCGGCTGATGAAGATCCGCACCCTGAAGATGATGGTGGTGGGGTTCGCCGCGCTCGGGTTCAGCCTGTTCACGGTCCCGGCCCTGGCCAGCCTGTTCATGGAGGAGCAGTACGGGGCCAACGCCTTCCAGCGGGGAGTGGTCGTCTCCATCGGCGGCTTCGCCGGTATCGCCGTGCTGCCCTTCCTGGGGCGCTACTACGACCGCGCCTACCGGGCCGACCCGTCGAGCTCGCTGCGCATGATCGGCAGGTGCATCGTGCCGATGGCGGTGGTGACCCCGGTCCAGTTCCTCATGCCCGGCATGGCCAGCTTCGCGGCGGTGGGCGTGGTCCACAGCCTGCTGGCCGTGGGCGCGTTCAGCATGGTCATCCCCCTGATCCAGGGCATCGTGCCGTACCGGCTGCGAGGCATGGGGCTGGCCCTGATCACCCTGTACATCTTCCTTATCGGAGCCATAGGAGGCTCGCTGCTGTCGGCCTGGCTCACCAACGACTTCAGCAACCGCACCGCCGTGTTCGTGCTGGCCATCCCGGCCAACATCATCGGCGGGACGGCCCTGTACCGGGGCAGCCGCTTCATCCGGGGCGACCTGGCCCTGGCCGCCGCCGACCTGCGGGAGGAGATGGCCGAGCACCGCCGACTCAGCTCCGACCCGGCCTCGGTGCCAGCCCTTCAGGTACGGGGGGTGGACTTCAGCTACGGGAACGTGCAGATCCTCTTCGACACCTCCTTCGAGGTGCGCCAGGGCGAGACGCTGGCCCTGCTCGGCACCAACGGCGCGGGGAAGTCCACCATCCTCAAGGTGATCACCGGGCTGGTGACCCCCGAGCGCGGCGTCATCCGCCTCGGGGGACGGACCATCACGTTCGCGACACCCGAGCACCGGGCCCGGCTCGGCATCGAGATGCTGCCGGGAGGCGCGGGAGTGTTCGGATCGCTGACGGTCCGCGACAACCTCGTGGTGGGCGCCTACCGGTACCGCAAGGACCCGGCCGACGTGGACAGGCGCATCGAGCGGGTGATGGAGCTCTTCCCGCCGTTGGCCGACCGGGCCGGCGACCGGGCCAGCAGCCTCTCGGGCGGCCAGCAGCAGATGCTGGCCCTGGCCCGGGTGATGCTGCACGAGCCCAAGATCCTGGCCATCGACGAGCTGTCGCTGGGCCTGGCCCCGGCCGCGGTGCAATCCCTGCTGGAGACCATCGACACTCTGCGGGCCGCAGGGCAGACCATGATCATCGTCGAGCAGTCGCTCAACGTCGCGCTGGCAGTGGCCGACCGGGCCGTGTTCCTCGAGAAGGGCCGGGTGCGCTTCGACGGCCCGGCCTCAGAGCTTGCCGACCGGCCCGACCTCGCCCGGGCCGTGTTCTTGGGTTCCGACGAGGCTTAGACCGAGCAGGACCGAGCGGAGACGCAGGGATGCTTGCCGCCTGGCTCACATCGCAGTTGGTGTTCAACGGGCTGGTCAACGGGCTGGTCACCGGGCTGCTGGCCATGGGCCTGGTCCTGGTGTACCGGTCCACCCGGGTGGTGAACCTGGCCGTCGGCAACATGGGCCTGGTAGGCGCCTCGCTGCTGGCGCTCCTGGTGCTCAACTACCACTTCCCGTTCTGGCTGGCGCTGGCGCTGAGCCTGGCCACCGGCACCCTGTTCGGCGCCGTCGTCGACCTGTTGGTGGTGCGCCGGCTGTTCAGCTCGCCGAGGGTGATAGTGCTGATGGCCACGGTGGGCGTGGCCCAGCTCGCTTCCGGGATCAGCGGCTCCTACCCCGACCTCAACATGAGGGGCAACAAGTACCCCACCGCGCTGTCCGGGGTGTTCGACGATGTCCTCGGGTTACGGATCACCGGACCGCAGCTCAGCATCCTGATCATCGTGCCCGCAGCCGCGGTCGGCCTGGCGTGGCTGCTGCGGCGCACCACGTTCGGCCGCGCCGTGGAGGCCTCGGCCGATAATCCGCCGCTGTCCCGGCTGTCCACCGTCAACCCCAAGATGGTCTCGACCTTCGTGTGGACCATCGCCGGACTCCTGTCCACCGTCTCGATCATGCTCCTGTCGGCCCAGATCGGGAACCCGGCCGGCCTGGACAACCTCGGGATGCTGACCATGGCCCGAGCGATGCTCGCGTTCGTGCTGGCCGGCCAGCGGTCGTTCGCCCGGGCGGTGGCATTCGGTGCGCTTATCGGGGTGGGCGAAGCGGTGCTCAGGTTCAACCTCCTGACCGAGCCCGGACTGTTCGACTTCGCCGCGCTGGTGCTGGTGGTGGCCATCGTCTACCAGCAGAGCCGCTCGAGCCCGGACGACACCACGTTCGCCTTCGCGCCGAAGGCACGCCGCCCACCCGAGCGGGCTCAGGAGATCTGGTGGATCCGCAGGATGCCGCATCTGACCGCGACGCTGATCATGGTGGCTGCAGTGCTGCTGCCCATCGTGGTGACCCGGCCCAGCCGCCACCTGCTCTACGCCTCCATCGCCTGCTACGCGATCTGCGCCCTGTCGCTCACCGTCATCACCGGCTGGGCCGGACAGCTGTCGCTGGCCCAGATGGCCTTCGCCGGCCTGGGGGCCCTGCTGGCCGCCGCGCTCAACCGGGGCTTCGAGATGGATGTCTGGCTGCTCGACTTCCAGGCTCCACCGATCCCCTACCTGGCTGCCATCGCGGTTGCCGCAGTGGTAATGGCGGGCGTGGCCGCGCTGGTCGGCCTAGGCGCGCTCCGGGTGCGGGGACTGCAGCTAGCCGTGATCACCTTCATGCTCGCGGTCGCAGCCGAGCAGTACATCTATCGCTGGCCGGTGCTCAGCGACGGCAACGCCAATTCGGTGTCGTTCCGCCGGGGCACGGTCTTCGGCCTGGATGTCAGCAGCCAGCGGGCCTACTACTACTTCTGTGTGGCCGTGCTGGTGGTGGTGTTCGTGCTGGTGGCCCGGCTGCGCAACAGCGGGATCGGCCGCTCCACCATCGCGGTGCGCGACAACCCCGAAGCGGCCTCGGCCTACACCATCAGTCCGAGCCGCTCGAAGCTGGCCGCGTTCGCGATGGCCGGAGGCATCGCCGCTCTCGGCGGGGCGATGCTGGGCGGCCTGTTCCAGAACATTCCCTTCGGGGAGCGCTACTACCTGATCGACGACTCGCTGCAGTTGGTGGCCATGGTCGTGATCGGCGGGCTCGGAGCGTTGACCGGACCGCTCGTCGGCGCCCTGTGGGTGATCGGTCTGCCTGCGTTCTTCGGAGACAACGAGCTGGTGCCCCTGTTCACCTCCAGCGTCGGGCTGCTCATCATCCTGATGTACTTCCCGGGCGGGTTCGCGCAGATCGGGTACGCCACCCGCAAGTTGCTGTACGACTGGGCCCTGCGGCGGCTGCCGCCCGAGGAGCCGGAACCGGCGGCCAAGCCGGCGGCCGTGCCGGTCACCGGCGGGGACCGGGCTCACCCCGCGTTGGAGGGAGTGAGCGAGGGCGACGCCGTTCTCCGGGCCCGGGAGGTCTCGGTGAACTTCGGCGGGCTCCAAGCGGTGTCGGGCGTCGACCTCGACGTCACCAGTGGCGAGATCGTTGGACTCATCGGCACCAACGGCGCCGGCAAGACGACGTTCGTGAACGCGGTCGGGGGCCACGTCGGCTCGCGGGGCTCCGTCGAGCTGCTCGGCCACGACGTGTCGAGGTTGAGCGTGGAGGCTCGGGCCCGGCACGGGCTGGGCCGCACCTTCCAGACCGCCCGGCTGTTCGGCGAGCTGACGGTGCGGGAGACGGTTCAGGTGGCGCTCGAGGCCCGGGGCCGCACCCCCTTCGTGAGCACCGCGCTGGGCCTGCCTGCGGCCCGGCGGCTGGCTCGGCGGCGACGGGCCGAGGCGGACGAGTTGATCGGCTTCTTCGGACTCGGCGGCTATGCGGAGGAGTTCATCGTCGACCTGTCGACCGGCACCCGCCGCGTCGTCGAGCTGACCAACCTCATGGCCCTCGACGCCAGGGTCCTCTGCCTCGACGAGCCGACCGCGGGCCTAGCCCAGCGCGAGAGCGAGGCCTTCGGGGTGCTGCTGGTGGAGGTGCGGCGCGAGTTGGAGGTGTCGATGCTGGTGATCGAGCACGACATGCCGCTCATCATGTCCATAAGCGACCGCGTGTACTGCCTTGAGGCCGGCGAGGTCATCTCCGAGGGCGCTCCGGCCGAAGTCAGATCCGACCCTAAGGTGATCGACAGCTACCTCGGCACCGACGAGCGGGCCATCCTGCGCAGCGACGCTTCGGCGCAACCCGAAAGGAGACCCTGATGGCTGTCTACGACCTGGTCGTCCGCAACGGTTCGATTGTGGACGGCAGCGGCATGCCGGTCCGTCCCGCCGATGTGGCGGTGTCGGGCCGCAAGATCGTGGCAGTCGGCGCGGTGGAGGGCCGCGGCAGCCGCGAGATCGACGCCTCCGACCACATCGTCACGCCGGGCTTCATCGACGGCCACACCCACATGGACGCCCAGTTCTTCTGGGATCCGCTCGGCACGTCCTCGTGCTGGCACGGGGTGACCACCGTGGTGGTGGGCAACTGCGGGTTCACCCTGGCCCCGTGCCGGTCGGGCCAAGAGCAGCTGGTGATCGACAACCTCGAGAAGGCCGAGGACATCCCGGCCGCGGCGCTGGCCGCCGGGGTGCACTTCGAGTGGGAGACCTTCGCCCAGTACCTCGACGCCCTCGACCGGCTGCCCAAGGGGATCAACTTCGGCTCCTACCTGGGTCATTCGGCTCTGAGGACGTACGCCATGGGCGAGCGGGCCTTCGAGTCGGAGGCGACCGAAGAGGACCTGGAGGCCATGGAGCGAGAACTGCGGGCCGGGCTGGCCGCCGGCGCCCTCGGCTTCACCACCTCCAGGAGCCACCACCACATGACGCCCTCGGGCCGCCCGGTGGCGTCGCGGGTGGCGCCCTGGGGCGAGGTCGAGCGGCTGGTGGCGGCCATGGCGGGGGCCGGAGGCGGAATGTTCGAGCTGGCCAACGAGTCGGTGATGGCATCGACCGACCCCGAGGGCCGAGCCGAGGCCATGGCCCGGCTGCGCCGTCTGGCGGTCGGCAACCGGGTGCCGGTCAGCTTCGGGATCTCCACCTTCGGCGATCCCAACCGCTGGCTGGAGCTGTTGCGGCTCCTCGACGACGCGGCCCGCGACGGTGCCCAGATGTGGGGCCAGAGCAGCTGCATGCCGTCTGGCGCGCTGTTCAACTTCAAGACCTGGCTGCCCTTCGACAAGGTGCCGGCCTGGGCCGAGCTGCGGGCCCGGCCCCTCGACGAGCAGGCCGTCAAGCTGCGCGACCCGGACGTGCGGGCCGGTCTGATCGAGTCGCTCAGCGGCATGGACTTCTCGCTGGGCAAGGAGGTGGCCCGCAAGCCGCTGTTCGAGCGGATCGTGGTGATGCAGCGCGACTGGGCCACCTCCCCCACGTTGGCCAGCGTGGCCGCAGAACGCGGCATACACCCGGCAGAAGCCATGATCGATCTGGGCCTGGAATCCGACTTCGACACCTTCTTCCTGCAGATCACCAGCAACGACGAGCCTGACGATGTGCTGACGATGCTGCGCCACCCCCGCACGATCATGACCTTCTCAGACGCGGGAGCCCACGTGAGCCAGATCATCAGCGCGTCGCTTCAGACCTACCTGCTCAGCCACTGGGTGCGGGAGGCCGGCGAGTTCTCCATCGAGGAGGCGGTGCGCATGATCACCCTGGTGCCTTCGAGCATCTGGGGCATGGCCGACCGGGGTCTGGTGCGTGAGGGCTTCGAGGCCGACCTGAACATCATCGACTTGGAGCGCCTGGCGCCGTGCGTGCCCGAGGTCGTCCACGACCTGCCGGCCGGCGCCACCAGGCTGACCCAGCGGGCCGAGGGCATCACGGCCACCATCGTGGGAGGCGAGGTGCTCCTAGAGGACGGGGAGCACACCGGCGCGCTACCCGGCCGCCTAATCCGCCGCGGCTGACCTGCGCTAGCGGGGTAGATCCCGGACCAGCAGCCTACGAAGCGATCAGTCCAGCGTGCGGTCTGCTTCGAGGATCTGCTGGAGCACGTCGCGGTCCCAAGGGGCCCGCACGGCCACGTTGACCTGATCGGCGCCGCAGTCCTGGTAGCGACCCAGGGTCTCGGCCATCTGGGCGACCGAGCCGGAGAGGACCGCGGGGCGGACCCAGTCGGCGGCTGCGCCGAACCGCCGGATCAGGTCAGCCTCACCGGACGCCGCGCCGACATTGACGGAGACCATGATCTCGGCCGGATCGCGGCCCAGGTCCTCGCAGTGGCTGTGAAGCACTCCAAGCTTCGCTCTCAACACTTCGGGTGCCACGAAGGCAACGTTCCATCCGTCGGCCCAGGCCGCCGCGATCCGCAGCGTACGACGCTCCCCGGCGCCGCCGATCCAGAGCGGCAGCCGGTCCTGCAGCGGGGCCGGCTCGATCCGCGCCTCCCGCAGCGTCAGGTGCTGCCCCTCAAAGGACACCGGCCCGGCTGGTGACAGCAGCGCCCGCAGAGCCTGGGCGGTCTCCTCCAGCAGGTCGAGCCTCTCGCCGGCGGCGGGAAATGGAATCCCGAAGGCGTCGTACTCGGCCTTGGCCCAGCCTGCGCCCAGCCCGGCCTCGCAACGCCCGTCCGAGAGGTGGTCGATGGTGGTCATCGCCTGGGCCAGCACGGCCACGTTGCGGTACCCGGCGCAGTAGACGAGGTTCCCGCAGCGCACCCGCGAGGTGACCAGCGCCAGGGCGGCGTGGGCCGCGACAGCCTCCAGGCAGCCGGCCACGGGCGGGGTCATCCGTGTCGGGTCGGGTGAGGTCGTCTCTGAGGACGTCAGATGGTCCCAGACCGAGATCCAGTCGAAGCCGGCGTCGTCGGCCCAGCGCCAAAGGTCCATCAGCTCGCGAGCGGTGGTGTGCTCGAGCCCGGTGTGGACGCCGATCCGTACCGCTGAGGGCTGCGCGCTATCGCCGGTCATATAGTCGCGGACGGTACCGGCCCTCCGGTGCCGTACTCAACCGGGCGAGTCGATGGAGCGAGTAGTGGTGCATTGCGTCGTGGTCACCGGCGAGCCCGAGTCCCGTGTGGCGGAGCGCCTTGCCGCGGGCGGCTCCGACACCTCGTGGTCACTGTGCCGCCCGCAGGACGTGGCCGCCCGCTTGGTCTCATCGGCCTCGCCAACAGTGGTGGTCGGCGTCGGCAGTGCCGGGTCGGCCGCGCTGCAGGCGGCCGCCGATGACGGCTCGGTGTGCGGCATCGTGCTGTGGGACACACCACTCGTCGGTGGCGATCTGGAACTGCTGGGTGAATGGCCCGAGGTGGCCGTGCTGGGCGTGGCCCACGCCTCAGACCGGCACTCGCTGCGGTCAGTGGCCGACGCCTTCCTGAACTCGACCCATCCGGACTCGGACCTGGTGGTAGCCGGCGTCGCCGATCCCACCGCCGATGATGCCGCCACCGCTCGCGTGCGTTCATGGATCGCGAGCCGCTCGAATGTGTCGGCCCTGGCCGAGGAGGTGGCGTTCGCGGGTGCCGACGGCTGGGAGTTGCACGGCACCCGATGGCTTCCCCAGCGCGCCGACCCGGTCCCGGGGGTGGTGCTGCTCCACACCGGCCGCAGCGACCGGGCCGCCTACAGCCGCCTGCAGCGCCTGCTGGCCGAAGCCGGTCTAGCCGTGCTGAACCTCGACTGGCGGGGCCGCGGCGAGAGCATCAATCAGGGGTCCTACTTCGATCTGGCTCCCGAGACCCGGGACCTGGCGTGGCAGGACGCGCTGGCGGCGCTCGATCATCTGGCCGGCCTGGAGGCGGTGGACGAGACCCGGCTGGCCACAGTGGGCACGGTGCACGGCGCCGAGTACGCGGTACGTGCAGCCTGCCGGGATCCCCGGGTGGTGGCCGTGGTGCTGCTCACCGGCTACCGGCCCCAGGACCTGAGCGAGGCGACCCATCTGACCAGCGGCGCGGTCGACACCCTCTACATCACCTGCACCGGCCATCAGGTCACCACGCGGGCCATGCGGGAGTTGCATTCGGCCGCTCCGCCGGGCCGATCCCAGTACCTCGAGTACCCGGGGTCGGCGCTGGGCTACCAGCTGTTCGAACTCGATCATGACCTCGAGCCCCGGGTGGTCGGCTGGCTGGCCGAGGTGCTGGACCGATGAACTCGCCGTCAACTCATGAGCTCGCGTTCAGCGCCGCCGACGGTTGGCCGTTGGGGGCCGTGTGGCACCGTCCCACCTCGGATGCGGACGTGCCCGCGGTGGTGACCGTGGCCGGCTCCCGCCATGAGCGTGATGCCTGGAAGCGAACCTGTGACTTCCTGGCTCAGCACGGTGTGGCCACCCTGATGCTGGACATCAGGGGCCGGGGCGCCAGCCGGGGCGGCTGCACCTACGCCCGCATGGGCCCGGGCCAGCGTCGCCGGGTGCGTTTCGACGTGGCCAGGGCGTTGGAGGTGGTCGCCGAGCAGCCCGGAGTGGACCCGGACCGCTTGGGCGTGCTGGCCGAGCAGGACACCGCAGCCGAAGCGGTCGAGGCAGCCGCCGGATGCGACGGGGTGCTCGCCGTGTGCCTGGTGTCGCCCCGGCACGCCGGCCGCGTCGCGGCGGCGCTGGATATCCGGCCGGTGAGCGTCCTCGCCCTGGCGTCCACCGAGGATCGCGAGGGGGTGCGGGCCGCGGTCGACGCCTACCTGGCGTCGGCTCCCGAGGGCAGCGACCTGGCCGTGTTCAGCGGGCTCGGCATCGGCATCACGATGGCCTCGGTGCTTCAGTTCGAACAGCCCGAGGCCGAGCCGCTGGAGGACCGCATCGCCCGCTGGCTCGCCGACCGCCTGAGTTAATCGGGGATCCGGTACACCCGGCGGGCGGTGCCGGCCAGGATCGCCTGCCGTTCGGCGGGGTCCAGCACCGACAGCACATCGCGGTAGCCGTCGATGAGCCTGCGGTAGGAGCCGTAGCGCCGGTCGACGGGCCAGTTCGAGCCGAGCATGCAGCGATCGGGACCGAAGGCCTCCACCGCGGCCAGGATCCAGGGCCGGATGCTGGCGGTAGTCCAGTCGGGATCGCCCCGGCCCGCCACCGCCGAGATCTTGCACACCACTGACTGGGTCCGGTCGGCCAGATCGTGCAATGCAGCCGACCACTCGGCCAGGCTGGCGGCGTCCCGCGACGACGGCAAGCAGGCGTGGCTCAACACGACAACGATGTCGGGCCAGCGGCGGGCGATCTCGACCACCACGTCGAGCTGGTCGTGGGGGCGCCTCACCTCGACGGAGATGCCCAACCTGCCTGCGGCGTCCAGCGCCCCGAACGCACGGTCTACGGCGAGGCTCTCGTAGGCGGTCAGGTCCCTCACGCCCCGGAATCGCCGGTGGTGGCGGTGGCGTTCCAGCAAGCCGGCCGTGCCGGATCGGTCCAGTTCGCAGCGGCCCACGGTGACGTCGGGCAGGCCGTAGCGGTCGGCGACGCGCTCGAGCCAGGCGGTCTCCACCTCCGGGTCGGGGATCGGCTCGGCGCAGTGCACGCCGACCACGCCGGCCAGGCCGGTGCCGTCAGCCTCGGCCATCAGGTCCGGGGGCAGGTAACTCGATCCGCGGTAGCCGTCGGCGCTGTCGAACCGGTATCCCGAGAACCCGGCGTCGAGCCACACCCATTGAAGCTCGGACACCGAGCGATCCCAGAAGTGCACATGCGCATCGACGAACGGCTCGTCCGTCACGGCAACTCCACCTGCTCATCCTCGTCTTCGCTCGGGCGGCGGTTGGTCAGGCCCAGCGACATCACCACTCCGGCCACCATGAGCGCGGTGGCCACCAGGAACCCGTTGTTGTAGGCATCCTGAGCCCTCGCCAGCACCTCCGGCTCGCGGCCCATCTCGGTGAGGCTCCCCACGTCGCTCACGATGACGGTGGCGATCACCGCCGTTCCCAGCGCGCCGGCCACCCGGCCTGTGAGGTTCCTCACCGCCGAGGCCTGGGTCCGCAGCCGGCGGACCACCGAGCTCAGGCTGAGCAGTGTGGTCGGCATGGCCACCATGGCTACCCCGACGCCCGACCCGGCGATGTAGACCACGACGAGCCAGAGCGGAGTCGTTGGGTCGGTGGTCGCCAGCAGGCCGGTGGCCACCGCGGCCAGGGCCATCCCGGTGACGATGGCCGGCTTCGGTCCGAAGCGGTCGGTGACCCGGCCGGCCAGGGGCATGGTGGCTGCGGCCAGGAGGGCGCTCGGGGTGAGCACCGCGCCGGCGCCGACTGGGCTCAGGCCCCGTACCGCCTGCATTTCCAGCGGTATGAAGACCTGGCGGGAGAACTGAGCCATGGCCAGAGTCCCCACGACGACCATGCACAGCGTGAAGTCCCGGGAGCTGTAGAGCTTGGGATCGATGAGTGGGTGGGGCGTGCGGGACGCCCGCAGCCAGAAGGCGGTGGCGATCAGCAGCGACGTCACCATGGTGACGATGAAGACGGGCGACGACAGACCCCAGTCGGAGGCGTAGGAGGAGGCCGTCAGGAACCCCACCAACGACACCGTGAACAACCCCGTGCCGAGCAGGTCCATCGGACGTCGCTCGCCCGGCGACTCGGCCGGAACGAAACGCAGGGCAGCCAGGAGCAGCAGCCCGCAGACCGGAGTGAAGCCGAGGAACAGCCACCGCCAGCTGGTGACGGTGACCACCCAGCCGCCCAGCAGGGGCCCCAGGGCCGGGGCGATCATGAAGAGTCCGCCGCTGTAGCCGATTACCCGGCCCCGGGTCTCCGGCGGGGTCATCTCGTAGATGAGCAGAGTCCCGACGACGAGCGTGGCGCCGCTGCAGAGACCCTGCCCGATACGGGCCACCACCAGCGTCACCAGGTTGGGAGAACCCGCCGCCAGAACCGCGAAGGCCGCGAACCCGCCCAGCGCCAGCAGGAAGACCGGGCGGAGCCCCCACCGGTCGGCCAGCCACCCGGCCGGTGCTTGGGTCACACCGAGCGCCAGCAGGTGAGCGGTGACGACCCACTCGATCCCGGTGTCGGCATCGAGGCCAGCGGCGATCGAAGGGAGGGCGACATTCACCACGTTGGAGTCGAGGAATCCGACCAGCGTCCCGGCTAGGACCACGGCCAGACTCAGGCGCTTGCGGTGCTCGGGCGCGGGACCGGCCCGCAGTTGCCGAGCGAGTGTCTCCCGCTCTTGTTCGCTTCGCTCACGGGCCGCTCGGGCCACGGCCTCGTCCGTATGGGCCGGGTTCGCTCTCCTGCCCGCTCGGCCTCTTGGTCGGTTCCTCAAGGCGAGCCACCGGAGGGCACGTCAACCTGGGTGGCGACGATCCGGCCGACCGGCGGGCCGCCAGGATCCATGGAGGCCGCCTCCGAGTAGGTGCACACGAACAGGGTCCGGCCGTCGTCACCGCCCAGGGTGCAGGCGAACGCTCCCTCGGTGCCGGTCGAGATTCTGTGGAGCACCCGTCCCCCGTCGGCCACCCGGACCACCTCGCAGCCGAGCGGGTCGGCATACCAAACCGCTCCCTCGGCGTCAAGGCAGATGCCGTCGGCCACCCCACCACCGAGATCGGCGAACACCCGCCGGCTGTGAAGGCTCCCGTCGTCGGCGATGCCGAACGCGGTCAGCCGTCCGGCCGACGACTCGGCCACGATCAACTCCCGGGCGCCGGCGGTGACCACCGACCCGTTGGGGAAGCCGAGGTCGTCGGCCACGACCCGGGCCGCTCCGGAGGGTTCCACCAGCACGATGTGACCTCCGGCGGGCTGCTCACCACTGGCGAGGTCGTAACCGAAGTCGCCCACATAGGCCCGTCCCAGAGTGTCAACGACCATGTCGTTGCACTTGCCTCTGGTGAGAGGGGCCAGATCGGCGACCTCGGCCAACTGGCCGCCGCCGGCCCGCAGGAGGCGTCGGTCTCCCATCGAGACCACGAGAAGGTCACCCTCCGGCGACCAGCCCAGGCCTCCCGGATCGGCCTCGACCTCCACTACGGGAGCCGGGCCGTCGGGGTCGAGGCGGACGACCCGGCCGGCCCGCTTCTCGGAGAACCAGAGGCGACCCTCGCGCCACCGGGGGCTCTCCGGGAACCGGAGTCCGCCCAACACCTCCTCAAGGATCACCGGCGTTCTCCCGCCAACCCCTCGAGACGGTCGCGGCTCACGGGCATGTTCCTGCACGGCGATCAGCCATAGGCGGCTCTCCGGACCGTTCCGTAACGGATGATCGGGGTGGCATCCGGTGAGACCGGGACTTCGACCACCGAGGGTCCCGGAGTCTCGAGCGCTTCGGAGATGGTCGAGGCGATGGACTGGCCTCGGTCGATCCGGCGGCCGTCAGCCCCCATGGCCCGGGCCGTGGCAGCGAAGTCGACGGGGCTGAAGTCTGTGTTGTACGGCATTCTCATGCGGGACTCCACATGGCGGATCCATGCCAGGGAGGAGTTGTTGAGCACCACCGTGGTGAGGTCGAGCCCGTACCGGACCGCGGTCTCGGTCTCGCTGAGTCCGTAGCCCCACCCGCCGTCGCCGGTGAGGGCGACCACCCTGCCCTCGGGACGGGCCACGCGTGCCCCCAGCGTGGCTCCAGGGGCCCAGCCGAGCCCGGCCAGACCCCGGGGCGCAAGCATTCCCGGACCGGCCCGCTTGACCCGGAAGTAACGGGCTCCCCATCCCGACGACAGCGACGCCTCGCACACCAGCACGTCGTCGGGGCCGAGCAGGTCGTCGAGAGCAGCCACGACCGCCTCCGGGCGCACGGCCTCATCACCGCCGACAGGATCCTCGTCAGGCCGGATGCCGTCGATCCATGGGGTGGACGAACCGGACCATGCCTCAAGCACCTCTGCCAGCGCCATGAGGAACGACCGTGCGTCGGCGACCACTCCGATGTGGGCGGGAATGGCCCGCCCGATCTCGGTGGCGTCGATGTCCACGTGCACGACGGTCTGGCCGGCCGCCGGGAGGCGCCATCCGTGGGTGCCGAGCTGGGAGTGCTTGGTGCCGACCGCGACGATCAGATCGGCGGCCTGCACGACCAGGTTCCCTCGCTGAGAGCCGAAACCCCCGACGACGCCGGCCGACAGCCGGTGGCGCTCGTCGATGGCGCCCTTGCCGTTGAGCGAGGTCGCCACGGGGAGCGAGCATCCCTCAGCCAGATCGGACAGGGCGGGCGCGGCGCCGCTGAACACCACCCCGCCCCCGGCGAGGACCACCGGTCGCTCGGCCTCCCGGATCATCCCGGCGACGGTCTCGACGAGCTCCGGCTCCGGGTGCGGCCGGTGCCGGGGAAACCGGCGGTCGGCGTCGGTGACGGGCCGGGGCCGGGACCCGTCGGCCGCACCCAGGAAGATGTCCTCGGGGATCGACACCACCACCGGCCCGGGGCGGCCGGCCGTGGCCACCCGCAGCGCCTGGTCGACGACCTCGTCGAGCGCGGCCGGCTCGTGGACCCTCCCGACCCACTTGGTGACCGGCGCCAGGGTCTCGGACTGCTCGAAGGACTGCGAGGCCACCGAGTAGCGCCTCAGGTGCTCGGCGTCGCGCCTGGTGTCGGCCACCACCGCCACCACCGGGATCGAGGATGCCTGGGCCTCGGCCAGACCCGAGACGAGGTTGGTGGCCCCCGGTCCGACGGTGGCGTCGCAGACGCCCACGATGCCGGTAAGGCGGGCGTGGGCGTCGGCCGCGGTCACCGCGTTGCGTTCGTCCCGCACCATCAGGTGCCGGACGTCCGCGCCCCTCGAGGCGGCGTACAGAGGGAGGGTCTGCCCGCCGGGAACACCGAAGAGCGCACCGTCGACGTCGGCTACCAGGCCCAGTAGGCGCTCCCCGACGGTCATGTCACCCACAGCGAGTTTAGTATACTGTTTGTGGCTTTGGGATGCGCTGGCAAACGGGCCTGGACGGGAGCGGACGATGGTGCTGACACCGGCCGCGACTGAGCGCATCTCGTCCCTGACGCCGACGCTCACCCCGCGTCCAAAGTTCCACGTCACCCGCAAGCTGGTGGGCGTCTGGAAGTGGCCGCTCGTGCTGCTGACGGCCGTCTACACCATCAACGTGAGCGACCAGTTCCTGCTGTCGTCCATGTTCCCGCTGCTCAAGCGTGAGTTCGGGCTGTCCGACACCGCTCTGGGGATCCTCAGCGGCTCCTACCTGATCAGTGTCACCCTCGGCACGGTGCCCTTCGGTGCGCTGGCCGACCGCTACAGCCGCACCAGGATCATCGCCTGGGGGACGGCCGCCTGGGGCGTCACCATGATCTTCACCGGGATGGCCAGCGGCTTCGTCATGCTGCTGCTGGGACGGATGGTGCTCGGTCTCTGGGATCCGTGCGACAACCCGACCTCGCAGTCGCTGCTGGCCGACTACTACCCGGTGAACCAGCGCTCCAAGGTGATGGGCATCTACCAGATGGGGCAGCTCACGGGCTTCTTCCTGTTGCCGATCGGGGGGCTAATGGGCCAGGCCTGGGGCTGGCGAGCCACCTTCTTCTTCTTCGCGCTGCCCGCCTTCGTGGTGGCCCTGCTGAGCTGGCGCCTGCCCGAGCCGGTGCGCGGCGTCCAGGAGCGCCGCCATCAGCGCCTCGAATCCGACGAGAGGGCGACCATCCCGTCCAGGTTCCAGAGCATCCCGGTGGTGGAGGCCTACCGGCACATACTGCGGTGCCGCTCCTACACCGCCAGCCTGGTGTCGTCCGCGGTGGGGAGCCTGTTCTTCGGCGGGATCGGCGTGTGGACGCCCACGTTCCTGATCCGCTACCACGACCTCGACATCGCCGAGGCCACCACCGCGTTGAGCGTGGTGGCGGTGGGCGGCCTCGTGGGTGTGCTCACCGCGGGAAACCTCGCCGACTTCCTGACCCACTCGGGCTACACGTCGGCCCGTATCGGCGTGGCCGGCATCGCCCGCCTGATCTCGGCGCCCCTGTTCATCGCCGCCTTCCTGGTGGGCTACACGCCGCTGATGCTGGTCCTGCTCTCATTCGGCGCCCTGTTCCTGGTGGCTGCGATCCCCCCGCTCAACGCGGCCCGGGTCGACGTGCTGCACCCGGACTTGCGAGGCCGCGGCACGTCGCTGGACGCGGTGACCCAGAGTCTGGCCTCGGCCGCCTCGCCGGTGATCTACGGCGCAATCGCCGATGCCAGCGACCTGCGGACGGCCTACATGGTGCTGATCCCGCTGGCCGCGCTGGCCGGACTGATCCTGATGACCTTCGCGCTGGCCAGCTACCGGCGCGACGAGCAGGCCGTCCAGGCGATGGTGCGCCGGGAGCACGCCGAGCACATGGCCGGGCTGACCGGGGCCGCACCGCCTGCCGCGTCCGCCAAGGCCGTCCAGGCGCCACCGCCCGCAAGGCCGCGACCGGAGGCTGATCCGGCCGGTGCGGACGAGTCCGGGAGCGAGGTCCAGGACGCCGCCCGAGGCGACCCCCTGCTTCACATCGAGGGCCTGGACTTCTCCTACGGGCCGATCCAGGTGCTATTCGGCATCGACATGACGCTGCCGGAGGGCGGCTGCCATGCGTTGGTGGGCCGCAACGGGGTGGGCAAGACCACCCTGCTGGCCAACATCGGCGGGCTGCTGCACGCCCAGTCGGGCCGGATGTTCTTCCGGGACCAGGATCTGGTCGGCATACCTCCCGAGCAGCGAGCCAAGCTGGGCATCACCTTGATGGCCGCGGGGCAGTCGATGTTCGGATCGCTGAGCGTGCGCGACAACCTGTGGTTCGGCGCATACCCGTTCGCCGGGAGCAGCAGCCTGGTGGGAAGCCGCCTCGAGGAGGTGCTCGACGTGTTCCCCGCGCTCGGCAGCCGGCTCGATCAGCGGGCCGGCACCCTCTCGGGCGGTGAGCAGCAGATGGTCGCCCTCGGCCGGGCGCTGGTGGCCGGGCCGGAACTGCTGCTGATCGACGAGTTGAGCCTGGGCCTGGCCCCGACCGTCACCGCGGAGCTGCTCAAGGTGGTGGAGCGCATCGCCGCCCTAGGAACCACGATCCTGCTGGTCGAGCAGTCCATCGGGGTAGCGCTGTCGGTGGCCGACTCCGTGTTCTTCATGGACCGGGGCCGGGTGAGCGAACTGGGTCCGGCGGCGGCCCTCGATGCCGACGAGCTGACCCGCCGGCTCCTGGAGGGCCAGCAATGACCTCGTCGCCGGACCTGCTGGAACGGAGCGCCCGGACGGCGGCGCGGCTGCTGGGACCATGGTGGAACGAGCGGACCCGGCGAGTGCTGTTCGCCGTGGTGATCACGGCCGGATTCGTGGTGGGACTGGTGCTCGGCCTGCTCCAGGTGTATGACCGGGAGGTCCTCGACGTGGGCGAGCCGCGGGTCCGGGTGGAGGGGCTGACCGCGACGGTGCAGGTGACGGTGCGCAACACGTCCGAGGACGTCGCCTACTGCCCGGTCGTGGGGGTGGCCGCCCTCGACCGGGACGGCCTCGACCTGGCCAAGGCCATTGCCTTGCCCGACCTGGGCGACGCCCGGCTGGCCCCCAAGGCCAGCACCAACTTCGTGGGGGTGCTGACCGGGATCAGCCGGCAGGACTTCGATGAGCAGCTCAGCGAGTACGCGGCGTTCGTCGAGCAGGAGAACCCCTGCCCGTGACTCTGCCCCTCGTCGGTTGGGAGGTCCCCCAGAACGTCGTCATCCTCGGTGTGATCACCGGCCTCACCTACTCGCTGCTGGGGCTGGGCATCACCCTCGTCTACCGGTCGTCGCGGGTCATCAACTTCGCCCACGGCGAGATGGGCGCACTGGCTGCGCTGATGATCCCGATATTCGCCCTGAATCTCGGGTGGCCCTACGCCCTCGCGCTGGTCATCGCCCTGCTGGTGGCCGCGGCCACCGGCGGGCTGTTCGAGTTCCTGGTGATCCGGCCCCTGCGCTCGGCGTCGCGCCTCACCGTGCTGGTGGCCACCATCGGCGCCTCGCAGCTGCTGTTCTTCGGCGGCGCGCTGCTGCCCAAGGGCGGCGACATCGTGGGCAAGATCTACCCGACGCCCTTCGACTGGCGCATCACCGTCGGCACGCTCCTCCTCGGCCCCGGTCAGTTGACCATACTGGTGGCCGTCCCCGTCCTGACCGTCGCGCTGGCGCTGTTCCTCGGGCGCAGTCGGCTGGGCAAGGCCAGCCGGGCCGCGGCCGAGAACACCGACGCCGCCCGGCTGGCCGGGGTCCCGATCGACAGAGTGTCGTTCGCGGTGTGGACCGCAGCAGGGCTGCTGGCCGGCGTGTCGGCCATCCTCATAGGACCGACCCGGCCCCTGGCTCTGTCCCAGGCTCTCGGACCCCAGCTGATGCTGAAGGCGCTGGCCGCGGCGATGCTGGGCGGGCTCACCCGCCTGTCGTCGGTGTTCGTCGCCGGCATCGCCATCGGTGTGCTCGAGGCGCTCGTGCTGTGGAACTACCCGATCGGCGGCGCGCTGGATCTGGTGCTGCTGGTCGCGATCGCGGGGAGCTTCCTGATGCAGAAGCGGCTGGGCTCGGTGCTCCGGGGCTCCGAGCAAAGCTCCTGGACGCTGGCCGCCGCCATCGTGCCCCTCAAGCCCGCCCTGGCCGCCAACTTCAGGGTTCGATTCACCAAGATCGCCCTGCTGTCGGCCGCGCTGGCCGTGGCCGCCTACCTGCCGGCCCGCATGACGTCGTCGGAGCAGTTCTTCATGGGCGCGGTCGCGCTGTTCGCGGTATTGGGCCTGTCGCTGGTGGTGCTGACCGGTTTCGCGGGCCAGGTATCGATGGGGCAGTTCGCGTTCGTGGCCGTCGGCGCGGCCCTCGGAGGGCGCCTGTACCAGATGGGCGTTCCCCACGGGCCGGCAATCGTGGCCACCACCGTCGCCGGCGGGATCGTGGCGCTGCTGATCGGGCTGCCCGCGCTGCGTATCCGGGGCCTGTTCCTGGCCGTCATAACCCTCGCCTTCTCGGTGGCGGCCAGCGGCTGGCTGCTGGAACAGGACTGGCTCAACCATCGAGGCAGCGACGGGGGCACGTCGATGTCGATCCCGCGCCCCACCTTCTTCGGCGTCGGCTTCAACCACGAGATCCGCTACTACTGGGTCTGCCTGGGCGCTCTGCTGATCACCATGTTCGTGGTCCACCGCCTGAGGCTCAGCGGCCTCGGCCGCAGGATGGTGGCGGTGAGGGACAACGAGCCGTCGGCGTCGAGCGTGGCCGTGTCGCCGCGAACAACGAAGCTGTCGGCCTTCGTGATCTCGGGGATGATCGCCTCGTTCGGCGGCTTCCTCTACGGCGGGCTGCTGGTGACGTTCTCCGGAGACATCGGCGGGACCTTCGGCCCCGGCGAGTCGCTGTCGCTGGTGGTGATGACGATCTTCGGCGGGGTGACCACGATCACCGGGGCGGTGCTGGGGGCCTTCTGGGTTCAGGGCATCCCCCGGATCCTGGGCGAGGACTGGGGCCTGCTGTCGTCGGGCATGGGGGTGCTGGCGGTGCTGCTGCTGCTGCCGGGCGGGCTGGCGTCGCTGGTGTTCGCCACCCGCGACAAGCTGGTGGAGGCTGCCATCGACCGGGGGCTGCTGCCGGCGGGCGACATAGCCGGCCCGCCCGACCGGGAACCGGCCGGAGCAGTGCCCGCCGCGGCCGCTGCCCATGCCGGCGGGCCGGACGCGCCGCTCGGCGACCGGATCGAGGTACTGGTGGCCTCCGGGATCTCGGTGTCCTACGGGGGCGTCCATGCGGTGCGCGATGTGTCCATGGGCGTGAAGCGCCATGAGATCGTCGGGGTGATGGGGCCCAACGGTGCCGGCAAGACCACGCTGTTCGACGCTCTCTCCGGCCATCGGCGTCCCGACTCGGGGAAGGTGCTGCTGGACGGGCGTGACATCAGCTCGCTTCCCGCGCACCGCCGGGCACGACTGGGGCTGGGCCGGTCGTTCCAGCAGGCCCGGCTGTTCGAGGACATGATGCTGGTGGATGCGGTGAGCCTCGCGCTCGAGCGCCAGCACCCGACCCGGCTGGGCCCGGCGCTGCTGGGGACGCCCCGGGCCCGCAGCCAGGAGCGGGAGCGCAAGCGGATCGCGCTCGGGGTGCTCACCGACCTCGGTCTCCGGGAGCATGCCCACACCCAGATCGCCAACCTCTCGACCGGCGCCCGGCGCCTGGCCGAGCTGGCCTGCGCCTCCGCGCTCGGGGCCCACGTCGTGCTGCTCGACGAGCCCACCGCAGGGCTGAGCCACCGTGAGGTCAGCGACTTCGTGCGGGTCATCTCGGAGTTGCGGTCCCGGGCCGGCATGACCTTTGTGGTGATCGACCACGACGTGGCCATGATGCGGTCGCTGGTGGACCGCCTGTACGTGCTCGAGGCCGGCGAGGAGATCGCAGCGGGCCCGCCCGAGATTCTCGATACCGATCCCAGGGTGATCGAGGCCTACATGGGCACCCAGACCGACGCCGGCCCACCGACGCGAGGGGGCACGACGTGACCGAGTTCGTAGACACCCACGTGCATTTCTGGGACCACCGGGTCGAGGGCCTCCACTGGCGCTATCTCGACCCGGAGTTCGAGCATCCCCGCCTCAAGGGAATGCACCGCCTGGACGCCCCGCAGTTCACCGCGGCCGAACTGCGGGTCCAGGCCGGCGTCCACGCTCCGGACCGGATCGTGCACATTCAGTCCTGCGTGGAGAGGGTCCCCGGGCTGGAGACGGCCTGGCTGCAGTCGATGGCCGACGAGCAGGGGGCTCCCGATGCCATCATCGCGCAGGCCCATCCCGCCGACGCCGACATCGCGTCGGTGATCGAGGCCAACGCCGGCCACCGGCTGCTGCGCGGCGTCCGGGACATGCTGTCACCTGCGACCATCGACACCGACGCCTTCGCCGGGGGCTTCGACCTCCTAGCCGACGCCGGGCTGAGCCTGGAGGTGCTGGTCCCCTACCCGAAGTTCGACGCCGTCTGCGCTCTGGCCGACCGCCGCCCCGACGCAACGTTGATCCTCGGTCACGCCGGCCAGCCCGTTCGGCGCGACCGCGACTACTTCAAGGAGTGGTCGCGCGGCATCCACCTGGTGGCGTCCCGTCCCAATGTCGTGGTGAAGATCTCGGCCCTGGCCAGCGGCGCCGACCCGGACTGGAGCGTCGACAGCATCAGAGGATGGGCCGAGCACTGCATCGAGTGCTTCGGGGCCGATCGGGCCATGTTCGGCACCAACTGGCCCATCGACCGCCTCTTCGGCAGCTACACCGCGCTCGTCGAGGCCTACCTGGAGATCGCTTCGCCGCTGACCGCCACCGAGCGCCGGGCCCTGTTCTCGGCCACCGCCGCCCGCGTCTACCGCCTCGATGATCCGGTGCTTGATACCCTCGATTCCCGCCGATGACGAACAAGACGATCCGCCTGCAGCCGCTCACGGGTTCCGTTGGCGTGAGCCTCACCGGCATCGACCTGACCACGGACATCACCGAAGCCGAGGCGGACGCCCTCCGATCGGCCCTCTTCAACAACTGCGTGCTCATACTGCGGGACCAGTTCCTGTCCCCGGACGACCACATGCGGCTGGCCGCGGTGTTCGGCGAGCCCTTCCTGCCCTGGTACTACGCCAAGAACTCGCTCGACGGCTACCCGAAGATCGCCATCGTGCCCAACTTCGGCAAGGCCAAGGCCCCGGCCGAGTCGTGGCACACCGACTGGTCGCACATGCCCACCCCGCCCACGGTGTCGGTCGCCCTGGCCCACGTCCTTCCCGAGACCGGTGGCGACACGATGTTCTCCAACCAGTACATCGCCTACGACCGCCTGTCGGAGGGCATGAAGCAGCTCATCGCCGGCCGGCGGGGCAAGTTCGTGGGTTCGCGGCCCAAGCGAGTCCAGAAGATGCACGGCAGGCCGGACACGCTTCCCTCCACCGAACGCGAACCGGTGGACAACTACCACCCGATCGCGCGGGTCCATCCAGAAACGGGCCGGACCGCCCTCTACCTCAACCGGCCCGGCAAGTCGATGGTCGCCATCGAGGGCCTCACCGAGGCCGAGAGCCTCCCCATCCTCCAGTTCCTGTACGACCAGTCCTCGACCCCCGACAACGTCTACCGCCACCAGTGGCAACCCGGCGACGTCGTCTGCTGGGACAACCAGTGCGCCATGCACTACGGGGTCCACGACTACGGCGACGCCGAGCGCACCCTCCACCGAATAACCGTGGGCGGGGTCGAATAGGGACGGTGGCGTCGCAGCACAACGACGGCCTCTCGGGAGGCCCGCCCCGGTACTTCGCGATCGCCGAGCCCGAGCCTGGGATCGTCCTGGTAGGAACCTGCGTTCGGGGCATCGCTCGCTCCACCGACAACGCCATCACCTGGACACCAGTAGACGGCCTCGACCACATCAGCATCAACGCCTTCGCCGCCACCGCAGGCGGCGGCATCCTGGCGGCCACCTCCGGAGGCCTCTGGCGCTCCGACGACCAGGGCCGGAGCTGGGATCAACTCGACGACGAGCCGATCTACGCGACCACCGGCTCGGGTTCCGGCCGGCCCGAGGGTCTCAGGACCTTCCGGCTTCTTGAGCTGAGCGACGGACTGATCGTCGCCGGAACCGACGGATCAGGCCTCTGGGCCCGTTACGACCAGGAGGCCTGGACTCAGCTGGGTGCGACCACCGCGACCATCAACAGCCTCGCCGAAACCCCATCGGGAGTAATCCTGGCCGGGACCCATGGCGATGGTGTCCTCCGGTCCCGCGACGGTGGCACCACCTGGGAGCCGTCCTCGGAGGGCCCCGGGGACACGTCGGTCCATGCGCTCACCGTCCTCGACGACGGCTCGATCCTCGCAGGAACGGGCCAGGGTCTGGCCCGCTCGCTCGACGACGGCCGGACCTGGCAACGAATCGCCGCCGAACTCGACAGCCACCGCATCTTCTCGGTTCATCAACTGGACGACGGACGCATCATGGCCGGAAGCTATGCCCACCTCTGGATCGGTGAGGGCGACGTTTGGCGCCTCGTCGACCCCGGCCTGACCCCCGACGAGACGTGGGCAGTCCACTTTCACGGCCGCACCGTGTATGCCGGGGCCAAGGCCGGCCTCCTGAGGTCCGAAGACCAAGGCAAGACGTTTCAGAAGATCGCGCCCGGGTCGGTGGTGTACGGGTTCGCCTCTAACGCGGCGGGCGAGGTCCTGGCCGGGGGTGACTGGGGTGTGCGCGCCAGCCCGGAATGGACGCCGCAGGATGAGTTGGACTCCCGGGCCTTCGCTGTCTTCGAGAACGGGCCCGACCATCTGCTGGTGGGAACGCTCGGCGACGGCCTTGTGGAGTACCGCGACGGAGTCTGGAGTCCGGTCGCCGGTGGCCCGCCCCACCGGCAGGTGCACCAGATTGTGCGCTCCGCCAGCGGACGGCTGCTGGCGTGCACCGGAGACGTGATCGGTGTAGCGAAGGTGGGTGGCGTCTTCACCTCTGACGACGACGGCACAACGTGGACCGAGACCCTGTCCGGGCGCAGCTACTACTGCCTCACGCAGACCTCAGACGGCACGATCTATGCCGGTGGCCGCCGCTGCTACATCTCGGCGTCCACCGACAACGGCGACACCTGGGACCCACGGCCCCTGCCCCTGGGCCAGGAGGCCAAGATGTACTCCCTGTTCGCCGACAGCCGGGACCGGCTGTTCCTCGGCGCCGGGGGGCAGTTGCTTCGCAGCGACGACGGCGCCGTCACGTGGACGGTCCTCGACGACGGGATCGACGGTGTCAGCTTCTACGACATCCGCGAGGGTCCCGGCCCGACCCTGGCCGGAGCGACCAACAGCGGGGTGTACACCAGCACCGACGGCGGCGAGACCTGGCAGGCCAGCACTCTCGGCTGAGTCCTTCGACGTCGCGGCAAATTGAGTATCCTGATATGTTGGACACCGTGAACGCGGAGGTCGACTTCGATCACCATTCGGAGGACTTCGTCGCCGATCCTTGGTCGCAACTAGCCCGGCTGCGCTCGGAGTGTCCGGTGGCCCGAACTGCCAGCCACGGCGGCTTCTGGGTGCTCACCGGCTACGAGGAGATCCGCCAGGTGGCCACCGACGACGAGACGTTCTCCTCCGCGGAGACCCTGGTGATCCCGCCCAAGAAGAACGTCGGGCAGAAGTCGATCCCCGCCGAGATGGACGCGCCGGAGTTCCTGGCGTTCCGGAAGGTCCTGCACCCGATGCTGTCGCCCGCGGCCGTCGACCGCATCACCCCGGTGATCGAGCGGTTCGTGCACGCCGCCATCGACGACTTCATCGAAACCGGATCGTGCGACTTCGTCCACGACTTCGCCGACCCCGTCCCGGCTATGACCACGCTCTACAAGCTGGGACTCCCCGTGGAGCTGTGGAAGGACTTCTCGGTGCCGCTCCACCAGGTGGTGTTCCTCCGTCAGGACAGCCCCCGGCGGGTGAACGTTCCCGAGGGGCTCCAGTTCGTGGCTCAGACCATCAAGGACACGATCGCAGCCCGGCGCAAGTCCCCCCGCGACGACATGATCTCCTACATGCTCAACGCCACCGTGGACGGCCGGCCGGTGACCGACCACGAGGTCAAGGAGATGGCCACCCTCATCGTCCAGGGGGGCTTCGACACCACCGGCTCGGCCATCTCCAACGCGCTCATTCAGATGGACCATGACCGCGACCTGAGGCGCCGCCTGATCGAGGATCCCGCCCTGATGACCTCGGCCGTCGAGGAGTTCCTGCGCTTCGAAGCGCCCCAGATGGCGATGGCCCGCACCGCTACCAAAGACGTGGTCATCGGTGATCGCCACATCTCCAAGGGAGACCTGGTGCTGATGGTGTGGGCCTCGGCCAACCGCGACGACTCCGTCTTCGAGGATCCCGACCGCATCGTTCTCGACCGATTCCCGAACCGTCACGTGACCTTCGGCCTCGGCGCCCACCGGTGCCTGGGATCCAACCTGGCCCGGCGCCAGATCCAGGTCGCGCTCAGCGGCGTGCTGCGCCGGCTGCCCGACTACACCATCGACCACGACAACGCCGTGAGGGCCGAGACAGTCGGCATCGTCTACGGCATGTTCTCGCTGCCGGCGCACTTCCCGCCCGGCGAACGCTGGTTCCCATAAGTCCGCGTCATCGAGTCATCGTCAGGAGCATCCAGACCATGAGAGAAGGCTTCGAGTTCATCGACACCGATCACCACGTCGGCCCGAATATGGAGACGCTGCATAAGTACGCCAGCCCCGCTCTGCTCGACCGCTGGGACGAGCTGCTCCCCTACTACATGAAGGTCACCGAGGGGCACCACCTCAGCGTGGCCCCCATCCCCTACCGGCGCGATCTGTACACCGGCACCGACGAGCAGCAGACCGCAGTCGGCCAGCGCGGCGCCCAGGGCCCCCTCGGCAGCGCGGTCAAGCTCAACTTCGACGTCAAGCCGGTCCCCGAGGTCAACAACGAGAACAACCGCGGGCGCCTCGACGACATGGACACCGAGGGTGTCGACATCGCGCTGATCTTCCCGTCGACGTTCTCCACCGCGTCCACCGCGCTCGACGCCGGCATCCAGACCGAGCTGTACGCCGCCTACCACCGCTACCTCGGCGACTACTGCGGCATCGACACCGACCGGCTCAAGGCTGCGCTGGTGCTCAACGCCCGCGACCCGGAGTGGTCGGTGACTGAACTGGAGTCGCTGGCCGGCGAGCCGTGGCTGGCCGCGGTCTCGGTGATGCTGCCCGAGGGTCTGCCCGTCGACGATCCCTCGCTCGACGGGATCTGGTCCCTGATGAACGACGCCGACCTGCCGCTGGTGCACCACTCGTTCTTCTACGAGCCGCCCTACTTCCCCGGTTACCGCGACATCTGGGGCAATCTGGCCATCGCCCGCATGGCCGCCCACCCGTGGGGGGCCCAGCGCCTGGTGGCCTATGTGACCCTGAGCGGGATGTTCGACCGCTACCCCAACCTGCGGATCGGTTTCGCCGAGTGCTCCGGCGGCTGGGTCGGCGCCTGGCTGAACCGCATGACCTACCAGGCCGACTACCTGGCCTCGAAGCTCCCCCGCATCGACAAGACGCCCATCGAGTACGCGCTGGACGGCCACATCTTCTGCGGCATCGAACTCGACGAGGGTCCCGACGCGGTGAAAGCGGTGTCGGCGGTGGTAGGCGACGGGATCCTGATGTACTCCTCGGACTACCCCCACGGCGGCTGCCGCTTCCCGAACTCGGTGGACATCGCTCTCAAGTGGCGCGACGAACTCGGCGACGAGACGTTCCGCAAGATCGCCAGCGAGAACGCCCGCCGCTTCCTTCGCATGTGAGCGTGCTCCTGTAGCGGCCATGACTTCCGGCTCGCCTCCATGGGCTGTCACCCGCATCGCCAATGCCTGCGTGCTGCTGGAGATCGCCGACGCGGTCGTGCTCACCGACCCCTGGTTCGTCAAGAGCTGGGCCTTCAACGAGCACGCCACCGTGACGGTCGAGGATCTGCCGCGGCTGACGGCCATCATCGGCAGCCATTGGGTGCGCGACCACTGGGGGATGGCCGAGCTCGCGACCTACGCCCACCGGGCCGAGACCCCGGTCTACGTGGCCTGCGAGAACATGGTGGAGCGGGCCACGCAGGCCGGGTTCGCCAACGTGGAAGTGCTGGCCTGGGGCGAGCAGCGCCGGCTCACCGACCTTGTGAGCATCGAGGCCGTCGAGGATCACGAGCGCAAGGGACTGATCACCACCAACTACGCCCTCACCTCGCCCGACGCCCGGATCTTCTACGGCGGCGAGACCCTCGAACTCGCCGCGCTGGAGCGCTACCGCGAGTCCGGAGACGCCTTCGACGCGGCCGTCGGCCCGATCAACGGCATGAGACTCCTGGGCCGGCAACTGGTGGTGACCGCAGGTGAGATGGTGGAGGCCACCCGGATTCTGGAGGCGCCGGTGCTGGTACCGATCCACTACGCGCACCGGTCCATCTGGCCGTTCGTCAAGGTGGGGTGCTCAATCGGGGACCTGCGGGCCGTCCAGGAAGGCGACATCGAGATCGTGGAGCTACAGCCGGGAGAGCGCTACGCCGCGACCCCCTGACACCGGCCACCAAAGACCATTCGACCACCCCCAGCACCAAAGGGAGACCCAACATGCAGCTCATCTACTTCGAGACGGTCCGTGATTCCCACGACAACGACGACCTGCACGCCACCGCGGTGGCCGACATGCGCGTCCTGGCCGAGGAGACCGACGGGTTCGTGCAGTGGCGCGACCGCGACGAGGGCCTCACCTACTGGGGTGTGGTGATCTTCGAGAACGAGGAGGCCGCGGTGCGCTGGTCGACGCACCCCGACCACGCCCGGATCCACAACCTGGCCGAGGGCGGCCTCTACGCGTCGATCAGGACGATCGCGTTCGACAGCGTCCGCGACAAGAGCTACCGAGACGGCGCTTGAGGGTGATCGCCGGTCGGGGCTGTCAGAGGGCTGCGCCGACGGTTATCCGGACGAGGGTGCGCTCGACGTCGCCGTAGTCGTGGACGCCGTAGTGCATGGTGCAGCGGTTGTCCCACGCGACGAGATCCCCGGGGGTCCACGAGTGGCGGTACACGTTGTCGGGCGTCACCGACTGCGCGTGCAGGAACTCCAGAATGGGAAGGCTCTCCGCCTCCGTCATGCCCTCGAACTGGGTCATCGCCTTCCCCGGACGGTTCATGTACAGCGCCTTGCGGCCGGTGGCGGGGTGTTCCGGCGCGATGAGGTGGTAGTGGGCGACCTCCTCCTTCTCGTTGGCCGGCAACAGGTCTGAGATCCGGTCCATGTGCCGGACGGGTCCGACGGGTCTGGTCCCGACGAACCTCACACGGCGGCCCTCGAGGAACTGCTTCATGCCGTCGGAGAGACGGTCGTAGGCGTTGTACTGGTTCGAGAACATGGTGTCCCCGCCGACGGCGGGAATGGTCCGCCCCACCGCGACCGAGACCGTGGGCGGGACCCGGAAGTGCGATCCGTCCACGTGCCAGCCCTCCGACGGGGTCTTCTCCTTCCCGAAGTTGGGGATCACCGCGATGTGTGGATACCCCTCCACCGAGTTGGCTCGGTAGTAGTGGGGCAGGAACGGCTCTCCCCAGAGCCTGGCAACCCGCATATGGGCGTCGGGCGTGAGGAACTGGCCCCGCACGACCAGCGCGCAGTTCTCATGGAGCGCCTCACGGATGACCGCGCCCGTCGCCTCGTCGAAGTCCTCGTTGAGGTCCACCCCGCTGACGATCGCGCCGACCGAGCCGGTGGCCTTACGCACCTGCACCCCGCCAGTGTTGTTGCCTTGTCCGGCGAGAGTGCCGGTTGAGTCGATGGTGCTGGTCATTGGCATGCTCCCCCGGATTCCCGCACAGCCCCGGGTATAGAGTACACCGTATTCTCAGGGCACATCCGTCGAGATTCCCGAGGAGCGGCCGATGAGCAAGACCGCACGCATACTCCTGTGGCGGGTTGCGCCACTGGCTGCCGTGCTCTCCATGATGGCGGCTGCCTGCGGCTCCGACAGCAGCGAGCCCGTCACCGAACCGGCCTCTCAGCCTGCCCAGCAGCAGGAAACCGAGACCACGAGCCCCCCGGAGGAGCCCGGTCAGGCCGAGACTCCCGCGGACGAGACCCCCGCGGACGACGCGCCCGCCGACACGGCCTCCGAGGCAGCGCCGGCCACCACCGCGGCACCGGCTGAGACCGGCACCGCCACGGACGAGCCGCCCGCCACGACCGTTCCCTCCCGGATCGTGCGCATCGGCGTCGCCTTCCCCGACCTGGAAGCCTTCGCGGTCCTCAACCCCGAGTTCGGCATCGGCGATCCCGAGGCGCAGGCCTTGGCCGTGGTCGACCAGTGGATACGCGAGGGGCTCCTGCCTGCGGGCATTGGCGTGGAACTCGTCTTCGGCAAGTACAACATCATCAGCGACTCCGCAAAGCTCGGTGTGTGCACGGCCTTCGCCCAGGACTCTGACGTGTTCGCCGCGGTCAGCAGCGTGAGCTTCACCGTCGGGGCCGAGTGCCTCGCCACCCGGTTCCAGATCCCGGTGATCGACGCCGACGGTGCTCCTCCCTCGCTGTACCAGCGGGGCGCGCCCTGGTTCTTCACGCTGCGGGCCGACCACGCCAAGCACCTGCGCAGCTACGCCCAGTGGGCCATCGACAACGGGTTGTTCAACAACCGCGTCGGGATGTACTACGAGACCCGCCTCGACGAGGGTGTGGAGGCGATGCGCGAGCTGGTAGCCGCCGCCGGCCTGGAGATCGTCTCGGAAACGGCCACATCGGGGGAGGGCGTCGGGAGCCCCGAAGATCCGATCGCGGTCCAGCGGTTCATCGTCGACGGTGTCGAGGTGGCGCTCCCGCTGGTGGGCGGCTCGAGCCTGGCGGGGGTGCTGGGATTCTCCGAGAGCCAGGGCTACCGCCCCGTCTACCTGTCGACCGACTACGGCGAGCAGACCGCCGACGTGCAGGCGAAGACTCTGCCGGCCGAGCAGTTCGACGGGGCCATGGCCGTGACCATGAAGCGTGCCGGCGAGATCGCGGCCGGCATGGTCAACGAGGAGGCCGAGGTGTGCCTGTCCAATTACGAGCGGTACTCAGGCACCGACATCGAGCGGCGTGCCCCCGAGTCCGGCGAGTTCGCCAGCATCCTGAGGACCTGCGACCTGCTCTCTCTCGTTCTGGCCGGCCTCCACGGCGCGGCGGCCGACCTCACCAGGGAGAACTTCGTGGCCGCGCTCGAGACTTCGGGCGACTTCACGCCGGCGGGCGTCGCCCCCGGCTCCTTCGGTCCCGGCGACCACTCCCTGGTGGACCACTACCGGGCGATCCAGTGGGACGCCGGTTGCCCGTGCTGGGTGGCGGTGTCGGACTTCATACCCATGGCCGGTCGCGACAGCTAGGGCCGGCCCGGCAGCCATCCCGGTAATTGGGTATACTGAGTTTCGATCTCGGGCCGGCACGTCCGCCGGTCCTTCGACATCCCAGAGGGAGGGCACTCGTGTCGAGAACATGGAGACTCGCATTGGCCGCGGCCGCCGTTGTGTTGCTGGCCGCCAGTTGCGGTGACGACGCCGAGGATGAGGCGCCGGCACCGGCGGTAGAGGAGCCGGCCGCGCCCGAGCCCGCACCGGAACCAGAGCCCGAGCCTGAGCCTGAGCCAGCACCAGAGCCCGAGCCGGCACCGGAACCAGAGCCTGAGCCGGTCGATGAGTTCGATGCGGAGGCTGCGGCTGAGGAGGTGACCGCCAACGTGTCGTTG